>CAZWXJ010000023.1:0-18389 GCA_964637735.1 uncultured Oscillospiraceae bacterium | reverse complement strand
GATCGATGAGGCACAGGCAGCGGGTCAAATCGGCTGGATTCCGGCGGCAGGCGGCTTTATTTTGGGCGCGCTGTTTTTAATGCTGCTTGACAACGTAATGCCACATTTACATATCGGCTGCGACGAAGCAGAGGGTGTTAAATGCAAGCTTTCCCGAACAGTGATGCTGGTGCTTGCGGTAACGCTGCATAACATACCTGAGGGCATGGCGGTTGGGCTGGCATGTGCACTTGCGGCACAAAATAACACGGGGGTTGGCGCAGCCTTAGCGTTGGCGCTTGGCATTGGCATACAAAACTTCCCAGAAGGTGCGGCAATTTCACTGCCACTGCGGCAAGAAGGGATGTCTCGGGGGGAGGCTTTTTTATGGGGTGCGGCATCTGGTATTGTCGAGCCAATTTTTGGTATTTTAACCGTTTTGATGGTAGGGTTTATTGGCCCGTATATGCCGTGGCTGCTTAGCTTTGCCGCTGCCGCGATGATGTATGTGGTGGTGGAAGAATTGATACCTGAGGCGCATTTGGGTGAGCATTCACACCCTGGCACGTTGGGTGTTATGGCAGGGTTTGTATTAATGATGATTTTAGACGTAGCACTTGGCTAGTTTTACTTGACCAAGTGGCGGAAAACATGATATAAATACGTGGTAGAAACAAAAGAAGGGGTAAGCGTGTTTATATTATGAAAGCAAGAATACCAAAACACAAAGAATTTGTGATTAAGCTTGATGAAGCAACCGAGCCAAAACATGAAGAATGTTGGGCGAAGCTGACAGCTATTTTAGAGGATTATAAAAAAGAGGGAAAGTCTACCTATACAGAGACTTTTATTGAAGACAACGAGCCAAAAGTAAAAGCCTTACAAGAAGAGTATAACTTTACTTATACAGTTGAATGGAAAGAATAGAAAAAAGCAGGTTTGAAAACCTGCTCTTTTTTATATGAACGTTTATTTTTTGAAGATTTGAGCCAGTAGCTTTGCAGTATCAGGTATGCCAAGGCGGCTACTGTTTACGGTAATATCATAGCTTTCAGGGCTGTCCCAGTCTTTCCCTGTGTAATAGTTGTAGTAAGTACGGCGTTGTTTGTCTACCTTTTTCACCAGTGCTTTTGCGTCGCCTTCGTCTAATTTTTCTTGGGCTTGCTTGCGTGCAATGCGTGTGTCAAGCGGGGCGCAAATAAACACGTTATATAATTCAATGTCTTCATTGCGCAATACATAGTCTGCACAGCGGCCTACAATCACACAATCACCGCTTGCAGCAGCTTCTTTTATAATTTTACCTTGTAGTTCAAACAATCTGTCATTAGAACTGGTGGGGCTGTACATAGACATGCCGCCTGTTTCCATAGTGGCATAAAGCCATGGGTTGGTTGCTTTTTCGTCAGCTTCCTCTAATGCCTCGGGTATAACACCTGTACGTTCAGCGGCTAGGGTAACCAGCTTTTTGTCATAAAATTCAAACCCTAATTCTTCTGCCAAACGCATGCCAATTTCATGCCCTCCGCTTCCGAACTGACGACCAATGGTGATAACGCGGTTTTTCATAAGCAATCGCTCCTTTTGTTGTTTGAAGTAGTGTAGTGCTACAAAATAAAATTACTTTGTACTTATAGTATACTCTTTTTTGTGTGAACATGTAACGTGAAAACTGCATGAACTTGTAAATAAAAAACAAGCAAATTGTAAAATCAAGAAAGCAAAATGCCTTTTATAAAAGCGGCTCGCTTTTAAAGGTCGTAATTAATATGTTCCATCAGCTTTTTTAAAGTGATAGACGCATTATAAAAAGCTTCTTTTTCTTCTTCAGTGAATTTTGAAAAAGAAGGTTCTAGGTCATCAGCAATGGTAGCAAGCACATTGTCAACAAGGGTGGCGCCCTTTGCAGAAAGTTGCACAACAACTTGGCGGCGATTTGCCGCATTTACAACCCGCTCGACGTAACCTTTTTCCACCAAAATATCAATTACTTTTGTAAGTTGCTGTTTCGAAATATCCAAATGTTCCGCAAGAGACCCCATCGGAATATGATCATGTACGGCAAGAGAATAAAGCGTGCGCATTTGGGTAGGCGTTAAGTCTACAATACGGCACGTTTCCATTGGGCGAATAATGGTGCGGTGAAAAAGCGGATTCAAACTTAAAACTTCCATTAAAACAGTTTGTGCAGAAATGTCAGCCATTGCAAACAACCCCTTTACTTCATATACCTTCATTGTAACTATTTGTGAAATGTCCTTCAATGAAACAAAAGGGCAGAGCGGCAATTTTGTAAAACCTGTACACTTTTAAAAATATTACCTGTACAAAATAGAAACAAGAAAATAAAAAAGCTGCTTCTTTTCAGAAACAGCTTAACAGTTTTCAATTATGCGCCGGCTTGGTTTGCCTTTTTCATAAGTTTAGAAGTTTTACGTGCAGCCGTGTTTTTGTGAATAACACCTTTTTGTGCGGCTTTCGCTACGGCGATAACGGCGGCTTTGGTTTCTGCCTGCCCGTCTCCGGTGGCAGTGGCGGCGTTAGCCTTTTTTACAACTGTTTTTAAGTTTGATTTAATAGCTTTATTGCGAAGCGTTTCTTTCTTGCTTTGCTTTACGCGGTCTTTCTGAGATTTAATATTTGGCATACTACCCACCTCCTTCAGTGCCGTAACAGTGCATTTTATAATATCACTTTTATTTTTAAAATGCAAGTTATTTTGAAAAAACATTGCAACTGTACACACAATGCTTATATAATATAAAATGTAATTAATAAAAGAGCGTTACAAAGGCATAGTTCTTTTATAAAAGACGGATAAAACAGGGGGATAACAAAATGACATCAATGGAGTTTCATGATATTGCCCAGCGGAATGGGTTTTACCAAAATGGGAAAGCGGCCTATGGGTACCTGAATGGTTATCCTGTTTCTATGAGCATTACAAAGGTGAGAATGGGCGCCGCCATGAAAGATGGTGTGAAAGCGGTATTTTTAACAGAAGGTGCTTTGCAAGCGTCAGATATTCAAAATATCAATGCACAGTATAAAGGAAATGGCGTTACGCTAACAGTGCCTGTATCAGGCAATATTGAAGTGACATTTCCGTACACGCAAAATGAAGCCTATGCGGTTGGTGAACAAGTTTTTTATGCGATAACTTCGGCCATGAATGCGGCGGGTGTACGTGTGAAAGAACGTTGCGCTGTTTGCGGGCAAGAAAACTGTGACCAAATTGTATTGCAGGGAGATAAATATGTACCTGTGCACAGTGACTGCTTAGCTAATAATGCGGGTACGGTAAACACAAAAAGTAATCAGGGTAATATGGCAATGGGTGTACTAGGTGCTTTTATAGGTGCCATTGTCGGGGCGCTTCCAACTATTTTTACCGTTTATGCGTTTGATTACATACTTTATATTTTAGTAATGCTCATTCCGTTGGCATCTTACCAAGGGTATAAAATGGCAAAAGGGCCAAAAACGCAAATTGCCACTGTTCTTGCTACGGTATTTTCTTTTCTTTCCTTGATACTTGTGCTTGTAGCGGCTATAAGCGGTGGTTATGGTGTTCCATTTTTTGAAGCATTTCGTAGATTGGTACATAATATGACACTAGACTTTGGTGGATTTGTAGGGGCATTGTTTAGTTCCATTGGCATGGGAATGTTATTTTTGGTATTTGGCGTTGTGTCAGTAGCGGGGCAAGTTTCAAAAGACGCACAAACAGCACCACAAACAAGTATGCAGCGCATGAGCGCTGTGCCTGTGCCACGTGTGGTAACAGGGGTAACGCCAGCGCCGCAGGCATTCCCTGGGGTGGAACAAGGGTACACAGAAGACTCGAGTGCTGGGAATACACCATTTCCACCTGTTATTTAATAAATGCAAATGAGAACAAAATAAAAAGGAGCTTACAAGCTCCTTTTTTGTATTAAAAAATTGTTGTGCTGCGGCGCTCCATTAAAACAGTGCTTTGCCAAGTGTCAAAAATATCTTTCGCAATGTTTTCTCGCACACCCATTTTACGAAAACCGCATGCCTCATGCAAGGCAATGCTGGCGGTGTTGAAAGGGAAGATACTCGCTTGCAATGTCCAAATGGTATGGCCTTCAGCATAATCAATAAGGGTTTGTAATAGAAGTTTTCCAATGCCTTGTTTGCGATATCGCTCGTTTACATAAACGCTTACTTCACATACGCCACGGTAAGGCACCCTAGAAGAAGTAGGAGATAAGGTAGAAAACCCGATGACATCGCCATGCTCGTTCGTGGCAACAAACCGTGCGTTTTGCAAGTGAGAAGCATCCCATTCTTCATAAGAAGGACAGGAGCGTGTGAAGGTAGAAATACCTTTGGCAATAGCATCGGTATAAATTTTTTCAACAGCTTGCCAGTCAGCAGGCATAAAGTTGCGAACTGTAATGGTCATATTATGCGCCTCAGGTATGCTTTATTGTTCGTCTTCAGAAAGCTCAACTTCTTCAGCATATTCAGGGTAATAATCATCATACAAAAGCATATCTTCAAAATCATCAAGCTCTGCTTCACGGCGGCGCAAATAATAGTACGCAACTGCAAGGGCACCAGCGGCGGCAGCAATGAACGCAATTAAGGCAATAATGGTAGACTTTTTCATAAACGGCTCCTCTTTTCTTGTGGTTTGCTTTTTTAATTTTGCAGTTTGGGTTGCAAGGTAGCTACCTGCTTCTTCGCCATAGTGAACAGCCTTTTTATAAGCGGCTTTGGCAGCATGTTGCATGTCTTTTGGTAGGGGAAACATATTTGTCACCTCGTTTTACATTATGTTACTTATAATTATATAGAAAAAAGAATGTTTTTACAATGGCTTTGAAAAAACACTTATGATGCCCTGTTATGATTGACAGATATCAAAAAGAATTTATAATAAATTGAAAGAACAAAGGGGGCGGTGCGCTTGCAAAAAACAATAAAAGCAGCTTTTGTTGCAACGGTGCCTGTGCTAGTGGGGTATTTAACAACGGGTATAGCGTTTGGGCTTTTGTTTTGCAGCAGCGGGTTTGCGGCAGGCTGGGCTTTGCTGATGAGCTTAGTTGTATATGCAGGGTCTATGCAGTTTGTGGCCATTAATATTTTACAAGCGGGCATGGGTGCATTGCAAGTTGCATTGATGACCCTTGCAGTGAATTTACGGCATATTGTATATGGGCTTTCATTAATAGAAAAGCTGAAAGATATAAAAGGGTTCAAAAAATGGTATATGGTGTTTTCTTTAACTGATGAAACCTATGCACTGCTGGTAGATGATAACTTGCCAAAAGAAGTTGACCCAGCGGAGTACTTTTTTGCCATTGCGGTATTAAATCATCTTTACTGGCTAGTGGGAACAGGCATAGGTGCGTTTGTAGGCAATTTGATCAGCTTTAATACAACTGGCATTGACTTTGCCATGACGGCAATGTTTATTTGCATTGCTACTGAGCAATGGTTAAGTTTTCCAAGCCGTAAACCTGCTGTAATTGGTGCCATAGTAACAGTGCTTAGCTTAGCATTGTTCGGCGCACAAAATATGCTAATACCCGCCTTGTTTTTTATAATGGTGATATTATTACTATTTAAACCGACTTTACAAAAAGAACTTGCTGCAACGGAAGGGGAGACGAAGCATGAATAACGTTTCCATCTTCATGACGATAGCCATTATTGCTGTGGTAACTTTTTTGACAAGAAGCGCCCCGTTTTTACTATTTGGAAATGGAAAAACGCCGCCCGATACCATTTTATATTTGGGAAAGGTGATACCACCTGCGGTGATGGCAATGCTTGTTATTTACTGTTTGAAAAACGCAAGCTTGTTCGCATGGCCATTTGCCCTGCCTGAACTGTTAGCAAGTGTGGTAGTAATTGGGCTATATGTATACAAGCGAAAAACGTTGCCTGCCATTTTGTGCGGTACGTGCGTGTATATGGTTTTGGTGCAATTGGTTTTCGTGTAGCACAGATGCATATATAACGAACAAAACAAAATTTCATCACTATTTAAATATAAAGAATAAAACACTGTAAATTATTTATTTAACGAATGAATTGCAGAATTTTGTTCTTTTTTTGATGAATTATTTGTTATTAGTAACAAATAGTCCGTCATTTGAAAACAGTTGTTTGTGCAAATAGTAAAAATGCACAAAAAAAGTTGCTTTTTTATGGCAGAGTAACTATAATTGTCGCAATATCCACATAACAGTGACTTTCGTTATGAAAGACATAGCGAGCACTGCCTGCGGAGACTAATGAGGAGGTAAAAAACATGAAGAAAGTATTGGCAATGGTACTTGCTGCGGCTTTGTCTTTCGGTATGTTGACCGCTTGCGGCAACAAAGATGATGCAAGTACAACACCAAACGGAGCTTTCCCAGGTACGCCGGGAAAAGACTCTATTACACTTAACCTTGGTGGAGAACCAGCACAATTGTTCTCTACACTAAACACAGAATCAGTATCAGGGCTTATTCTCGGGCATACCATGGAAGGCCTGATCATTCGTAACGCAGAGGGTGAGCTTGTCGGCGGCGGCGCTATTGACTGGACCTATGACGAAGAAACCTACACCTACACTTTTAATTTGCGTGAAGATGCTTATTGGTCAAACGGTGTACAGGTAACAGCGAATGACTATGTATTTGCTTACAGAGCACTAGTTGACCCTGCTTTTGCTGCACCATATGCATATTTTGGTTATGTATTTAAAAATGGCCGTGCAGTGAACGAGGGCACAGTAACACCTGAAGAACTAGGTGTTAAAGCAGTAGATGACTTTACATTTGAAGTACAAATGGAAGCACCTTGCCCATATGCACTCAATGTATTTGCATTTATGACACTTGTTCCACTAAACGAAGATGCTTACAATGAGTTTGGTGATGAATATGGCACAGATGCAAGCAAAATTTTAACAAATGGTGCTTATACACTTGAAACATGGAGCCACGAAGAAGAAATTATTTTGGTGAAAAATGAAAATTACTATGATGCAGACATCATTCAAATTGAAACACTTATTTGGAAAATGATTTCTGACAAAAACACAGCAATGAACATGTTTGAAGCTGGCGAACTTGACTACATGAACGACATTACTGGTGACCAAGTGGTTCAATTAACAGCTGAGGGCGCACGTATTGGAACATATAACTCTAACGGCGTGAAGTACATTCAATTCCACGTTGAAAAACCAGGGTTCAACAATGCTAAAATTCGCAGAGCATTAATGCTTTCAATTGACAATCAATCTCTATGTGATAATGTTTTGAAAGATTCAAGCCAACCTGCATACGCACTTGTACCTGCTTCTATTGACAATGGTGCATTCACAGCGATAGATAATTCACCATTATTTGAATATAACCCTGAAGAAGCAAAAAGATTGCTTGAAGAAGGCCTTGCAGAAGAAGGGTTGACCATTGAAGACCTGAATAAATACAAAATGATTTGTGACGATGATGATACATCTCAGAAACTAGCAGCATTCATTTTGGAACAATGGAAAGTAAACCTTGGCGTTGAAATTCAAGCACAAATTGTACCACGTAAAAGCCGTGTAGAAGCATTGACAAACCACGACTTTGACTTGATTGTTTCAGGCTGGTACCCAGACTATGATGACCCAAATACATTCCTAGACATGTTTATTACAGGCGGCGGCAATAACTCTGGTAACTGGAGCAATGCCCGCTATGATGAACTGATTGAACTAGCTGCAAACGAAATGGACTTAGATGTTCGCAGAGGCTATTTTGCAGAAGCACAACAGATTTTAATTGACGAAGCAGCTATTGCCCCAATGTACGGCATGTACCGCAATTACGCTATTTCTGATAAAATTAACGGCGAAATTGTACGTGGCTTCCAAACAACATTTAAGTATGCTTATATTGTAGATACAGACGCTGCATAAAGTAACTGCACATGTACGAAATGAGCTGTATTCATGCTTAGCGATACATAATGATATTTTGAGCTGCAAAGGGAACATGCTTTTGCGGCTCAAATATGTTTTTGAAAAGAAAACAAGTAAAAAATCGTAATGCGAAAATTGTACACGAGTTAAGGACATGGTCAACTTGCCGAATACAATAATGTAAAAAGCAAGGAAGCTGTATGCTTTGACGAATGCCCGGTAACAAAAAGGTTACAAACTGAACAAAACCAGATGAAAAAGTTGCACAGACATTCTAAAAAAGATTATAATTCCTCTATGCTCTAGGTTTACTGAATATTATTATGTATATATTATATATTTAGTAACTTTAAAGTATACAAATTAGGAGGAGAAGCTATGAAAAAAATTCTTTCACTTATGCTTGCCCTTGCACTTACTGTAGGTATGCTTACAGCTTGCACAGGCGGCAATGGCAATGGTGGCGCAGAAGCACTTTACCCAGGCACACCAGACGCTGACATGATTACCATTGACATTCAACAAGAACCACCCCAAATGTTCTCTGTTTTAACAACAGACTCTACATCTGGTAACGTTCTTCGTGCTACAATGGAAAACCTTGTTATGCTTGACCAAAATAACAACGTTATTCCTGGTATGGCAGAAACATGGGAATTTGATGAAGAAACATTGACTTATACGTTCCATTTGCGTGAAGCTTATTGGTCAAACGGAACACAAGTAACTGCAAACGACTTTGTATTTGCTTGGAGACTTTTGGTTGACCCTGCAACAGCAGCAAAATATGCTGAATTTGGCTATATGTTCAAAAACGGCCAAGCCATTAACGAAGGCAACATGGCCCCTGAAGAACTTGGTGTTAGAGCAATTGATGATTTAACACTTGAAGTTGAACTGGAAGCATTTAGACCATATGCTTTGGCACAACTTACATTCTATAGCTATTTGCCAGTTAACGAAGAATTCTACCTCACAACACTTGGTGATGACGGTACAATCTTCTATGGTACAGACGCTGACAAAATGATTTTCAATGGCCCATATGTTATGACAAGCTGGACACACGAAGCTGACATGATGCTTGAAAAGAATGAGCAATATTATGACTTTGATGCTATTGCTATTCCTAAAGTTAAAATTGTTATGTTGAATGACAGTAACACAAGAATGAATGCTTTTGAAGCAGGCGAACTTGACATGATACTGTTAACAGCAGAACAAAAACAACAAAAAGAAGCTGAAGGATATCCAGTTATTTCTTATAGCACTGGTGCTGTTTGGTACTTCGAATTCAACACACGCCTTGAAGGCCTTGACAATCCCAAAATCCGCAGAGCTTTGACAATGGGTGTTGACGCACAAGCTTTCATTGACAATATTAAAATGAACGGTTCTACCGTTGCTACAAGCTTTACACCTCCAACTGGTGTTGCTGGTCTTGAAAATGTAAACTTCCCTGATGAAGTAGGCACATTGATTGACCGTGACTTCGTAGCTGCAAAAGCACTTCTTGAAGAAGGCCTTGCAGAAGAAGGTTTGACACTTGAAACATTTAAACCTTCTATCATCTGTGATGATACTGACCAAGCACAAAAATATGCTGCATTCTTCCAAAACCAATGGGAAGTAAACCTTGGCTTGGAAGTTACTGTAAATGCTATGCCTTTCAAAAGCCGTATTGATGCAATGCAAAATGCAAACTTTGACATTGTTCTTGCTGGCTGGGCACCTGACTACAATGACCCGAACACATTCCTTGATTTGTTTGTTACAGGAAACGGTAACAACCACACAGGTTATTCAAACCCTGAATATGATGCTTTGATTGCTGCAGCAGCTGCTGAAACAGACCCTGAAGCACGTATGCAAATTTTGATAGACGCTGAAGTTTTGTTAATGGAAGATATGCCAATTGGTCCTATCTACTTTGACGCACGTGACTGGGTTTGCTCTGGCAAAGTTGCTGGCATTCACCGCGGCGTGTTCCAAGATATTAATCTCAGATGGGCATACTTGACAACCGACGAAGCAGCATAAATTTTTCACAAAAAGTGAACGCTTCAACATGATTACAAAGTGGCCGTGTATTCCACAATATGCGGCCATCTTTTATCATTATAAAATAGTAAACAAAAATTTATTATGTAAAGGGTTTGTTACTTTTTCATAATATGTTTTTATATATGTTCTACCTAAGTTAGTGGTTTTAAAAACGTAAAAACATCTCTTGGCATATAACTTCTATTTAGTTTGAGGAGCTCCGCTTGGTTGTTTTTATAGAGGGAGTTGGTTTAATTGGCAAAATACTTTACAAAGCGTGTTGGTTATGCGCTAATGACCCTTTTTGTTTTAATTGTGGTAACCTTTTTCATGATGCGTGCCTTACCAGGAGACCCATTCATTGGTGAAAAAGCATTACCCGAAGCGACAATGCGTGCGCTGGAAGCAAAATATGGTTTAGACAAACCTTTACACGAACAATTTATGATTTACTTTACAAACGTGCTGAAAGGAGATCTTGGGATCTCTATGCACTACAACCGCCCAGTAACAGATATTATCGGACAGTCATTCCCATATTCGGCTGACCTTGGTATTCGTGCTGTTATTTTTGCGGCGGTCATGGGTGTATTTCTTGGCATAGTTGCCGCTGTAAAACGTGGCACTGTGTGGGACACAGCATCGATGTCTCTTGCGGTACTTGGTGTTTCTATACCCAGTTTTATTGTAGGGGCTATCTTACAATATTTCTTAGGGCTAAAACTTCGCCAGTGGTTCGGCATTAGCTTTTTCCCCATTTCAGGGTGGGGCAGTGCGGCGGCTAAAATATTACCTGCATTTGCTTTATCTCTTGGGTCTTTAGCGCAAATTAGCCGGCTTATGCGTACCTCTATGCTAGATGTTCTCTCACAAGATTACATCAAAACTGCAAAAGCAAAAGGCTTGTCAGAAAATCAAATTGTTTGGAAACATGCTGTACGTAATGCCATTATGCCAATTATTACAGTGCTTGGCCCTATTATTGCTTCGGTGCTAACGGGCTCATTTGTAATTGAACAAATCTTTAATATTCCAGGCATGGGCAAATTCTTCGTTCTCAGCATTCAAGTGCAAGACTATACCATGATTGCTGGAACAACCATGTTTTACGGTGCGTTTTTAATATTGGCAAACTTAGTAGTTGACCTACTATATGGCTTTATTGACCCACGTATTAAACTTGGTGGCGGGAAGGAGGATTAACGCATGGATAAACCAATTAATGGAAAAATTGAAAAAAGTAAGTTTGATTGGGTTGGCCCTGACGCTTCCCATGCAGAAGTAATCTCTCGCCCGAGTATGAGCTATTGGAAAGATGCAATGGGGCGGTTATTTCGCAATAAAACTGCAATTGCATGTATTGTATTTTTGGTACTGATTATTGCATGTGCCATTATTATTCCAATTGTAGCCCCCTACACCGTTTCCGAACAGCATATTACGCATACATCAGTAGGGTGGATGTGGAAAGATGCGACTGACGGACATATACATATTTTCGGTACTGATACCCTTGGACGTGACTTGTTTGTTCGTGTGTGGAGTGGCGCACGTGTGTCAATGTTCATTGCGTTTACTGCCGTTGCCGTTAACTTTTTAATTGGTGTTGTATACGGCGGTATTGCGGGCTACTTCGGTGGCACTGTTGACATTGTGATGATGCGTATTGTAGAAATTATCAATGGTATTCCGTATTTGATGATTGTTATTTTGTTGATGACCATTTTACCTGCGGGTATACAAACAATTATTATTGCCTATGCCGCCGTTGGGTGGACGGGCATGGCCCGCCTTGTACGTGGGCAAATAGTTGGCTTGAAAGAACAGGAGTTTGTAATTGCTGCAAAGGCAATGGGTGCTTCACCAGCCCGTATTATTGCAAAGCACTTGCTCCCTAACATTTTAAGTGTTGTTATCATCAATATTACACTGGCTATTCCAAGTGCTATTTTTACTGAGGCCTTCTTGTCATTCATTGGTCTTGGTGTTCCCATTCCGTTGGCTTCTTGGGGTACACTGGCGAATGACGGTATTCGTGTATTCCAGCAATATCCGCTTCAACTGGCAATGCCTGCACTGTTCATCAGCTTAACCATGTTGTCATTCAACTTACTTGGCGATGCTCTGCGTGATGCATTCGACCCGAAATTAAGGAGGTAAACAAAAATGAGTGATGTTTTGAACGTAAAAAATCTTCATGTTTCGTTTGACTCTTATGCGGGTGAAGTACATGCTGTACGTGGTGTTACCTTTGATGTAAAAGAAGGTGAAGTACTTGCCATTGTAGGAGAGTCTGGTAGTGGGAAAAGTGTTACAGCACAAACCATTATGAAGTTAAACCCGATGCCGCCTGCTCGTATTAAAGAGGGCGAAATCAACTTAAATAATATTGATATTGTAAATGCAAGCGAAAAAGAAATGCAAAATATTCGTGGGCGTCTTGTATCTATGATTTTCCAAGACCCAATGACTTGCTTGAACCCAACCATGAAAGTGGGTAAACAGCTAACAGAAGCCATTGTTATTCACCAAAAAGTTTCTAAAGAAGAAGCTCGTGAAATGGCCATTCAATTTTTAGAACTTGTGCAAATACCGAATGCCCAAGAACGTGCCGACCAATACCCGCACCAATTTTCAGGTGGTATGCGCCAACGTGTGATGATTGCCATGGCGCTTTCATGCAACCCGAAATTGTTAATTGCAGATGAGCCGACAACAGCTCTTGACGTTACCATTCAAGCACAAATTATGCAGCTGATGCGCAAGATTAAAGAAGAAACCGGCACTGCTATTATTTTAATTACACATGACCTTGGCGTTGTTGCCACCTTGGCAGATAATGTTGCGGTTATGTATGCAGGTAAAATTGTGGAACACGGCACAGCGGAAGATATTTTCTACCGCCCTGTACACCCTTATACAGAGGCGTTGCTGAAAAGCTTACCAACCATTGATACTGACAGGGGAGCACAACTTATTTCTATTCCTGGTACCCCACCAGACTTATATGCACCACCAGAGGGCTGCGAATTTGCAAGTAGATGCCGTTATTGCATGAAAATTTGTAAAGAGCAAGTGCCACCTGCACAAACAGTGGGCAAAGGGCATACAGCATCTTGCTGGCGCCTACACCCTGACTTCCCGAAAGACCAAGCTGAGGAGGGCAAAGCATAATGGAAAAAACTGAAAAATTGCTTACCCTGCAAAATGTCAGCAAACGGTTTAACGTGGGCAGAGGGCAAGTATTAAAAGCAGTAAATGAAGTGACAGTAGATATTTACAAAGGGGAAACACTTGGTGTTGTAGGTGAATCTGGTTGCGGTAAGTCAACGCTCGGACGTACGGTTATGGGCATTTATAACCCAACTGAAGGCACCATTTCTTACAAAGGCGAAGAAGTAAACCTTTCATCTAGCAAACAGCGGTTTCATTATTCTAAAAAAGCGCAAATGATTTTCCAAGACCCATACGCATCCCTCAACCCGCGTATGACAGTTGGTACCATTATTGCTGAAGGCATGGAAATTCATAAAATGTATACCCCCGAAAGAAGACAAGAACGGGTATATGAATTACTTGAAAAAGTAGGCTTAAACCGTGAGCATGCCAACCGCTTCCCGCATGAGTTCTCAGGTGGGCAGCGCCAACGTATTGGCATTGCACGTGCGCTTGCCATTGAGCCTGAATTTATTGTGTGCGACGAGCCGATTTCTGCGCTAGACGTATCGATTCAGTCTCAAATCATCAACCTATTGAAGGACTTGCAAAGTGAACTGGGCCTGACCTATATGTTTATTGCGCATGACCTTAACATTGTAAAATATATTTCTGACCGTATTGCGGTTATGTACCTTGGCAACATGGTAGAACTTGCTGACAGTGATGAAATATATGAAAACACATTGCACCCTTATTCTGAAGCACTTTTGGCATCTGTGCCCATTCCTGACCCTGACAAAGAGGCACAAGCTAAAACGCAAGTTATTTCAGGGGACGTACCAAGCCCTATTAACCCACCACCGGGTTGTAACTTTGCAGGGCGCTGCCCATATGCCACAGAATATTGCCAAGCGGTAAACCCTGTACTAACAGAAGTGAAAGAAAACCACTGGGTAGCATGCCACTTGCATACAGATAAGGCAGAGATGGATGCTTCTCCAAAACTGGAAAAAGAAGAAGATGCCGAAGCATATGCAGAAGATGCTGTTGCGATGGCAGGGCAAACCAGCTAATAAAAACCAATTAAACCACTACAAAAGAGATACACCTAATTAGGTGTATCTCTTTTTTGTATCAAGATTGAAGAATGAACTATAAAATAACGGGATAATTGTTTTTAATGGTTAGTGCATCTTGCGTTACATCACAGGTAAACGCCAAAATATCTACACCACTCATTTTAGCTTCTTGCAGGGCCCGTGTAAAGCTTGGTTGCATTTTGGTGTTGGGGGTAAAATACCCTTCGGTTATGTCCATTTGTATCACGAATACAACAGCGGTTTGGTAACCTTCTTTGGCAAGGGTGGTTAATTCATGTACATGTTTCTCACCACGTAAGGTGGGGGCATCAGGGAATAAGCAAACGCCATCTACCTCTAAGGTGCAGCCTTTTACTTCCATATAACCCTTGTAGGTGGCAGTTTCTATGTAAAAGTCAAACCTGCTATTTCCATAGGTGCTTTCAGGTTTTATAACGCTTGCCTTTTCACCATGAAAAAGCAGTTGCCCTGTTTGCAAAGCTTCATGCACAACAGTATTTGGCGCAGTAGAGTCAATATTAACAAGAAGCCCGTCGGGCCGCTGCACACAAATTAGAGAAAAGTCAGTTTTGCGGTTTGGATTTTGTGAATGCTCTAGGTAAACGGTTGTACCTTCTATCAATAATTCTTTCAGCCTGCCTGTGTTTTTTACATGCACAAGTTCTGCCACGCCATTTATTTCGCATAAAGCAGAAAAACGGTTGACACGCTTCATAAAAGTTGCTGGTATCACGTGGTTATATTTCATGCTTCACCATTCTTCATCGTATCTATTTTTTGATGTAAGGCATTTACGGTTTCTTGTAAAGCGTCATGCTTTTGGTGTAGCTTTTTTAAGCTACCATGCACAGCTGTGCCAGCACCCGCCGCAATGGAAGCACCAAGTGCGCTTAACACATTGGTGTAGTTGCCCATTATTAATTGTGTGTTACTACTTGGTGCAAAAGCCGAAAGCATGGGCACAAAGGTGCAAAGCAATGCAAACACCACCAAATAGAAAAACAAAAATAGATATATAAAAATAGATACTTTACTGGAAAGCAATGCTGGTATTTTGGCGAAAAAAGATTCTTTTTCTTTCATATAAACAACTCCTTTTCGAAAGGTTACTTATACTTTACAACAAAAAAATGAACGTGCCAAGAAGGGCACAGAGTTTTTACAAACCGTTCATAGATTATTTGCGCCGCATGCTATAATATGAGTACATACATTTTACATGTAAAAACAGGAGGATGGTTATGAAAGTTTTAATTGTAGGTGGGGTAGCAGGCGGTGCAGGTACCGCTGCACGGCTGCGTAGAAACAGTGAAGATGCCGAGATTATTATGTTTGAGAAAGACGAATTTATCTCTTTTGCAAACTGCGGGCTGCCTTATTATATCGGCGATGTTATTACCGAAAAAGCGGCGCTACAGGTAAATACGCCCGAACATTTTTCAGCACGGTATAATACAGACGTGCGTGTTTTTAGTAAAATTACAAGTGTTAACACACAGGCAAAAACCGTTACTGTGCTAAATGTAAAAGTCGGAACAGAATATACAGAAAGTTATGATAAATTGGTGCTTTCACCGGGGGCAATGCCTATTCGTTTACCGATGAAAGGCATGGATGCAGACAATGTGTTTACACTGCGCAACATTGCTGACACCTATGCCATAAAAGACTATATGAATGACAAAAAACCTAAAACAGCCGTGGTAATTGGTGGTGGGTTTATAGGTGTTGAAATGGCTGACAACTTGCTGAAAGCAGGCATAGATGTTTCTATAGTAGAAATGCAAAGCCACTTGATACAAACCATTGATGAAGACATGAGCTATGACGTGCACAACCATTTGCGCAAATTAGGCATACACCTTTACTTAGAACAAGCAATGGTAGCATATGAAAATGGAGAGATTGTGCTGGCAAGCGGTAAAACAATACCTGCTGACATGGTTATTTCAAGTGCAGGTGTGCGCCCCGCAACTGACTTTTTGAAAGACAGCGGTATTGCCCTTGGCGAGCGAGGTGAAATATTGGTTGATGAATATTTTGAAACCAATATAAAAGATATATATGCCCTTGGAGATGCTGTTTCAGTACAGCATTTTGTAACAGGGAAACCTGCCCTGATACCACTGGCAGGGCCTGCCAATAAACAAGCGCGCATTGTGGCAGATAATATTGTAGGAAAAGAAGTAAAATATGGTAAAGCACAAGGTACTTCTATTTTGCTGGCGGGTGAAATGACAGTTGCAGCATTTGGTTTAACCGAAAAGCAACTGAAAGAAGAAAGATTGCCTTACCACAAGACATTTGTATTCTCACAAAGCCATGCAGGATATTACCCTGGTGCAAAACCGATGTTTATAAAGCTATTATTCTCACCCGAGGGTAGAATTTATGGTGCCCAAATAACAGGCTATGAAGGGGTAGACAAACGCATTGACGTGCTTGCCACCGCACAACGTGGAAAGCTGACTGTTTACGACCTGACGGAAATAGACCTTGCTTACGCACCGCCATTTTCTGGTGCGAAAGACCCCGTGAACATGATAGGCTATGTTGCCGAAAACATTTTAGAGGGTAAAACACACCAGTTTTATTTAGAAGATATAAAAGATTTACCCGTCAATGGCTTTTTGCTTGACTGCCGTACCCCTGCAGAATATGCAGCAGGGCATATGGACGGGTTTGTGAATTTGGAACTGGATGATTTACGCAACCAGCTTGATAAATGCCCGAAGGATACCCCTATTTATGTAACCTGCCGTGTGGGCATGCGTGGTTATTTGGCAGAACAACTGTTGAATGGCGCAGGGTTTGACACCTATAACTTTGCAGGTGGCTACCGTTTATATGAAGCCTATTTGCAAGACAAAGCCGCTAAAGAAAAATTGTCATAAAGAAAACGGGAAAGCATCTTGACAATTATTATTAATGATATATAATACTAATTAGGAATAGATATTGATTAAAAGGTGATGAATTTGCTAAGACGAAATACCATGCAGCGTGGGCTTGTTTTAAATGCCGTGGCAAGCTACCATGGGCACCCAACCGCTGACGATGTATATGGCATTTTACACCAAGCATATCCTGATATTTCAAAGGCGACGGTTTATAGGAACTTGAATATTTTGTGTGATGATGGGGAATTGTTCCGCTTGTCTATTCCGAATCAAGCGGACAGGTTTGATTATGCAAACGAGGCACACTACCATACAAAATGTATTGTTTGTGGTAAGGTTGAGGATTTACATTCAAAAACGCTTGCCCAAATGAAAAGCAAACTGGAAGATGAAACAGGGTATGAGCTAGACACCTACAAAATGGTGTTTGAAGGTATTTGCCCAGACTGTAAGAAGCGTAATAAAATGTAAGCGCACGGCATATGCGCCTACGTTATTTAAGAAGGGAGCACAAAGATGAAAGACGTAAAAGATTTGAAAGGCACCAAAACAGAACAAAACCTAATGACTGCATTTGCAGGGGAATCTCAGGCGGCTATGAAGTATGGCTATTATGAGAAAAAGGCAAAAGAAGACGGCTTTATGCAAATAGGCAATATTTTTGAAGAAACAAAAATTAATGAAACCCAACACGCAAAACTTTGGTTTCAATATTTGCATGATGGAGGCATACCCACAACCGCTGAAAACTTGAAAGATGCTGCTGCGGGCGAAAACTATGAATGGACAGACATGTATGCAGGCTTTGCAAAAACAGCAAAAGAAGAAGGGTTTGACAAAATTGCCTTCTTGTTTGAAGCCGTTGCGAAAATTGAGAAGTCTCATGAAGAGCGTTATTTGAAACTGCTTGACAATGTAGAAGCAAACAAGGTGTTTGCCACAGAAGATGATAAACAAGTGTGGATTTGCTTGCAATGCGGGCATATGCACATGGGTAAAGAAGCACCAAAAGTTTGCCCAGTATGTACATTCCCACAGGCATATTTTGAACGCCGTGTAGTAAACTATTAAGAACTGTTAAAAGGGTAGTGCGGTGAATTCTTTTCATCGCACTTTTCTTTTTCACAGCGTTTTTTGCTTGACAATTTATCCCCATAGCGGTATACTATAAAAACCGAATAGCGCGGAGTGGAGCAGTCCGGTAGCTCGTCGGGCTCATAACCCGAAGGTCGTAGGTTCAAATCCTGCCTCCGCAACCATACTGAATAG
>CAZWXJ010000022.1:0-18508 GCA_964637735.1 uncultured Oscillospiraceae bacterium | reverse complement strand
CTGCCATACCAATGCAAATGGTAGAAACATCACATTTTACATATTGCATTGTGTCATAAATTGCCATACCAGCAGTAATAGAACCACCAGGGCTGTTAATGTATAAGTTGATGTCTTTATCAGGATCTTGCCCTTCTAAATATAAAAGCTGTGCAACTACTAAAGATGCAGTTGCATCGTTCACTTCTTCACTTAACATAATAATTCTATCATTCAAAAGGCGTGAAAAAATATCATAAGAGCGTTCTCCACGTCCAGTTTGTTCAACAACATATGGTACTAAACTCATTATAAACACCTCGTTTATTTTTTATCTTCGCTTTTTTTGGTGGCAGCTTTTTTAGTGCTTGCTGTTTTAGCAGCAGGTTTAGTTGCCTTTTTTGCGGGTTTGGTTTCTTCTTTTTTGTCATCAGATTTTGGTTTTTTAGCAGCTGTTTTCTTTTCAGGTGCTGCTTCTTTTACAACAGCTTCTTTACGCACAAAATCAATTGCTTTGTTTACGGCAATATCGTTTCTAATTTCATTCAAAGGAATTGATTCAGTCAACACTTTTTCTTCCACGCCAAGGCGCTCTGCAATTTTTTTCAGTTCTTCTTGTAATTCATCATTGGTAACGTCAATTTCTTCAAGTGCAACAATTTCTTCAAGCGCCAAACGAATTTGTACTTGTTGAATGGCTTGTTCTCTAAAAGTTTCACGGAAAGCCGCTTCATCCATACCTGTATATTGCAAGTAAAGTTCTAATTGCAACCCTTGTTGAGACAATCTGTATGCAAAATCGCTCACCATATCATTCATTTTTTCTTCAAACATAACTTCAGGAATATCGGCTTGCATACCTTCAACAATTTGCTCTACCAAAGCATTTTCAACTTCCAGTTCAGCCATTTTTTCAGCTTGCTCAACTGCGGCTTTCATCATGTCAGCTTTTAACTCATCTAATGTGTCAAACTCGCTCACATCTTTGGCAAATTCATCATCTAAAGCAGGTAATTCTTTGGTTTTTAATTCTTTCAGCTTTACCTTAAAGGTAGCAGGTTTACCTGCAAGGTCTGCAGAATGATATTCTTCAGGGAATTCTACATTTACATCAAATTCATCGCCAACTTTGTGCCCAACAATTTGTTCTTCAAAACCAGGAACAAACTGATCAGAGCCTAAAAGCAATGGGTAGTCTTCACTCTTCCCACCTTCAAAAGCAACACCATCTACAAAACCTTCAAAGTCAATTGTGGCTGTATCATCATTAGCAGCTTTTGCTTTTTTGCTTTTTTCAACCATACGCGCATTTCTGTCTTGCATAGAAGCAAGTTCATTATCAATTACTTCATCTTGTGGGCCAATAGGGTTTTTGGTGGCTTTTAACCCTTTGTATTTTTTCAATGTAACGTCAGGTTTAATGTCAACATATGCTTTAATAACTGCGCCATCTTCTTTAGATGCAGATACAAGTTCAAAAGATGGGTTAGCAACAGCTTTTACGCCTGCAACAACAAGTGCAGCTTGATATTCAGTAGGAAGTAAAGCGTTAATTGCATCGTCAAAAAAGATATCTTCCCCGTACATTTTTTCAATAATATTACGTGGTGCCTTTCCTTTTCTAAAACCAGGTACATTAAATTGCCCAGCATTTTTGCGAAATGTATTTTTTAAACCAAGCTCAAACAAATCAGGCTCAATTTGAAATTCCAATTCATATTTTCCGTTTTCATTTTTTTCATGCTTAATAAGCTTCATGTTTGTCCTCCAAGTTGTTGTAAAAATTCATTTAATTATATCATAGGTGGTTGTTAATTTCCATACAGCGCAAGGTCAATTTTCATATTTGTAACTATTCTTTTATAAAGTGAGGGGTAAAGTTTAAAAAATCTGCCGAAATTAATTTGAAAGCAATACCATCATATTCACCTTCAAAATCATAATTACAGGTTTTTCCGTGTAAGTGCCCATAATAACATTCTTTTACATCATATGCTTTTAGCAAATCAATAATTTCTTCGGTTACTTGGTTTTGGTATATAGGCGGGTAATGTAAAAAAGCAATACGTTGCAAGCCCTCACCTGCCGCCTTTAAAGATGCTTCTAACCGCCCAAGTTCCCGTGCAAACACTTTTTCATCGCCTGCATCCTCAAGGTCAAAAAACCAGCTGCGGGTACCGCATATGGCATATTGTTTATACGTAAAGGCATTGTTGTTCAAAAAAGATATACTGTGAAAACCCTGCTCTTCACAAAAAGTATTCATTTTGTTTAAGGTAGACCACCAATAGTCATGGTTCCCTTTTAAAATAATTTTCTTCCCTGGTAAAGCATCAATGAAAGCAAAGTCTTCTATGTCATCATTCATTTTCATTGCCCATGAACTATCTCCGCATAATACAACAGTATCATCTTCGGAAATGAATTCGTGCCAATTTGTTTGTATACGGTTTATATAGTCTTCCCACCCGGGAAAGATATCCATAGATTTTTTACCATTCAAGGAAAGATGTAAATCTCCGATTGCATAAAGTGCCATTGTTTATTCCTTTAGTATTTATAGTAGTTTTGTTGTTTCGATGATATCTTCAGACGCAATAACCTTATTAAAGCGTACGGGTTTTGTTTTTAAGTTGATAATTTGTACAGGCGCTTTCGTTTTACTTACCTCTTCTAAAAGCTGCACAGATTCAAATTCATCATTTGGTATAGAAGAATGCAAAGCACTTAGAACACTATTGCTAAATTTATAAGGGCTTGCGGTAGAAAGCACAACACAAGGTGTGTTACTGCCAGTTTCCGCTTTGTACTGTGAAGCTACAGAATATGCAACTGCAGTATGAGGGTCACACAAATACTGTTGTTCAGTAAATTTTTGCGAAATCATATTAGAAGCTTTTTCATCATCGGCATAGCCTGCATAAAAAGTTTCTTGCAGTTTTTCTAAAATGTCTTTTGGTACTTCAAAGCGCTTTGTTTTAGCAAAATCACCATACAAAGCTTTTACCATAGAAGCATCTTGCGTTACGTGATATAACAAGCGCTCTAAATTGGAAGAAACCAAAATATCCATTGAGGGGGAAGTCGTTTTATAAAAATCACGGTTTGCATCATATATGCCTGTTTTAAAAAAGTTGCTCAAAATATTGTTTTGGTTAGAAGCGCAAATAAGCTTGCCAATAGGCAGCCCCATCTGTTTTGCATAATACCCTGCCATAATGTCTCCAAAGTTTCCCGTCGGAACACAAAAATCCACAAGGTCATCGGGCTGAATTGCTTTCTTTTCAATTAACTGTGCATAGGCATAAAAATAATAAACAATTTGTGGTACAAGCCGCCCCCAGTTTATAGAGTTTGCACTGGTTAATGTTTTATGGTGTGTTGTCATAAAAGTTGTAAGTTCTTCAGAAGAAAAAGCTTTTTTAACTGCTGTTTGTACATCATCAAAATTTCCGTTTACGGCAAAAACTGAAACATTACTTCCCTCTTGCGTTGCCATTTGTAATCTTTGTATTTCACTAGTGCCATTATGTGGGTAAAATACAGATATTTTAATACCGTTTATATCTTTATACCCTTCAAGTGCAGCTTTCCCAGTATCACCAGAGGTAGCAACTAAAATAACAGTTTCACTTGTATTATCATTTATCGTTTTTGCTTCTTGTAGAAGGTAAGGCATCAACATCAAGGCAAAATCTTTAAAAGCAGCGGTAGGCCCGTGCCATAATTCAAGTGTATATTCAGTTTCATTTGTTTTAACAACATCTAAAATTTTCTCACGAAACTTCTCAGTTCCATATGCCTCTTTGAAAAAGGTATATAAATGTTCTTTTTCATACTCAGGCAAAAACAAAGAAAGAATTTCTGTTCCTAGCTCTTGATACGACAACCCTAATAACTGCTTATAATCAATAATGGGTATATTTTCTGGAATAAGAAGTCCTCCATCATCTGCAAGCCCTTTTATAATTGCTTGTGAGCCTGTGTAAACATCGCTCGAAGAGCGGGTACTTTTATAAAACATGAATGTTATTCCCCCAATTAAAATAAATTCTCATCTACTTGAAAAGCGTTTTCAATAACTTGTATATCAAAACGATCATCTTTATGTGTAACAATAGCTACGTCAAATCGTATTAATTCATCATGAAGATGGCGCTCATTCATAAAAAACAAAGCAGATTTTGCAATGCGTTGTTGTTTATGAAAATCGACTGCCTCTGCTCCAGACACTTTCGCATCAACTTTCCGCAATTTTACTTCAGAAAACACAATGGTATTTTCTTTTTGCACAACAATATCAATTTCGCCATAGCGGCTTATATAATTTTGTGCCAAAAGTGTGTAACCATTCGAAAGGTAATAATCAGTTATAAGTTTCTCGCCAAAATCTCCAAGTTCTTTATTTTTGGTCAATATACAAGCCCTCTTTTTTTCAAGAAAGACTTTCTATGAAAAGATTGCACACCATATTTTTCTATCATTTCATAGTGCAACTTGGTTGGGTAACCTTTGTGTTTTGCAAGCTCATATTCAGGAAATTGTGCATCTAACGTTTTCATATAGCGGTCTCGGGTTACTTTAGCAAGAATAGACGCAGCAGCAATACTAGCCGAAGTAGCATCACCTTTTACCACATAACGTGTAGCAATGGCCGTTTCAGGGCATTTGTTGCCATCAATCAAAGCAAGGTTTACCTGTGTTTCTAAGCCCTCAATTGCTTTTCTCATGCCTAACATGGTGGCGTTTAAAATATTTATGTTATCAATTACATCAGCATCAATTAGTTGAATATTATAAAAAAGAGCTTGTTCAATAATGTTTTGAAAAAGCAATTCTCGTTTTGTTTCGCTTATTTTTTTTGAATCGTCTAGTGTGTCATTTCTAAAGTTATTTGGTAACACAACAGCTGCGCAACAAACAGGGCCTGCTAGTGGGCCACGTCCTGCTTCATCAACACCACAAAGTACAGGGGATTCTTCTCTTAAAGCTTCATCAAATATAAAAAGATGTTCATTATTCATGCGCAGGGGGCCTTTCTAAAGAAATTCTACCAAGCTTTGAGGCACGAAATTCACCAAGTACCATGGTGGCTGCTCTTTCTAAATCAGCTTCTCCACCAGAAATAAGCATACCACGTTTGCGTGCAATGGTTTCAAGCAATTCATAACCGTTTTCTACATCTAAATCGGATTCGTTTAACTTAAAGCGCTCTGTAAGTGTTTTGCTGTAATGTTCTTTTACTTCACTCAATAAAGTAGCAGATATTTCTTCAATATCTAGCACATTGTCTTTAATAGAACCAATAAAGGCAAGGTTTGTTGCAATTTCTTTATTTTCAAACTTAGGCCAAAGTACACCGGGTATATCTAAAAAGTCAAACTTATCCGTTGTAATCCATTGTTTTCCTCTGGTAACGCCTGGTTTATTAGCAGCTTTTGCCCGTGTAGAACCCACAAAAGTGTTAATAAAGGTAGACTTCCCTACATTCGGAATGCCACATACCATAACCCGAATTTTAGCACCAACCATTCCACGGTTTGCATGGCGTGTATATAAAGCGGCAAGTTTATCATCAATATCTTTTTGAATATGCTGTACACTATTTTTGTTTTTACTATTTATAGCAACAGCTGCTGTGTTTTCTGATTGAAAATAGGAAAGCCACTCTTTGGTAATTTTTTCATCAGCCAAATCAGCTTTATTCAAAACATATAAGGTTGGTTTCATTTGTGCATATTTCTCAAGCTCAGGGTTTCTGCTAGAAAAAGGAATACGCGCGTCTAAAAGCATCAATATTACATCAATGTTTTTTACTTCTTTTTCAACCATACGCAAAGTTTTAGTCATATGCCCAGGGAACCATTGTATGTTAGTTTTGTCAGTTAAACTGCTCATTTTATTCAACTCTTCCTATTTTTTTAACAGGATACACACGCCATATTGCTTTACCCAAAATATCTCTTGTATCAATAAATCCTATTTCGGTTGAACGACTGTCTAAAGATCGAGGTCTATTATCCCCCATCACAAATACAGTTCCTTCTGGAACAATTAAGGGAAACGCTACATCAAACTGCTGCGTGGTAGATGCAGAAATGTATGGCTCGTCAATCAATTCACCATTTACAAATACTTCGCCTGTTTCAAAATTGATATCTATTTCGTCTCCTGCAAGACCAATAATGCGTTTCACAAGCGGTTGCCCGTAATTAATATATCCATCAACAACTATCACATCTTGCCGTGCAGGTGTATAAAACAAGTTTGAAACAACAAGCCTATCATTGTCAATCAGGGTTGGGTTCATAGAAATACCTGAAACGGTAATCACACGGAAAATAAAAGTAAATAAAAAAACAATAAATGCTAACGAGAAAGTGATAGATTCTATCCATTCTAAAGACGCTTTATTTTTTTCAATTTGTTCAGTACTCATGCTTGTTCACTTCGGCTTTCTATCATAAAATTCATACACATTCATTATATCTTATATTTGCTTTAAAATCAGCATAAAAAATAAAAAAGGGGCGAATTCGCCCCTTTTTACTATCTAAGTTGTTCTTTAACCTTAGCAGCCTTACCAACACGGTCTCTCAAGTAGTAAAGTTTTGCTCTACGTACACGGCCTTTGCGTACTACTTCAACTTTTTCAATAAAAGGTGAATTGATTGGAAATACACGTTCTACACCAACGCCGTAAGCTGTTCTACAAACGGTGAAGGTTTCAGCAATTCCGCCGTGGCGTTTAGCAATAACAGTACCTTCAAAAACTTGTATTCTTTCACGTTCGCCTTCACGAATCCATACGTGCACTTTTACAGTGTCACCAATAGCAAATACTGGTTTTTCTTCTTTCAGCATGCCATCTGTCATTAATTTCATTGCGTCCATTTTATATCCTCCATTTTTTGTAGACATTCGTACTTTCTCAAAAAGCAGAGGACTGTCTGTTTAATGTATATCATTAACCCCACAGGTGGTGCCTGGGTCTTAACGCCATAATATAATAGCACAACAGGTTTTTATTTGCAAGGGTTTATACAAAAAGTTCTTTACCAGTGTTATATATTGCAAGCCTAGTAATATCAGCATCTGTTTGTGAAAGTTTATATGCATTCTCTAAAAAGGTGCAGAACAAAGCAGGGTTTATGTTTAACTTGGTGCCAGTAGGTAAATGAACGTGTATATCAACACCATTTTCTTCGGTAGAAACAGTTAATTGCTGTACATACGGTTTTATATCTACTTGCGTACTTCCCTTCTTTTTAGAAACCTTGGTAACAAAAGTTTCTTGTAACATTTGAAAAGCAGAAATTGCATCAAGCACATCCTCTTTTTGTGCACTGTAAAAAATAGAATAATCAGCTGAAGCAATGTCAGAAGGTTTCATAATAGCTTCTGCTATTTTCGTAACTTTTACGCCAGAGGGTAGCGCCATATTTAATGCAGTAACGCCTTCTTCAAAATCAAAAAGGTCATCGCTTTTAAAGTCAAAGCTTTCACATAAACTTGCTTGCCCTAAAGAAAGTGGTAATGCAAACGTCATGTAAATATGCGGGTTAAACCCTTCTGTGTACCAAACAGGCAAACCAGCTTTTTTCACAGCACGCATCATCACACGTTGTAAGTCTAGGTGAGAGATGTATATCGCTTCATCTTTCTTTTCAAAAAAGGCTCTATACAGTTTCAAAACAAGGCCTCCCTAATAGCTTATTTACACCGCATGAAGCGCAAGCAAGGTTACAAGGTTTTGTCACTTCAGCTTGCAGTGCTTTTTTATGCTCATGAATTAAAAAGTCTTTCGTTACACCATAATCTAGGTGGTCAAAAGGCATCACTTCATCATAAGGGCGCTCTCTATAGGCGTAAAATGCCATGTCCAGCCCTGCTTCTTCAAATACTTCTTGCCATTTTTGAAAGTCAAAACATTCTGTCCATCCGTCAAAAATACATCCTTTTTTGTAGGCAAGCTCAAGCGTTTTTGAAAGCCTGCGGTCTCCCCTTGCAAAAACAGATTCCAATAAACTTACAGAACTATCGGTATAGCTTACTTGAATTTTTCTGGTTTGCAGCTGACTTATTAAATGCTTTTGTTTCATAGCAAGAGTTTCTTCGTCGTCTTGTGCAACAAATTGAAACGGTGTAAATGGTTTCGGAATAAAACTTGCACACCCAATGTGAATTTGAATGCTCTTCCCTTTTGGGCGGTTTGGGTTTTTGTAATACAAATCAACCACTTTTTGTGCGGTATCAGCAATACCTGTAATATCTTCAAGAGTTTCACCAGGCAAGCCAATCATAAAATATAACTTAACCGAAGTGTAACCTTCATCAAATGCCATATTGCAAGTAGCTTCAATTTCTCCTTCGGTAACATTTTTATTAATAATATCTCGCATACGTTGTGTGCCAGCTTCTGGTGCAAATGTTAAGCCACTTTTGCGTACAGATGAAATTTTTTTCACGAGGGATTCAGAGAAATTGTCTACCCGTAAAGAAGGTAGCGCAATATTTATTTTTTCTTCTTTTGTCCAGTCTAACAAATCATCTAAAATAGGTTCTAATTCCGAATGATCACTGGTAGAAAGAGATGTCAATGAAAGTTCTTCATACCCTGTATTGTGGCACAATTCTTTCGCAGAGCTGTTTAACAGCTCTTTCGGGCGTTCACGTAACGGGCGGTAAATATACCCCGCTTGGCAAAAACGGCACCCGCGGTAGCAACCGCGTAGTACTTCTACCATGGCTCTGTCATGCACGGTACCAACCATAGGTACAACAAAATTCACAGGCAATGGTAGTTTATCAAAATCTCTTATTATGGCTTTTTGAACAGTGGCAGGCGCAAAAGAATTATTTGGTGTTACAGCTTGAACAGTCCCATCAGCATTATAAGCGACGTCATAAAAAGAAGGTACATATACGCCTTCAATTTTAGAAAGATTTTCAAGAAGTTCTTGTTTAGAAAGGTGTAATTTTTTTGCTTTTGCAACCTCATCGCAAACCAAAGGCGTATGATATTCCCCTTCTCCAAGTAAAACAATATCAAAGAAGTCTGCTAGAGGTTCAACATTGCAAGCACAAGGCCCTGCACCTAAAATAAGAGGATATGTTTCGTCTCTATCTTTCGCATAAAAAGGAATACCAGATAAATCAAGCATCGCCAAGATGTTTGTATAAGAAAGTTCATATTGCAACGTAAAACCAAAGATGTCAAATTCATGTAAAGGCGTTTTACTTTCCAGTGAAAAAAGAGGTAAATTTTCTTCCTTTAGCTGCTCATACATGTCAACCCAAGGCATAAATACACGTTCACACCAAATGCTTTCGTAGCCATTTAGTGTTTCGTAAATTACTTTCATACCAAGGTGAGACATACCAACTTCATAGGTATCAGGAAAGCCAAAAGCAAAGTGAACATCAACGTTTTCTTTGTTTTTCAGCACAATTCCAGGCTCTCCACCTGTATATCTACCAGGTTTTTGCACTTTAGCCAATATTTTTTTAATTTTTTTATCAGTTAATTGCATGTTACTCCTCAAAATCGTGTTATACGCAAATTATATCTTTTATTTTTTCATAGGTAGCCTGCCCTATACCATTCACTTGCTGTATTTCTTCTATGGTTTCAAAGGCACCGTGTTCTTCTCTGTAGGCAACAATATCTTCTGCCCTACCCATGCCAATGTTAGGCAGCAATGCCAGTTCTTCTGCGGGTGCAGTGTTAATGTTAATAAGAATGTTTATTCCACTAACAAAAGTAACATCCTTGTCACTCGTGCCAGAGAAAACACCGCCAGGAACAAGCCAAATAATATAACAAACACATACAAAAAAACAAAGTATTGCAATTTTTAATAACGGAAGAATTTCTTTTAAAAAACGGTTATGCGTTTTCATTTATTGTAAAATCTCTAATGCTTTTTTTGTAATATTTTCAGCAGAAAGCCCATATAGGTCTAGCAGTTCAAGCGCAGGGCCAGACTGTCCAAAAGTGTCCATAATGGCAACAGGAAGTACCTTTTTACACGTTCCTTCTTGAATAAGAACTTCACTAACTGCGCTAAAAAGCCCGCCTATTACATTGTGTTCTTCACAAGTAATAATTCCTTTGGTTTCTTTGGCAGCTTTCAAAATAAGCTCTCGGTCAATGGGTTTTAATGTATGAATATTGATAACCCGTGTAGAAACACCTTTTTCTTCTAAAGACTTTGCGGCGTCTAACGCACGTGAAACCAAAAGCCCTGTTGCGATGAGCGTTACATCTGCGCCATCTTTCAAAGTAATACCTTTCCCTATTTCAAAATGGTAATTTTCTTCATGGTTGATGACAGGCACAGCTAGGCGTCCAAAACGCAGGTAAACAGGCCCGTTATATGCAGCGGCAGCAAATGTAGCAGCTCTTGCTTCAACATCATCGGCAGGGTTCAAAACCACCATACCAGGTATGGCACGCATCAAAGCAAAATCTTCAAGCATTTGGTGGCTTGCACCGTCCTCTCCTACAGAGATACCTGCATGGCTTGCGCCAATTTTTACATTCAAATGCGGGTAACCAATAGAGTTGCGTACTTGTTCGTACGCTCTTCCTGCAGCAAACATTGCAAAGGTAGAAGCAAAAGGTATTTTACCAGTTGTAGCAAAACCAGCAGCTACACCCATTAAGTTACTCTCAGCAATACCGCAGTCAATAAACCGTTCAGGAAAAGCTTTTTTAAATTCAATGGTTTTCGTCGCTTTTGCAAGGTCGGCATCTAAAACAACAATGTTTTCATTTTGTTTGCCAAGTTCAACTAGGGCTTTACCATAACTGTCTCTGGTAGCAATTTTTATAATATCAGCCATTATTCTACCTCCAATTTCTGTAAAGCCAACGTTAACTCTTCTTTTGCCTGTGCATATTGCTCATCATTCGGGGGTGACCCATGCCATGCGACATTATTTTCCATGAAAGAAACACCCTTTCCTTTTACAGAAGAAGCAATAATAGCAATGGGTTTATCTTGTATCAACTTTGCAGCAGTAAAAACTTGTTCTAATTCTTCAAAATTGTGCGCAGAAGAAGTGAGTACTTCCCAGCCAAAAGCCTTGAATTTATCAGCAATCGGGTAGGGAGAATTGATTTCTTCAACTGTTCCATCAATTTGCAAGTTGTTGTTGTCAATAATGGCAATCAAGTTATTAAGTTTGTGGTTACCCGCTAGCATAGCGGCTTCCCAAACTTGACCTTCTTGTAACTCCCCATCACCCAAAACTGCATATACATGAAAACTGTCTTTATACATTTTAGCGCTTAATGCCATGCCAACAGCAGCAGAAACACCCTGCCCAAGCGACCCAGTAGACATATCAATACCAGGTGTTCCCTTCATATCGGGGTGGCCTTGTAGCATAACATTTGCTTTACGCAGTTTCTTTAATTCATCTTTATCAAAAAAACCTTTTTCAGCAAGCACAGCATATAACGCAGGTGCTGTGTGCCCCTTTGAGAGCACAAGCCTATCTCTCTTTGCATCTTTCGGGTTTTGTGGGTCAATATGCATAACCTCTTCATATAAATAAACTAATACATCTGCAATAGAAAGTGAACCACCAGGGTGCCCAGACTTTGCAAAATAAACTTCATCAATAATATCAAGGCGAATTTGACACGCTTTCTTTTTTAATTGCAATTCTTTTAAATGCTCCATAATGCCCTCACTTTTATAATTGATAATTTTTTATTAGCTTATATAAAAATTCTCCAACACCACCATTTTCGACAGATGTTGTAACTTCATTTGCCATTTGCTTTATATCTTCAGGTGCGCCACTCATAGCAACAGAATACCCTGCCTTTTCAAATAACGTTACATCATTATAATAATCACCAATCGCAATGGTGTCTTTCTGTTGTAAGTGAAGATAGTTGTATAAAAATTGCAATGCATTCCCCTTAGAAGCTTGTTCGGGCATCAGTTCAAAGTAAACAGGTGAAGTAGGTACAAAGTAAAAACCATTTGCTTGAATAGCGCTTGCCATTTGAATAAGTTCTGCTTGCTGGCCAGGTGCGCAAGCAAACAACGCTTTAAACCATTCGTGATTCACATAAGAAACATCTGCAAGCATGTAGTCAAGCTGTTCTTCTTGGGTGTGTAAATAAGTGTAGGCAGATGCATTTGTTAAGTAAATGCAAAAATTTTCAGCCATGACCTCATTGCCAATTGCAGGGAAAGCACGAGAAAGTTCAAGAAAAGCATTTTTACCACTTTCAGGCAAAAAACAAGTGTGTAAAGCAGTGTTCGTCCGAAAGTCATACACAAGTCCGCCATTATATAAAATAACAGGAATATGAATAGGCAATTGATTGAGATATATGCGAACTGCCTCAATACTTCTACCCGTTGCAACGGTAAAATTGCCGCCAAGTTCGCAAAAAAGCTGTATAGCCTCTATATTATGTTTTGAGATTGTCATATCTGGGGCGACTAAAGTACCGTCTAAATCAGAAACAACCAGTAAATGTGCTAAAGGCTTATTCATTTATAACGTTTCATTCTTTCTGTGTTTTTGTAAAAAAGTTTGAAAGTAAGCAGGTAGCGTAGAGTTAAATTCCATATACTCGCCTGTAACGGGGTGAATAAACCCTATACATTTGGCATGTAAACATTGCCCATTTAGTTCTTTAATCGCTTTTTTAGGTCCGTATACTTCGTCCCCCGCTAAGGGGTGGTGCAAGCTTGACATATGCACCCTAATTTGATGCGTACGTCCTGTTTCAAGCTGCAAAGAAAGGTATGTAAACCCGTCAAGCCATTCAAGTACATCATAATGTGTAACAGCATGTTTACTATTTTTTTCATTCAAAGCCATTTTAAGTCTATTTTTTGTGCTTCTACCAATGGGGGCATCAACGGTTCCTGTTTTTTCTTTCATTTCGCCATACACAATAGCATGGTAAATACGTTTTGTGGTGTGGTCAGCAAGTTGTTTTGCCAATGAAATATGCGCTTCATTTGTTTTAGCAACCATAAGCAAACCGCTTGTGTCTTTGTCAATTCTATGTACAATTCCGGGGCGAATAATACCGTTGATGCCTGAAAGAGAGCCTTTGCAATGGAACAATAAGGCATTTACTAGTGTGCCACTTGTGTTACCAGCACCAGGGTGTACAACCATTCCTTTCGGTTTGTTTATAACAAGCAAGCTATCGTCTTCATATACCACATCAAGCGGAATGTTTTCAGGTAGTACATCCAGCGGTTCGTTTTGAACTTCCTCTACCGTAATCGTATCACCATCACGCAATTTATAATTTTTGCTTTGTGTTTTATCATTCACCAATATTTTTTCTTGCATAAGTAAATTTTGCACAGCACTTCTGGTAAGGCTTTCAATTTGCTCTGCAATAAAAACATCAAGCCGTGCTCCAGCTTGCTCTGCTTGTACTATTAGTACATACTCATACATTTTTGTTTTCCTTTTTCTCTCTTTGCACTTTCGCCTCTTGCTTAAACACAGCAACAACCAGTAAAAAAGCACCAATGCAAACCAAACAGTCAGCAAAATTAAAAACAGCAAAATTTATAAAAGTTGGTTCAATATAGTCAACAACACAGCCACTTGCAATACGGTTAATTAAGTTCCCTACCCCACCTGAAAAAATCATGACTAAGGAATATTTTTCTAAATTAGAGTCTGGTTTTTTAATATAAATCCAGTATAGCAAAAGCAGCAGCCCTATTGAAGTAACAACAATTAGCATAAATTGCGAGCCACTGAATAAACTAAAGGCAGCGCCATCATTCAAAACATACCGTAAGCGAATAACCCCAGGTATCAACTCAACTATTTTTACAGGTGCCAAATAAACAGTGGCTAAATATTTTATGAATTGGTCAATAACAACCAAAGCAATAATTACGAATACAGATAACAAAATGATATCTCCTTACGAGGAAATAGCGATGTAATATGCACATCGCTATTTCAGTAAATTAACTATTCAAAATAGCTGCACACCGTTTACACAATGTGGGGTGGTTTTTATCTGCCCCAACATCATCAGTATACATCCAGCAACGCTCGCACTTTTCTCCATGTGCTTTTTCCACTATAATAGATAAATTTTCCATTTCGCCTTTATAGCCAGTGCCAGCGCCTTCCACAATTTCTACTTGTGAAACAATGAACCATTCAGCAAGTGATTTTGCATTTGCTTTTACGAAATTTAAAACTTCTCCAGAAACATAAAGTGTCACTTTTGATTCCAAAGATGCACCAATCACTTTTTCAGCACGTGCAAGTTCCAAAGCTTTTAATACATCGTTACGTAGTGCAATAACAGTGTCCCATTTTGCTTTAAAAGCATCGTCAACACAATATACATTTGCATCAGGCATTTGTTCCATAGCAACATATTCATGTTTTCCTTCAAAAGCAGGAATATAAGACCATATTTCTTGCGTTGAGTAAACTAAAATGGGTGCAAGAAGCTTAGTTAAGTTTACAAGTACTGTAAAAATAGTGCTTTGTGCAGCACGACGTGTGTGGCTGTCGGCCTTATTTACATAGAGTCTATCTTTTATAATATCTAAATAGAAATTAGACATATCAACTGTGCAAAAGTTATGTAATGCATAACTTACATCATGAAAATCAAAAGAATCATATGCATCACGGCACAGTGCAGTAACTTCATCTAAGCGGTTGAGTGCCCATAAATCAAGTTCCTCCAGCTTTTCAGTAGGAAGCATATCTTTATTCGGGTCAAAATCTCCAAGGTTGCTTAAAATAAAACGTGCTGTATTACGTATTTTTCTATAAGATTCTGAAAGTTGTTTCAAAATATCTTTACTAATACGAATATCTACTTGATAGTCAGAAGAACCGACCCACCAACGCAGAATGTCTGCACCATAATCATTGATGATTTCTTCAGCTAAAATGCCATTCCCGAGGGATTTCGACATTTTCTTTCCTTCACCATCAACAACCCAGCCACAGCTTAAAACATTCCTGTAAGGCGCTTTACCTTTCCAGGCAACAGCTGTTAATAAAGATGACTGAAACCAGCCTCTATATTGGTCTCCACCTTCTAAATATAAATCACATGGCCATGTTTGCCCTTCTCTTTCCGTTAATACAGAAGCGTGTGAAGAGCCAGAGTCAAACCAAACATCCATAATGTCTGTTTCTTTACGGAATTTATCATGCCCGCAATGAGGGCATGTCGTTCCTGCGGGAAGAATTTCTTCAGCAGAATATTTATACCACGCATCAGATCCTTCTTTTTTGAAAAGGTCAGAAACTGCTTTGATGGTATGTTTATCTACATGGTATTGTCCGCATTTTTCGCAATAGAACACAGGAATAGGTACACCCCATGTACGTTGACGAGAAATACACCAGTCGTTTCTATCACGCACCATGCCTGTAATTCTTCCCTCGCCCCAAGTAGGCGTCCATTTTACTTCTTGAATAGCTTTAATGGTTTCCTCTTTAAAGTCTTCCACAGAGCAGAACCATTGCTCTGTAGCACGGTAGATAATAGGATTTTTACAACGCCAGCAGTGTGGGTATTGGTGAACAAGATGTTCCTTCGCAACCAGTGTGCCATTTTCAGCAAGGTACTTTGTGATGGCCTTATTTGCGTCTTGGGTAGAAAGCCCAACAAAAGGTCCAGCTTCTGCAGTTAAAACACCATTTTCATCAACAGGTACTAAAATAGGTAGATGAGAATAATGATTTGTAATAACATCAAAGTCTTCCACACCATGGCCAGGCGCAATATGTACTTCACCAGTACCGCTTTCTAACGTAACATGGTCTCCTAAAACAACAAGAGATGTTCTATCTAAAAACGGATGCTGCGTCTCAATTAGTTCAAGTTCTTTTCCGTTTGTGGTTGCAACTACTTCATAATCTGTAATGCCAGCTTGTTTCATAACATTGCTAACAAGTTCTTCAGCAATTACAAAATAGTGGTCTTCTACTTTTACAAATGCATAAGTAAAGTCTGTTCCTAAAGCTATGGCAACATTTCCTGGAAGTGTCCAAGGGGTAGTCGTCCAAATAACGAATTTTGTTTTGTCAGCTGGAATACCTTTGCTTGCAAGCAATCCATTATCTTTCACAACATCAAAAGCAACATACAAAGAATCGATATGATCTTCAGCATATTCAATTTCTGCCTCGGCAAGTGCAGTTTTGTCAACAGGGCACCAATATACAACCTTGAAGCCTTTATAGATATACCCTTTTTTCATCATTTCGCCAAAAATTTCAATTTGCTTTGCTTCGAACTCAGGTGCAAGGGTTAAATAGGGGTTTGCGTAATCTCCTAAAGATCCAAGGCGTAAAAAACTACTTCTTTGTACATCAACATAATGCAAAGCAAATTCTTTACATAATTGGCGTAATTCTAAAGGCGAAATATCATTTTTCTTTTCGCCAGCATTGGTAAGGGCTTTCAGTTCAATAGGTAGCCCGTGTGTGTCCCACCCAGGTATGAAAGGGGCACAATACCCTGTCATGTTTTTTTGACGTACAACAATATCTTTTAAAACTTTATTTAGTGCAGTACCAAGGTGAATATCACCGTTTGCATAGGGTGGTCCATCATGTAAAATATAGGTCGGTTTTCCTTTATTGTTTTCAACTACCTTATTATATAAGTCGTTTTTTTGCCAGTCAGCCAGCATGTCAGGTTCTTTTTGTGTTAAGTTCGCACGCATGCTGAACTCAGTGGAAGGTAAATTCATAGTCTTGTTATAATCAGTAGGCATTTTTTATATCATCGCTTTCCATTCAGTATCGTTAAAACTTGAAGTCCTCTTCTATTCCAAGTTCATATTTTTCCTGCGTTTCATCCAAAATTTGAAAAGGGTCGGTTTCTTCTGTTACAGAAGTATTCGTGATGGGTTGAAACGGTATCGTGTCTCCAGAAATAGAGAAAGAATCTTCATTTATAGTTGTATTTAAATTTTCATCAATAACATCAATATCGTCATCATAAGAAGGCGATTCTTGTATATCAGCGTCAGCAACGTCTTCAGATAATGTGCTTAATAAATTGATATGTTCCTTGTAAAGCGTCAAAACTTCATTTTTGAAACTTGATACTTCACTTCTAAGACGGTTCAAAGCAAGCTGCTCACTTTGAATACTTGCTTCGGCCGTCTCAGTAATTCGCTCAGCTCTTGCGTTGGCATCCCGTATAATTACATCTGCCTTCACTTTCGCTTCATGTATTACATTTTCGCCAAGCCTTTGGGCGTTAATAAGGGTTGTTTTTACCATTTCTTCATCAGCACGGTAATCTTCAATTTTTTCCGCAAGAATAAATAATTTATCTTCCATTTCATCTTTTTCTCTTAAAATAGAAGAAATTTGTTCACTTACCTCTTCCAAAAAAGCATCAACTTCTTCAGTGCGGTAACCATGCATACTTTTATTAAAAGTAAGGTTGCGAAGTTCTTCAGGTGTAAACATATGGGGCCTCCTCCTATGTGTATTTTTCTATTGTCACAAAAAATCTATCTTTTTTACTTTTGCCTGCAATCTCTTTTAGTTTAAATTTCCCGAATCCACGTATAGAAAAAATATCTTCAGGAAACATTGTATAAGAAGATGTTTTAATCTCAATTGCATTCACAAAAACATGCCCAGCTTCAATTAATGCAGAAGACTTTTTTCTATTCATATGCAGAACATTGCTTATAATAGCGTCAAGCCGCAAACTAGCTACATTTATAATAACATCTTCTGTTATATGAAAAGAAGTTTCAATTGGTACAGTTGCTTCTTGGCAAGAAACAGAAGCTCTTCCCACAGAAGAAAGTTCTTGCAAAATAACATTTTTTGCAATAGTAGTAACAAAAATAATCGCCTGGCTGTCTTGAATGAAAATGTCCCCCAGCACATCTCTTTTCATGCCGAGGGACATTAATGCGCCAAGAAAGTCTCGGTGGGTTAAAGAATAGGTTTTATGAAACCGCATTTCAATGCAACATATACCTAATTCTTCTGGCATAGACTGTGCATACAAAACAAGAATTTTTCGTTCAGCACTTTCTGTGCCACCCCAAAAAGTCCAATTTGTCCATGCAAGTTTTGAAAGTAAGGCCTCTACTAAAATTTGTTCACGAATATCTAAAAAAGTGCTATACCAAACACGCACACCATTTTCACAGCGGTGAACAGCTTCGGAAATTTGTTTTAATAATAAATGTTCTTCATCAGTTCTTGCGGGGCTAAAGCCTCTTTGAATCAGAAGAACACCCCATTGCTTTCAAGCTCATCAAGCAAATCTCCCATAATGTCAACATTATAAGGAGTAATAATAAAAGTACTTGCAGCAACACGTTTTATTTGACCATTATTGGCATAAGCAACGCCAGATAAAAAGTCTACCAAGCGGCGTGAAACTTCCTTATTGGTAGATTCAAGGTTTAACACAACGGTACGCTTTGCGTTTAAATGGTCTGCAACCGCAGAAGCATCATCAAAACGTTCAGGTTTTACAAGTATCACTTGTAGCTGTGTT
>CAZWXJ010000021.1:0-19631 GCA_964637735.1 uncultured Oscillospiraceae bacterium | reverse complement strand
GCCTATTAGTGCAGGGGCAATCATTTCTTTTTGTGCTGCACGTGTGCAAAGGTCAACGCAAGCAGCATAGTCAGGTTTGCCAGTGCCTTCCATTAAGCCAGGAATTTCTCTGAACTGACGACGAACTTCTGTAACAATACTTTGTGCAGATTTGCCTACGGCATCCATAGTGAATGCAGAGAAGAGGAATGGAATCATACAGCCAATCATCAAGCCAATTAATACCGTTGGGTTAATAATAGACAGGTTCATTTCAAAAGTTGGGTCAATTACTTCAACCTGTTGAATGAAAGAAACAACCAAAGCCAAAGCAGTTAATGCCGCTGAACCAATTGCAAAACCTTTACCAGTAGCAGCTGTTGTGTTACCTAAAGAGTCAAGAGCATCTGTACGCTCACGTACTTCAGGGTCAAGCCCAGCCATTTCAGCAATACCACCAGCGTTATCCGCAACTGGTCCGTATGCGTCAGTAGCAAGTGTAATACCCAAGGTTGAAAGCATACCTACGGCAGAAATACCAACACCGTAAAGCCCCATGTTGAAGTTTGTAGAACCACCACAAGCAAAGAAGCTAACCAAAACAGAAACAGCTACGATGATAACTGGAATGGCTGTTGAGTACATACCCAAAGACAAGCCACTGATGATAATGGTTGCTGCGCCAGTTTCTGCACTTTTTGCAAGGTTTTGTGTTGGTTTATAGGTGTCAGATGTATAGTATTCAGTGAAGTAGCCGATTGCAATACCCGCTACCAAACCGCTGATAATAGCAGCAAAAACGCCCCATGTGATAGCAGAGCTACCCCATGTGTAATAGCAAAGCCCAAACGCTAAAACAACTACTAAAACAGAACTAAAATAAGTACCTTTACGTAAAGCAGCAAGAAGTTTTCTTTGGTCAAGGTCTTCCCCTGTTTTTACGAAGAATGTACCAAGAATAGATGCGAGTGTACCAAGGCCTGCAAGTACCATTGGCACCATCATGCCTTCAAAGCCAAGGCCTGCACCCACTGCCAAAGCAATGGCAGAAATACGTGCGCCCATGTAAGACTCATAAAGGTCAGCGCCCATGCCTGCAACGTCACCTACGTTGTCGCCTACGTTGTCAGCAATAACAGCAGGGTTACGTGGGTCATCTTCAGGAATGCCAGCTTCTACTTTACCAACAAGGTCAGCGCCAACGTCAGCCGCTTTGGTAAAAATACCGCCACCCACACGTGCAAACAATGCCATTGCAGATGCACCCATGCCGAATGTTAAAATGGATGAAGAAATTTTAATAGCTTGTTCTGCCAAAGGAAGTGCGGCATAGCGCGCTTTTAAAACATAAAACCAAATAGAAAGGTCAATTAAGCCAAGCCCTACTACAATAAAGCCCATAACAGCACCAGCTGAAAAAGCAACTTTTAAGCCTTTGTTCAGGCTGTCTTTTGCTGCCCATGCAGTACGTGCATTGGCGTTGGTTGCAATTTTCATGCCTAGAAAGCCAGAAAGCCCCGAGAAGATGCCCCCAGTTACAAAAGCGATTGCCACCATATAGTCAATAAATCCAAAAAAGCTTAACGTAATAAGTACCGCAAACATAACAGCAAAAAAAGCTGCTACGCCTTTATATTGGCGTGTTAAGTAAGTATTTGCACCTGTGCGAATAGCAGAAGCAATTTCTACCATTTCGTCAGTGCCTTCTGAATTTTGCATTACTTTTCTGGAAAGGTAGAACGCATAAAGCAATGCCAGAACCCCGGCTATCGGGGCAATTATTGTTAAGTCCAAAAGAATTCCCTCCAATTATTAATAATACCAATTTCATATTATATCTGTATTTTTGATATAAAACAACATTTTTTGGGCATTTTCATGCAGAATGTGCGTATTTCATGAAAAAAGAGTATATATTCATACAAATACAAACAAATTGCTATGCATAAAATGCTATAAATGCTTTATAAAGCATTAGTACATCAAGTTTTGAGGATACCTCATAAGGTGCGTGCATAGAAAGTAGTGGCACACCAATATCAATAACGTCGCAGTTTTTAGACGCTACATACATAGCAACTGTACCGCCGCCGCCTTGGTCTACTTTTCCAAGTTCGCCTGTCTGCCATACAATGTTTGCATCCTCCAGCATATCAATTACAAAAGAGGTATATTCGGCAGAAGCGTCAGAAGTGCCACCTTTACCACGTGCGCCTGTGTATTTTGTAACTACAACACCATTGTTTAAATATGCATTATTGCGCGGGTCAGACACATCTGGGAAAGTCGGGTCAAACCCAGCATTTACGTCTGCAGATAGACATTTAGAGTTTGCAAAAACGGTTTTTGCATTTTGCCCTTGCATTTCAGCAAGGTAAGTAATAAAGTGCTCTAAATAGGCTGAATTCAAACCAGTGTTTCCATCAGAACCAATTTCCTCTTTGTCTGTCAGCACTGTAACCGTTGTATAAGCTGGGTTTTTAGCTTCTATTTCAGCCACCAATGCAGGGTAAGAACACACACGGTCATCTTGCCCATAAGCACCAATCAATGCCCTGTCAAAGCCAATATCTTTTGCTTTGAATGCAGGTACTGCTTCAATTTCAGCACGCATAAAGTCTTGCTCTTTTATGCCGTAGGTGTTATGCAGTATTTCAAGCACTTTCAATTTGACTTGTTCTTTTACTTTTTCATCGTCATAAGGCAAGGCGCCGCAAATAATGTTCAATTCTTCGCCTTTTATACCGTCAGGCAAAGTGCGTTTGTTTTGGTCAGCACTTAAATGTGGTAGCAAATCTGAAATGGTGAAAACAGGGTCTTCTTCTTTTTCGCCTATACTAATTTGCACCGTTTCCCCATTTTTCTTCACTACTACGCCATGCAATGCAAGTGGAATAGCAACCCATTGGTATTTTCGAACACCACCATAATAATGCGTTTTCATAAGGGCAAGGTCACTAGCTTCATACAGTGGGTTTGGCTTTATATCAAGGCGAGGCGAGTCAATATGTGCCGCAATAATGCGCACACCTTCTTCAATGCCTTTTGTGCCAATGGTACTTGCAATAATGGCTTTTTCACGGTTGTTGTAATAAACTTTGTCTCCTGCATTATATTTTTTTGCAGTGTCGAACGGCACATAACCAGCTTTTTCTAAAAGATCTACTGCCTTTATTACACATTCACGTTCTGTTTTACCTTCGTCTAAAAAGGTTTTATACCCTTCACAAAAAGTAGTTGCCTCTTTTTGTGCATTTTTTTGTAAACGTGCAACGTGTTCTTGTTTGCAAAAAAGTTCTTCTTGTAATAACTGTCCTTGGGTTTTTTTCTCGTCCATGTTCATCACCTTTCTTGTTTTCATGTATACAATGTTTGATATATGTTATAAGCCCGGGTTACCTTATATACATAACGTTCCATTTGTGGGTACGGAAATGTATGTAAGGTTTTTCCATCACTTGAATAGCTTTCGTCTTCCAGTAGGGCATCTACTGTGCCCCAGCCGCTGTGGTACGCCGCAATAGCTGTCGGCAAGTCACCGTATCTCTCTATACATCTTGAAAAAAAGTAACTGCCAAAACGAATATTTGTATCTGCACTATACATATCGTCAAAAGTAAAGTCTTCTTGCGGAGCAATTTTACTTTTGATCCATGCAAAGGTTTCTTCTGTAATTTGCATGAGCCCTCTTGCCCCTACGTTTGACTCTGCTTGTGGTTCAAACCCGCTCTCAGTATGAATAATCGCATAAATCAACAGTGGGTCAACGTCATATTCAGCACTATACAACTCTACTTCAGCCGAAAATGTACGTGGGTAAAAATATTTTTTCACTTTCGGCACGCAAAAAACGGTAGCTACACAAATGGTAACAAGCATGATACCTATTATCAATCTGCGTTTTTTCTTATTCTTTGGTTTTTGCGTCGCCTTGTTTTTCATGCGGCCAGCCTCTCATTTTTTCAATTGCTTGTTTTACTTGTAGCCCTAGGTCTTCTGTGCCGTTGTTGTAAATAATAAAATCTGCATGGGCATGGTAGGTTTCATCGCTCGGCTGTGCCGCAAGGCGCTTTTTTATCTCTTCTGCTGTAATAGAATCTCTTTTCAATAGCCTTTGTATGCGAATTTGCTCGTCGCTTTCCACAACCATTATTTTGTCACAGTAAGCGCCAAATGGTCCGTCAATAATGGTTGAACCATCTACCATTACAATATCATATCCTTGCCCACATGCTTGTTTCGCTTTTGCAAGCAACCCATCAACAATAAAGGGGTGAGTAACCGCTACCAGTTTTTTGGTGTTTTCTGCAGATGAAAATGCACGGGTTGCTAATAACTTCCTGTTCAGTGTTTCATCTGTATGGTAAATATCTTCGCCGAAGGCTTCTTTCAGTGCATCTCTGCAGGCGGGAATATCTACCACTTCCCGTGCCACAACATCACTGTCAAGCACGGGGTAGCCCTCTGCACGAAAAAGAGCGGCAACATAGCTTTTCCCGCTGCCTGAACGCCCTGTCAATGCCACAATAAATGGCAACCTCATACACTCACCACCCGAAACTGCGCTGCACGCAGTAGCCTGTTATAAATAGATAGATATACACCATCTTGTCGTTCAATATGCACATACGCTTCTTTTGCGCCTTGTTTATCAAGCTCACGCAAGGCGGTAAAAAGCCGATGTGTCTGGCTTTTTGCATCTTGCCTGTTTCCATATGTAATATATGGTATTTCAATTTCATCAACATCTTCTTCAAAACATAAGGCAAAAGTGCCTTCCTGCTGTTTTTCATTTACATAAGACGTGTAAGCTTTCTTTGTTCCGTGCACCAAATAAAGTTCAGCCGTGGGGGCATAGTGCTTATACTTCATGCCTGGTGAGGCAACCAGTTCACCTGCTTGCACTTCCTGTAAAACGGCATCTGCCATTTGTACAGGTTTGCCAAGTGCCTCTTCCAGTTGCTCTTTCGTAATATAACCAGGGCGTAAAAGCACAGGTGTTTCTTCTAGCAGAGAGACCACTGTAGATTCCACCCCTACCTCGGCATCGCCGCCATCAAGAATAAGTGGTATACGCCCATTCATGTCTTGCCATAAATCTTCTGCGTTGGTGGGGCTTGGTTTACCTGAAAGGTTTGCAGAAGGCGCCGCTACCGGTAGCCCACTTTGGCAAATAATTTGGTTTGCAACTGCATTACTTGGCATGCGCACCCCTACAGAAGAAAGACCTGCGCAAGTGATGCTTGGCACCGTTTCTTTTTTGGGCAATATCATGGTTAAAGGGCCAGGCCAAAAAGCGTTTGCAAGGGTTTTGCAATCATCGTTTATAAAGGCAACTGCATCCGTCATGTTCATATCACACACATGTACAATCAGGGGGTTATCTTGTGGTCTACCTTTTGCGGTAAATATTTTTTGCACCGCTTGTTCATTCAACGCATCTGCCGCAAGGCCATAAACGGTCTCAGTCGGAATGGCCACAACCTCGCCAGCTTTCAGCAAATCACAGGCCAGCTGTATTGCTTCTCTATTCGCAGGTAGCAGTTTGGTTTGCATATTATGCACCCTCTCCTGCAGATTTCAATTTCTCTGCTTGGTCTGCAGTTATCAATGTATCTAATATTTCCTGCAAATCTCCGTTTAATATCTCTTCCAGTTTATATAGGGTTAACCCTATTCTATGGTCTGTCACACGCCCTTGTGGGTAGTTATAAGTGCGTATACGCTCTGAACGGTCCCCCGTTCCAACCTGGCTTTTTCTCTCAGCCGCAATTTGGCGGTTTTGTTCTTCCAATTTTTCATTGTACAAACGGCTACGCAGTACTTTCATTGCTTTGTCTTTGTTTTTATGCTGGCTACGTTCGTCTTGGCACTCTACCACCATGCCAGTTGGCAAGTGCGTAATACGAATGGCACTTGATGTTTTGTTAACGTGCTGCCCGCCTGCGCCAGATGAACGGAAGGTATCAATTTTCAAGTCAGCAGGGTTAATTTCAATTTCAACGTCTTCTACTTCAGGCATAACGGCAACTGTAACGGTAGACGTATGAATGCGCCCTTGTGTTTCCGTTTCGGGCACACGCTGCACACGGTGTACACCACTTTCAAACTTCATACGAGAGTACACGCCATCGCCCTCAACGGCAAAGCTTACCTCTTTAAACCCACCTATTTCGGTTTCATTCACGTTTAATATTTCGGTTTTCCAGCCTTGGCTTTCTGCATACATGTTATACATTCTATATAAGTTGTATGCAAAAAGGGCAGCTTCTTCGCCACCAGCACCAGCACGAATTTCCGCAATAACACTTCTATCGTCATTTTCGTCTTTGGGCAATAGTAATATTTTCAGCTCATCTGATAGTAATTCTAAACTTTCTTTATTTTCATCATACTCCGCTTGTACCATCTCACGAAAGTCAGCTTCTAACCCACCGGCATCTAACAGCTCTTTTGCCTCTTCATACGCATGTTTAGCAGTGCTATATTCCTCAAATTTTTCTACAATGGGCGTTAGGTTTTTGTATTCCTTCATTAATGCACGGTATTGCTGGTTATCATTAATAACCGTAGGGTCTTGCAAACGGTTGTTAATTTCCTCGTATTTATTTTTTACCTCTTCTAATTTGTCAAACATAAAGTTATTTCATTGCTCCCTTTTTCATTCAGTATCTTCAGCTTTTATTATTTTTTTAATGCGCTTTTCAATTTTGGCACGTGGCACCATAACTTCCCTACCGCAGGTGTCACACTTCATTTTAAAGTCCATTCCTACACGAAGAACAGAGAATATATTCCCGCCGCAGGGGTGTTGTTTTTTTACCAAAATTTTGTCGCCAACTGCAACATCCATTTTCCGTTCTCCTTTCGTAAAATGCTCAAATAATTATATACTATAATAGCGCATTTCGCAAACATTTCCCTCTTTTTTGAAAGGCATTTTAAAAAAGAGAGCTTTCGAAAAGAAAGCTCTCTTTTTATTATTAAAATTTACCACTTTGTTTTGGTTTCAATTACTTTTCCTGCAACAAATAAATGGTCTAAATCTTCCCCTGCAACCACTTGCGCTTGGTAAGCTGGGTTAAACGGTTGCAAAACAACCGTGGCACCTTGTTTTACAAACTTTTTCAAAGTGCCTTCCCCTTCTTCGCCGTAAACCACTACGCCCAAATCTCCATTTTCAAGCGTTTTTTGTATGCGTACTAGGGCAAGGTCTCCGTCTTGAATGCGTGGCGCCATACTATTGCCTTGCACCAATAGGTAAAAATAATTCTCAGGGTCTTTCACACGGGCGTATTCCGTTCCATAATCTTCTTCAAAAGCCAGTGCGCCATAACCCGCACGCACCGTGCCAATAACAGGTATCGGGTGCTGTTCATACAGCGGGCGCTGTGTTTTTATATAGCTAGGTGTAACATGCGCTGGTGCCGCAAACCCTAAAATATCATCGGTTGTTGTTTCAAAAAACTCGGCTAAGCTGCGCACCATGTCAGGGTCTGGGGCCGAGCGGTCTGTCTCCCACTTCCCCACAGCTTGTTGCGTAACGCCCATTGCCGCAGCAAGGTCAGCCTGTGTAATATGTTTCTCTTTCCGTAAAGCTTTCAAACGTGTTCCAAGCATGTTTCCACTCCTTTCAGTTGTTATTGTACAACTAATTTTACGTTTTGTAAACATTTTTTTGAAACTTTACAATTTTTACGCTTGACAAACAACTAATGGTTGTGTAAAATATAGATACGTTACCCGATATGTGCATTGGAGGCATGATTATGAATTATAAAACAAAAGCATTTATATTACGGTTTATAGCCGTTATGGCCATTACTGTTTGCCTTGCTCATAGCGGGTTGTGGGAAGCTGGTGCTCTTTCTTTTGCAAAATGGACGATTACAACTCTTCTTTGTTTAGCTACAGCTTATTTTTCTACCATGCACGCTTTACGCATTGAACGTGTAGCCCGCTTTAAACGAAACAAAGCTTATGCGCATAAAAAAGCAACCCGCATTGCTTTGCAAGAACCTATGACCCCTACTGTACATCGTGCAGCATAATAAATTTACCTTTCAAAGAACTAAAAAGCAGCGAAGAGAAATTAATCTCTTGCTGCTTTTTGGGTTATATATTGTTTTCTATTTCTTCCATGCTGGGAATAGACGTTTGTGCCCCCATGCGGGTTGTGCTAATTGCTGCCACAATATTTGCTTTTTTTAACGCTTCCATAAATGGTTCACCTTTTGCGTAATAGCCTAAAAAAGCACCTATTAATATATCTCCTGCCGCAGTAGAGTCAACAGCTTCTACCTGAAACGGCTCAATAAATGTTTTGTTTTTATTGTTATAAACCAATATGCCTTGCTCTCCTAATGAAATAATGCCTTTTTGAAAGCCAATCTCTAAAAGCCTGTCAGCTGCTTGTTCAGCGCTTTTTCTATCAACTACTTGTACACCCGTTAACGCCGTCGCCTCTGATTCATTCGGTTTGATAATATCTACCTTAGCCGGAATATCAGCTGGAAATTCATCAGCAGATATTGGCAAAGGGTCCAATAAAATTTCCATGCCTTTTGCATGTGCAATGCGTATTGTTTCAAATACTGTTTCACGCTGAAATTCCATAGTTAACGCCAACAACCCATCTTCGGTAAAAACAAATGCGTTTTCTTGAACGTCTTCAGGCGTAAGTAACAACGTAGCCGCAGGGTTAAATACAATCATATTCTTACCACTTTTTTCTACTAAAATAACGCACATACCCACCGTTGAAGATGGCGTAATAAGCATGGAAGACATATTTACACCTGCTTGCTCAAGCAAAGACATCATTTCTTCACTGCCACTTTCGTTCCCGATACGCCCGAAAAAGGTCGCATCTGCACCAAATTTTGCTGCAGCTATTGCTTGGTTACTTCCTTTCCCACCAGGAAAGCGATGAAAGTTATCTGTCATGATTGACTGCCCAACTTCTGGCAATTTGTCTACATACATCACATGGTCAATTACAATGCTACCCATAAACAACACACTTCGCTTGTGCATTACAAACTCCTCCGCAATTCAAAAACAGCTTCCATAAAATCCTTTGTGCGGTCATAACTTACGGGGTTTTTCCAGTTGTTTTCTTCTTTAAACCAGCTACCTACAATGGCGCCGTCAGCAGCAGTTAAAAGTTCTTTTGCATTCGCTGTGTTTGTTCCACTTCCCAATAAAACTGGCAATGAAACATGCTGTTTGCATTCCAATACTTTTTCAGCAGTAGGTGCTTTTCCTGTTTCAAACCCTGTTACAATCAAAGCCTCGGCACCTTGCTCTTCGTTGTCTTTTGCTTGCTCCATAACCGAGCGATCATGAATAATGTAATGGCTACCATGTTTTACATTTACATCGCAAAAGAATTTTACTTCTGGGGCTTGCAACTGTAAACGCAAGCGTGCAAGTTCACCTCCTATTGCCTCTGTAATACCTGCACGAGAAACATATGCATTCACAAATTCAAAAATGCGTATCCATTTTGCACCAGACGTTGCAGCAGCGGCTAATGCCGCTTTCCCGCCATTTAAATGGCAATCAACGCCAACCGGTATGCTTACAGCATTGCCCACCACATTTGCTGCCACAGCAAGCGCACTTGCCGTTTCGTAGCCTACAGCATCTCCTTTTACAAAAGGGTAGTCCCAAATATTTTCAACTTGAACACCATCAACGCCTGCAGCTTCTAATTTTTTTGCTTCATCAACAGCAATTTCAAGTATTTTTTGCATATTCATCTCTGCTGGGTTATACATAGGTGACCCTGGTAGCGCCCGCAAGTGCACCATGCCTATAATTGGCTTTTGTTCAGAGAATATTCCTTTCAATACGTCCATATACAAACCTCCTCTTTTAAAAACAACTGTACCACATTTTTTACTTTTAAAACAATGATCATAATACATAAAAAACAGCACAGTATTTTTACTGTGCTGCTTTGCATTCGCAATATATTATTGATTTTTCTCTAAATAATCAAAAGCAACTTGTGCATACCATGCAGCGCCTGTTTTTAGTGCGTTTTCATCAGCCACATAATAGTCACTATGCAGTGGAAATTCACCGCCCACACCAAGCCCAATAAATTCAGCAGGTGCAAAAACAGTATATTCAGCAAAGTCTTCGCCGCCCATTGTAGGTGCCATATTGGTAACAAGTGCTTCGTTTTCTGCAACTTTTAATGCTGCATCACGTCCATATTCTGCGGCTGTGTCATCGTTAATCAGCACTTCCGTCATCATGTTATATTCTACCTCAGCTTCGCAGCCAAGTGCTGCCGCGGTGTTTTTCACAATGCGTTCCATCATAGCAGGTAAACTGTTGTGAATTTCACGATTGAAAGAGCGTACGGTACCTTCCATCGTTGCTTCGCCAGAAATAATGTTGAAGCGTGAACCAGAGGTAAGCTGACCAATGGTCACAACCACCGCTTGTGAAGGTGGAATTTCACGGCTTACCATTGTTTGCAAGTTCATAACAACAGCTGCTGCCGCAACGGTTGCATCTACTGCGGTATTTGGCATAGCGCCATGCCCTGCTTTACCTGTCACTTTAATTTTAATTAAATCAGCGGCGGCCATGGTAGCGCCAACACCAACAGCTAAAACACCCGCAGGTACTTGCGGGAAATTGTGCATTCCAAAAATCATGTCTACGCCTTCTAATGCGCCTTGTTCAATGGTTTTCTTTGCGCCAGAGGCAACTTCTTCAGCAGGTTGGAAAATAAGGCGAACCGTACCTGCAATTTCATCTTTATTTTCATTCAGCATTTTTGCTGCCGTCATTAGCATTGATGTATGGGTGTCATGCCCGCAAGCATGCATAAAGCCATCATTTTTAGATTTGAAAGGCAGGTCCGTTTTTTCTGTGATGCTAAGAGCGTCAATATCAGCACGTAGTGCAACCAATTTACCAGGTTTGCCGCCTTTAATTTCGGCAATAGCACCCGTTGGGTCAAGCTTGCGGTAAGGAATACCCAGCTCGTTTAATTTTTCTTCAATTTTTTCTGTTGTGCGAAATTCCCCAAAACTTGGTTCAGGGTTCTCATGCAAATCTCTTCGCATAGCAATGAGGTAATCAAAATTGTCTGCCGCCATTTGTTTGAAATTCATAACAATGCTCTCCTTTTATATCAAATTAAATGAAATATATATGAGAAGGGGCAGATGGATTTGATTCCATCTGCGACCTTCGAATGATAGTAATTATATTTTATAGCCAGCCAACAAGCACGCCAGCAACCAGTACAGATACAATTGTTACCGAGGTAAAACCACCAACCAACATTTTTGGTAGAATTTGCCCACGAATGGCCACTTGTGCATCTTTATCATCTGTAGCAGCTTCCACAGCTTCGTTTGTCAATATCATGTTAACAGGGAAACCATAAAATGCTGTTAGAATAATGGGGTATGCCATGTTGAAGTTAACATTTTTAGCGAAAATTTTGCTTGCAATGAATGCCATAACCGCCATACCAGTAGCCGCCAAAACAACCATGCCAAGTACAGGTACAATAACGGCTTTGAACAGTTCAAATGTAGAAGAACTCAAGCTACCATACAAGTAAATCATCAAGAAAGATGTTGCAAGCCCGCTTGAATTAGCAGCGGCAAGTGCGTCATGTTCTAAGAATTTGAACTCTGTTGCAGCGAACCCGAAGATTAAGCACCATACGAACTTTGAAATGGTAAGTGACCCACCTGTTAAAGTAGTAATCAATATTTCTGTCCAGTGAGATGCCAATGCAATCAACGCAAGTTTTAATAAAATGTATGTTGCAGATTTGTTTTTTGTGAAAAAGCTTTCTTTCTTTTCAGCGCCTTCACTTGCAGCAGCTTCATCTTTCAAGCCACCCTCTTTATACAAAGTGTTCAAACGTTTGGCTTCTTTACCAAGGAAGATACTGGTAAGTGGGTAACCAGCAAGCCCTTGCACCGTCATCGTTAAAACAGCAATTAATTGTGCTTTTTGGTTGCCAACAGCAGCAGCAGCTTCACTCATCATCAAGGTAGCTATTGCGCCACCTGTTAGCGGTGGTGTAGCAGCAACGGCTTCTTGCCAGCCGAATATTCTTGAACTGATACCAAGTGTAATAGAAGCAATTGCCACAATACCCATTAAACAAATAACAACTGTTCTCCACTGGGCAATCATTTCTTTACGGCTAATAAGTGTACCAAGGTTTGTTACCAACAGCATAGCTGAAAGTATATATACCAGTGGTGAGATACCTGCACGGGCTACAAGGTCTGTTGGAAGTATCGTCCAGAAACCAACGAGCATTAAAGTAGATACTACCAAAGCAGATGGTATTTTACCACCCGATATTTTTGCAGCAAGTTCTCCAAGAAACATAATTCCCAATAGTACAACCAGTGCACCCATTTGAGATAAATTTGCAAACATTTCCTGCATTTCCTTTTCCTCCTTCAAATTAACAACGCACAAAATTTATTTTATACCCCTCTTATAAATATAAAATACGGCGTAAATATTTACTAAAGTTACCATTTTATACGGCTTTGGTCAACTGAATTCGTATATTTTCTATGTTTTTAATGAAAATACAAACAAAACAACTGCTTTTTGTGTACATTTCTGCAATAAATTCTTTATTTGTTGATGAGGTTGTTCTTTAAATTTGGCAGAATATAAAAAACACCGCAACATGTGCGGTGTTTTTAACTTTATAAAGTTTTAAGCAGTTGCAACCATTGGTAAGCATATTGGTTGAATTGCTTTTGTGGGGCAAACAGCTACGCATTTTCCACAATCAATACATTTTTCGTGGTCAATCACTGCCAGGTTATCATCCATGTGAATAGCCTCAACTGGGCACTCTTTTACGCAACGTGTGCAGGCAATGCATGCTGCTGTGCATGCTTTACGTGCAACTGCGCCCTTTTCATGGTTGTGGCAAAGCACAACAGGTTTTGGGCTGGCAGCTTGCATAATAATTGTATTTTTAGGGCATGCTGTTGCACAAGCAGTACAACCAGTACATTTCACTTGGTCCACAACAGCTATGCCATCAACAATATGTATTGCATCATATATACAAGCTTTTACACAGTCTCCAAACCCTAAGCAACCATATGTGCACATGTTTTTGCCGCCGAATAAAGAGGCACACGCTTCGCAAGTTTGTACACCTTCATATGCAAATTTTTCTTTTGCATTTTCATGCGTGCCTTGGCAAATAACAACAGCTTTTTTCACTTGTACGTCACCAGCATCTACACCCATGTATTTTGCAACTTCTGCCGCTACTGCTGCGCCGCCAGGTGTGCATAAGTTTGCTACTTCACCCGCTTCTACAATGGCTTTTGCATAGTCTGCACAGCCTGCATACCCGCAGGCACCGCAGTTTGCACCAGGCAAAATTTCAGTTACTTCACCTATACGTTCATCTTCTTCTACATACATTATTTTTGCTGCTGCAACCAAAATAATGGCTGCAATAAGACCAATAACAGTAACACTTAATACCGCTGTAACAATACTCATTTGCAGCCCCCTTAACTAAATATGCTTTCAATTATGCCGCCAAACCCTGTGAAGGAAAGCGAAACAATTGCAGCTGAAACCAATGTAACAGGCAAGCCCTCAAAGCTTTTTGAAGGAAGTGCCTCTTCTACTCGGCGGCGAACGCCAGAGAAAATAACCATAGCAAGTAAGAACCCAATGCCTGCGCCTAAAGAACATACTAAAGATTCAATATAGTTATATTCATTTGTAATGTTCAAAATAGTAACACCTAAAATAGCGCAGTTGGTGGTAATTAACGGAAGGTATACACCCAGTGCATTATATAAGCTTTTCATATACTTCTTCAAAATGGTTTCAACAAGTTGTACCAAAGAAGCAATAACTAAAATAAATACAATGGTTTGCAAATATTCTAGTTCATTCGGTGCTAACAAATAGGTATAAATGGGGTGGGTTACTGCAGTGGCAAGCACCATAACAAATGTAACAGCAACACTCATGCCCACAGCAGAATCTAATTTTTTAGATACGCCCAAAAACGGGCAGATGCCAAGGAACTTTACAAGAACGTAGTTATCAACGAAAATCATACTAAAAAAGATAATTGCAAGTTTTGCTACCATTATTCAGCACCTTCCTTTACAAGTTCTTGTTCTTCTGGTGTACCGCTACAACTAGAAGCAAGTGCGCATCCTGCGCATCCGCCTGCACATCCAACGCCTTCTTTGGAAGAAGGAGACAGTTCTAGCTTTACAGCGGCAGCCATAAGCACACCGTAAATGAAGAAGCCACCTGGAGGTGAAACCAAAATACCAATTGGTTCAATAAAAGCTGGCAATACTTGACGACCTAAAAATGTACCTGCGCCAAAAATTTCACGTACGCTACCCATTAAGAATAATACGATTGTAAAACCAATGCCCATGCCAAGCCCATCAAGCGCAGAATCAAAAACTGTATTTTTAGAAGCAAACATTTCTGCACGCCCAAGAATGATACAGTTAACAACAATAAGCGGTAAAAATACGCCGAGTGATTTGTTAAGTGCTGGTACATAAGCTTGTACTACCATCATAACCAGTGTAACAAACCCCGCAATTACTGTAATGTAAGCTGGTATACGCACTTTGTCAGGTATTACTTTACGCAGTGCCGAAATAGCTATGTTAGAACAGATTAAAACAACTGTTGCGGCAATCCCCATGCCAATACCGTTCGCAGCAAGTGTTGTAACGGCCAAGGAAGGACATGTACCAAGAACAAGACGTAAAACCGGGTTTTCTTTTAAGAAACCTTTTGATACAATTTTCCCTTTTTCTTTTAATTTCTCTTTCAAGGTCATGTTTACGCCCCCTCTACTTCGTTATATGCCAACAACGCTTTGTTAATTGCTTCTTTGGTTGCGTTGCTGGAAATAGTTGCACCGCCAACAGCGGCTACATCATCAATTGCATTTTTCCCTATAAACTGTGAAGTGAACTCTTCTTTTTCTACTTTTGTACCTAGGTTTTTCGTTTGTGTAGAGGCATCTACTTTCAGTGCAGAAATATTTCCGTCAGTGCCGATTGCCACATAAACAACAACTGGTTCACCTTCGTACCCATCAGCCTCTGCAATCAGCACAACTGTGCCTGCATCTCCAATGTAAACTGCGTTTACACCTTCAGGTGTTGTGTCAGAAACAGTAGCTGCTTCGCCTTCGGTAAGTAGCAGAGCAACCTCTTCTTCTTCTGTAAGCTCCACAGGGCCTTCTACTATAACGCCCAAAGCAACTTCGTTATAAGCTTTTGACGCATTGTTCACTGCATCGTTCACCGCACCTGATGTAATGGTTGCTGTTGCAACGCCAGCGACATCTGTGCCAAGTTCAAACTCTCTTGCTTCTTTTCCAATGTATTGGTCAACAAAATTGCCTTCGGTAACTTTTGTACCAATACCAGCCGTTTCGCTGCTTTCTAAAATTTTGGTGGCAACAATGGTATTGTCTGGTCCGAATGCAACCATAACAACAACGTCTCCGCCATAGCCTTTGCCAACGCCTGAAATAGTATACCCTGCGCCGTTATTGGCTTTGTAAACTTCTGTTACGCCTGCACCTTCATATGCAACCTGTGTGAAAGCATCTGCCTCTGGCAGTAGTTCAATACGGGCAGCGTCTGCTTCACGGGCTGCATTTGCTGCAATAATAGGTGCTGTAAAACTGTTGGTAACCGCTAGCAAAGCTGAAACTGCCAAACAAATAGCCGCTAGTACAACAACTGGCTTTATAAAGTCATCCCAGTTTTTTTTCATTTTTCGGCACCTCCTACTGGCGTTCTTCTGGTAAGCTGGTTAATAAATGGTACCAGCAAGTTCATAAACAAAATTGCGTAAGAAACACCTTCAGCCATTGAGCCAAAGAAACGAATTAACCCTGTAATAAGCCCAAGCCCAACAGCAAATATAATCTTCCCTTTTGTTGTGTAAGGGCAGGTAACATAGTCAGTCGCCATAAAAAATGCACCAAGCAGTAACCCGCCTGAAAGCAATTGCACCATAACGTCTTGCCCTGTTAACAAAGCAAATACAGCAACTGTGCCAATGTACACAGCAGGAATGGTGATAGAAATTGTTTTTGTAGCAATTAGGTAAATACCACCAATAAGCAACGCAATGGCACAAGTTTCACCAAGCACGCCTCCGTGGTTCCCAACTAATAAGTTCATCAAAGAAATATCAGCGCCGCCTTGCACCGCAACAAGTGGTGTTGCACCAGCCAAAGCGTCTACACCTACTACTGTTTTTGCAGTGGGGAATGCCGTCATGGCGCCTGCGAAAGAAACAGCCAGTACAATGCGCCCTACAATAGCAGGGTTTGCAAAGTTATAGCCCATGCCACCAAAAAATTGTTTTACCACAATAATGGCAACTGCCGAACCAATAACCGCCATGTAAAACGGTAAGGTAGAGGGCATGTTAAAAGCAAGTAAAATACCCGTTACCACTGCAGATAAATCTCCGACAGGGATCGGTTTTTTCATCAGTTTGCACCAAAGCCATTCAAACCCGACACAAGAAGCCACTGTTACCGCAATAAGCAGCCATGCACGTATACCGAAAATAATACCAGACATAATCACAGCAGGCATCATGGCAATAATCACGTTCAGCATCAGCTTTTGTGTAGAGGCTTTATCGGTAATATGCGGGGAAGATGTAACCATCAAATTATTTTCCATTATTTCTTCCCTCCTGTTCTTTGAAATGCTTTTGCCAAGCGCATTTTTTGCGTTACTTGAATTTTAGCGGGGCAAGCATATGAACAGCTTCCGCATTCTATACAAAGGTCAACCATTAATGTGTCAAGGCCTTCCTTGTTCTTTTTATTCAGCTCGCCCGCAATTTCAACAGGAGACAAAAGCATAGGGCAAGCATCTATACAGCGCCCACAATGAATGCAAGCGGATTCAGGCGCAACTTTAGCAGCTTCTGTGCCAAAGCACAAAACCGCATTGTCTGTTTTGCGAATGGGGAAATCGTCGTTTTGTAAAGCGGTTCCCATCATGGGTCCACCAGCTATCAACTTCCCTACTTCACCTTTATAACCATCGCAAAATGCAATAACGTCTTTAATAGGTGTACCTACAATTACTTGTACGTTTTTCGGTGTTGTAATGGCATCGCCATCAACTGTAAAACGTTTTGTAACAAGTGGCATACCCGTTTGCATATACTTTGCAATATAAGCAATGGTTGCAACGTTCATAACCAGTACACCAACGCTAGCAGGTAGTTTGCCACGTGGTACTTGTTTACCTGTTACTTGCATAATTAATGTTTTTTCAGCACCTTGTGGGTAGCGTGCAGGCAAGCTTGCCACTTCCACGCCGTCAGCACTTTGTGCTTTTTCTTTCATCAACGCAATGGCTTCTTGTTTATTATCTTCAATACCAATAAACACTTTGTCGATGTTTAAATATTTTTTCACCAAGGCAATGCCTTCCATTACCTCATCCGCACATTCTAAAAACTCTCTATCATCTGCTGTAATGTAAGGTTCACATTCTGCACCGTTGATGATCAGTGTTTTCACGTCGTCTAAATTTTCGGGCGACAGTTTTACCGATGTAGGAAACCCTGCGCCGCCAAGCCCAACAAGCCCAGCTTTTTGTACTGCTTCTACAAAAGAATCATAATTGTCAACCACAGGTGCTTTTACGCTTGGGTCAACTTCTTGCTTGCCGTCGCTTTCAATAACAATTGTTGTTACGTTTTTGCCATCTGGAAATTGCATTTCTTCAATAGCGGTTACCGTGCCTGAAACACCACTATAAATATCAGAAGAAATATAACCTCCTGCTTTACCAACCAATGTGCCTACATACACAATATCGTCTTTTGCAACAACAGGTGTAGCAGGTGCACCAATGTGTTGCTGCATCGGCAAATAAATTTTTGCCGGCACTGGCCCCACTTCAGTTGCCGCTTGGCTGGTATTTTTATGGTGCGGTACATGTATGCCCACACCCTTACCGAATAATGCCACCAAGAAAAACCTCCCTTTATTGTACCCAACTTAGTTAATACAATGTCAATTACATATTTTAACACGGGAACCGTTGTTATTCAAGTAATAATCACAAAGAAACCGCTCTTTTTTCGTGTATATCGAACAATTTTTCAAAAAGTAAAATACAATGTGCATCCATCTTATTTCTTGTGCTATAATAATTGTATATAAAGATATAGAAAAGAGTTGTCTCGCTTTTGGAATATGTTTCTTTTGCATCTGCTGCCACTTCTTTTGATGTATTACCTGCCATAAAGGTACAGCATTTTTATAATGCCTCAGAAGATGAACATATTTACACATATTTGAAGGTGTTTGTGTCAGAAACAAGCCTACACCTTTCCTCTACTTGTTTTGAAAAAAGCCCTTCTCCAACTAGCAAAACTTCCTTTTTATTCCAAACAGATGATGCCGTTTTTCTCATTTCTTTTTCACCGAGTGGAAATATCAGCTTAGCGGTGCAAGAAGACACATCTGCTCGTTTCCGAGAGCTGTTTTCAGCCACAAATAATTGTTACACCGGCGAAGATGAACAAGGGCATTATTGGCTGCTAGAATGTGCCATTCCTTTTGAAGTCTTCGAGCCGCATACTTCGTTTTCTTTTACAGTAGGAAGTATGTTCCAAGGTAATTATTTAAAGCATTGGAGCGACGACTCTACATACGGTGCTTTTGTTCCCGCAGTAAACCTCTTTTCTACTGAAAATTTAGCACCTTTTGAAATTGTTGCATATTAATTTATATATAAACACACTGGAGGGTTTATGATGTTGAAATGGTTAGGACGAATTTTTGTGTTTTTTACTTTGGCAAGCGCAGTGGTTGCCCTTGTAGCACAGTACATGAAATATGAAGAAAATAAATATGTTGAAATTTTTCCAGATGATACAAATGATGATTACCTAGATTAATTAAGTTTTATGCTTTTTCGTAATCTAAAATATAAAAAACGCAGAGCGTATTTGCTCTGCGTTTTTTTGTTTAGTATTTATTCACCAAGTGCTGCTAAAATATTGGCGGGTGTAAGTAAATCATAATTGCTTGCATATTTTACATCTAAAGTCGCAATCTTTTCTTCTAACAATACAAAAAATTCATCATTTCTATCAGAGAAAGTTGTGTAATTGTCAATGATATATTGCTCATCAATCGGCAATTTCAAAATAATATGGTAACCATAACTTGTTTCAACAGGTTCGCTAATGTCACCTTCAGCCATAGAAAACGCCGCTTCTTCAAAAGGTTCTACCATTTCACCATATGTAAATGTATAGCCTTCTGCAGGTTGGCCAAGCACGTCAGCGTCATATTCTTCACGCAGTGCGTCAAAATCTTCTCCGCCTATTGCTTTTTGGTAAACTTCTTGTGCAAGTCCTTCTGCATCTTCTTCAGTGAAAGGAATAAGAATATGCTTTACATGCACATATTCTTCGTTTACACGTGTAAGTACATCTTCAAGTGGTTCCCCAAATTCACCTTCTGGCCCATATAAACTATTGTATATTTTTTCTTGCAACACAACTGTACGCCAATAGTCTAACAATACTTCTTCAGTCAAGTGCGCATCTGCCATGTCAGCAAGAAA
>CAZWXJ010000020.1:0-20141 GCA_964637735.1 uncultured Oscillospiraceae bacterium | reverse complement strand
AGTTCTTTTTCAGGTTGAATGGAAATACCTAAAAATTTCTCGGCTTCGTCAATGCCTGCACCCCGTGCGTGAAAAACAGTACCACCCGTTGCGCCAACAATTTTGGCGGCATCCATTACATTGTCTGAAAACCCACGGTCTATTATGGTTAATACCACATCATAATCTCTCTCTAACGGCAAAGGGTTCTCCTCCTTCTCATAGGGTTTACTTCCCATCATGTACGTTAACTTTTCTTGCCCGCTTATGGCATTTACAGGTATGCTGAAGGAAATACCGTTCCCAGGCTTGTTCAGTTCAGTTTTTTCTTCTATGAGGGCAAATAATTCAGGTATGTGGCTGGTTGCCACCGTTGAAAAAACAACTTCTTTTTGGCTTACGCCAAGCCCCAAATAGTCAAGTAGCTCACTGGGGGCGGTGCCGTGTGCAATGGCAGTTATGTTAAAATACACGCCTTGCTCTCTGAAAAAAGAGGTAAAATCGTCTCCTTCTCCATCATTCACAATGGTAACTAAAAATGAAAGCGGGCTTTGGTTAATAATACGTTCACTCATACGTTACCTCCTTTATAACTCAACAACGTCAGGGTAAATGTCAATGGTTGCAGCAACAGGCGCATCTTCTTCTTTTGCTGGGGTGCGCAGTTTGTAAATTAAACCTAATATTTGAATGGTGATGAGTGGCGTCATGGCAACCATGGCAACTACGCCAAATGCATCGGTTAAAACATTACCACCAACCGCCTCACAGGCGCCCATGGCAAATGGAAGAATAAAGCAGGCTGTCATCGGTCCGCTGGCAACACCGCCACTGTCAAACGCGATACCCGTAAACACAGGGGGCACTATAAATGCCAATATTAATGAAATAGCATACCCAGGAATGAGACAGTACCAAATGGAAAGCCCTGTTAAAACCCGCACCATAGAAATACCAACAGAAAATGAAACCCCTATGGAAAGGCAAGCTAAAATCGAATTACGAGAAACCGAACCACCCGTTACTTCGGTAACTTGTTTGGTTAAAACATGCACAGCGGGTTCGGCTAAAACAACAAATAGCCCTAGCACCATACCAATAGGTACAAGAATCCAGTTGTTTGGCAAACTGGCAATAACCGTGCCAAGCTCTTTACCAGCGGGTAAAAAGCCGACATTTACACCACATAAAAACAGTACAAGCCCTAAAAAGGTATATACAAGCCCTACACCAGCCTTTATGGTTTGGCGGCGTGGCAAATGTAATAAAAGCAGTTGAAACAACACAAAGAAGATGGCTATCGGCAATATGGCAGACAGAACTTCTTTTGCATAGTGCGGCATTTCTTGCACAAACAACGAAAGGGCCTCTTGAAAGGTGCTAACAGAAGTTGTTGTGGTGGAAGTATAGGTAGGGGAAGAGGGGTAGAAAATGCTAAGCAGCAATACTGCAATAATGGGCCCAACGGAAGAGAGGGCAACGAGACCAAAACTGTCGTTCTCACTGTCTTTACTACCGCCACGCACCGCTGCAATACCAACCCCGAGAGATAGTATAAACGGCACGGTAATAGGGCCTGTGGTTACACCACCGCTGTCAAAAGCAATTGCCAAATACTCGCTTGGTGCAAAAATGGCAAGCACAAACACGGCGGCATAAAGCACCAGTAAAATGGGGGCAAGCCTTTTGGCAAGCACAATGCGCAGTACTGCTAGCACCAAAAACACGCCAACACCTGTGGCAACAGCACCTACTAAAACGCTGTTTGGTATAGACGGTATTTGTGTTGCAAGCACCTGTAAATCGGGTTCAGCAATGGTAATGGCAACGCCCATGATAAACGAAATAACAACTAGCAACTTGATGTTTCGAGATTTGGTTAGCTGTGCGCCAATGCGCTCACCCACGGGCATCATAGACATATCTGCCCCGAGGGTAAACAGCCCCATGCCTAGTATTAATAATACCATGCCACATAAAAATAACCAAACAGTACTTTTTGAGAGCGGGGCAACGGTAAAGTGTAACAGCAAAACAATAGCACTGATGGGGAGTACCGCAAACAATGCTTCTTTCAATTTTTCACTGAGATTATGCCAAAGCGCTTTTCGTCCACTGCGCACAATGGGGCGCAGTTCTTTTACTTTTTCTATTCGTTCAGGGGAATGGTTCAAGGCAAGGTACTCCTTTCAAAATATATTTAGCTACCTTAATATTTTACGAGAAAAGAGAAGAACGGTCAACGAAAAACCGCCCAAATTGTGAAAAACTCACTTAACTTTCACACTTTAAAAGGGACGCAAGTTGCAGCGTCCCTTTTTGCTTTGTTTTTTTTATTATCTCACCTTCGGTGCGCCTGCTTGCCTGCTTATAACAAGGGTGTCATCTACAAGGTCAACCACCAAAGTGTCAAGCGGCATAACGTTGCCAGCAATAATTTCTTTGCCTATCAATGTTTCTACGGTGCGCTGCACAAACCTGCGCAGTGGGCGTGCGCCGTAAAGGGGGTCGTAGGCGTTGTCAACAATATATGTTTTTGCTGTTTCTGTAATAGCACATTTTACTTGCTTTTCGGCAAGGCGTGTGTTTAATTCTTCTACCAAAAGGTCAATAATGGCAAATATGTTTTCTTTGGTAAGCGGTTTGAAGAATACAATTTCATCTAGCCTGTTCAAAAATTCAGGGCGGAAGGATGCTTTTAGCATGTCTTCCACATTTTCACGGGCTTCGATGGTAATCTCACCGTCTTCGCCAATGCCGTCAAGCAAAAAGGCAGAACCTATATTAGAAGTGAGAATGATAATGGTGTTTTTAAAGTCTACCCGTCTGCCTTGGCTGTCAGTAATATGCCCGTCGTCTAGCACTTGCAGTAGTACGTTAAAAACATCAGGATGGGCTTTTTCTATTTCGTCAAACAATATTACCGAGTAAGGCTTTCTGCGTACGGCTTCGGTTAATTGCCCGCCTTCTTCATAGCCTACGTAACCTGGGGGTGCACCTATCAACCTACTGACTGAGAATTTCTCCATATACTCACTCATGTCAAGGCGCACCATGTTGCGCTCGTCATCAAACAAGCTTTCGGCAAGGGTTTTGGCAAGCTCGGTTTTACCAACACCTGTTGGCCCTAAAAACAAGAAACTGCCAATTGGTTTACTGGGGTCGTTTATGCCCGCACGGGAACGTATAATGGCTTCGCTTACATGGGTAACCGCTTCTTCTTGCCCAATCACACGCTCATGCAAAATTTCATCAAGGTGTAAAAGTTTATCTCGTTCACCTTCTACCAATTTTTGCACGGGTATGCCCGTCCACCGTTCAATAATGCGGGCAATTTCTTCTTCGGTTACACTGTTCCGCAAAAGGGTAGGTGCGGCGTGCTCATCTCGGTTTTCAATTTCTTTTTGTTCTTCTTCGGCAAGTTCTTGTTGCAAAGCGGGTAGTTTGCCGTACTTTAATTCAGCTGCTTTGTTTAGGTCGTACTCTTGCTCAGCCATTTCAATTTCAGCATTCAACTGTTCCAGTTCTTCACGCAGTTTTTGCACCTTGCTAATGGCAGCTTTTTCATTTTCCCACTGGGCTTTCATGGCGTTAAATTGCTCACGCATGTCTGCCAGTTCTTTTTGTATTTCTTCCAAATGCTCTTTTGCAAGGGCATCGGTCTCTTTTTTCAATGCCGCTTCTTCAATTTCGTGTTGTATAATTTTACGGCTTATCACATCCAGCTCAGTCGGCATGGAGTCTATCTCGGTGCGTATCATTGCACAGGCTTCGTCTACAAGGTCAATGGCTTTGTCTGGTAAAAAGCGGTCAGTAATATATCTGTTTGAAAGAGTTGCCGCCGCAATTAGCGCATTGTCTTGTATTTTCACACCATGGAAGATCTCATACCGTTCTTTCAGCCCACGCAAAATGGCAATGGTGTCTTCTACTGTTGGCTCATTTACCATAACAGGTTGAAAGCGTCGTTCTAGTGCAGGGTCTTTTTCTATGTACTGCCTATATTCATCTAATGTGGTTGCACCAATACAGTGTAACTCACCTCGGGCAAGCATGGGTTTTAATAAGTTGCCTGCATCCATGGCACCTTCGGTTTTGCCAGCGCCCACAATGGTGTGCAGTTCATCTATGAATAAAACAATGCGTCCATCACTGCGTTTTACTTCGTTTAATACGGCTTTCAAGCGCTCTTCAAATTCGCCACGGTACTTCGCCCCCGCCACCAAAGAGCCCATGTCAAGCGCAAAAATGGTTTTGTCTTGTAAGCTTACAGGCACATCTCCACGTACAATGCGCTGGGCAAGCCCTTCGGCAATGGCAGTTTTGCCAACGCCAGGCTCGCCAATTAACACAGGGTTGTTTTTGGTTTTGCGGCTTAAAATACGTATTACGTTGCGTATTTCATCATCCCGCCCGATGACAGGGTCTAGCTTTTTGGTGCGTGCTTGCTGTACAAGGTCAGTACCGTATTTGTTCAAGGCATCGTAAGTGTCTTCAGGGCTGTCACTTGTTACACGCATGCCGCCTCGCACTTCTTCTAAAGCTGTTAAAAAGGCGTCCTTTTTCACGCCAGCACTGCCAAAAACAGGCGCTAACGTTTTGCTGTTTAGCAAAATCAAAAACAAATGCTCTACCGAAACATACTCGTCTTTCATGGTTTCGGCAAGCTTTTCTGCGGCAACAAAATCTTTGTCTACCTCTGGCGAAACATAAATTTTGTCGGCGTCTCTGCCAGGGCCTGTTACATGGGGTATGTCATCAACCGCACGCACGGCGCCAGCACGCAAAGCCGCAACACTTACATTCATTTTCTCTAGCAAAGAGGGAATAAGCCCACCCTCTGCGTCTAACAAGGCAAGCAGCAAGTGTGCTTCTTCTAATTGCATGTTGTCATGCTCTATGGCAATTGTTTGCGCATTTTGAATAATCTCTAACGATTTCTGTGTATACTTTTGTGCATTCATATGCTACCCTCCATTACAAATATATATGGTATATCTTATTATATAGTGTATTTGTTTTATATCTATGTTGTGTACATATTTATCTTATAAAATATCGGTGAACAATTTATGAATGAGACACGAGAATGTGCGGCTAAAAAGGGCTCTTTTTGTCATTTTTATGTAACTTTTTACAGCCATAATGCACAAAAATGAATAAAATCATACAATTTACCTATCAAAAGGTAACAAAAATACAAAATATACATAATATTATGCATATTTATGCTTTACAAATAAGTATATACACATTATAATAAGGTACATTAACCAAATAACAGTTTTGCATTTTATAAAGAGGTGATAATATGAGCGACGTAAAAGATGCCGTACAACCTGCGCATTGGTACGAAGCTTTACCACGCCCACAATATGCTACCCTTGAACAAGTAGATGCCGTGAGCGACTGGTTTGCAATATATAAATTGCCACATAACATTTATGCACTTTATGAACCACACCATTTTCAAGAGGTAATTAGTTTTTTAATTATCGGGGAAGAAAAGGCGCTGTTGCTTGACACAGGCATGGGCTTTCAAAGCATAAAGGCAGAAGTAGAAGCCCTGACAAACCTGCCACTTATTGTGGTGAACACGCACACCCACTTTGACCATATAGGTGGCGACCATGAGTTTGACACAGTGCACGTTTTCAATGAAGAAACAGCGCAAGAACGCCTTGCCATTGGCATTCCGCATGTAGGCGAGTTCACATATGAGCTAAACACCAACTTTGAGCCAGCGGCTTTTCACTACAAAAATGGAGAAATACCTGTTGACCTTTCCACCTTTTCAACCCAGCCCGCAAACACAGTAGAAACCTTTGAAGATGGGCACGTGTTTGACCTTGGTGGAAGACAGTTTGAAGTGGTGCATACACCAGGGCATTCACCTGACAGTATAATGCTGGCAAACCATGCTGAGAAAATGCTGTTCACAGGAGATACCATTTACCCCGCATCTCTCTATGCGCACATACAAAAGGCAGACGGTCTCAATTCTTCTGAAAACACATACCAAAACACAGTACATATGCTGGCTGCAAAATTTGCAGACTATAACCTGTATTGTTCACATAATGAACCACTTCGCCCAGGTAGTATGTTAACCGCTGTTGCAAATGCGTTTGACGCCATTGCAAATGAGGAAGTGCCTTATATTACCGATGAAGAAGGTTTAAAGAAGTATCAGTTTGATGGCTTTGCCATTATTACCAGATAAATAAAGAAATGAAACATATTAAAACTTGGAGGAAACAAAAATGAAAAAAGTATTATCACTTATTACCGCTTTGGCACTTGCATGTTCGCTTGTTGCTTGCGGCGGAAAAGATGACAGTAGCACAGTAGAGGGCAACGCTTGGGAGCAAGAACTTGCCACCCCTGGTGTTATCAAAGTAGGCATCAGCCCTGACTACCCACCGTATGAATTTTATGACGAAGAAAACAACATTGCTGGTTTTGATGTAGACATGGCAAACGAGCTTGCTGTTTACATTGGCGGCGAAAACGGCGCTTACACCATTGAATTTGTACCTATGGACTTTGACAATATTATCTCTGCACTGAATGCAGGTACCATTGACGTTGGTATTTCTTGCTTCACCGAAGACCCTGAAAGAGAATGTATGTTCACAGTGCCTTATCTTGAATCATCACAAGTGGTAGTTGTTGCAGTAGATGCAAATATTACTACGGTTGAAGACCTTGCAGGCACCACCATTACAGCTGGCGCAAACACCACAGGTGAAGGTGTTGCACAAGCACTTGCCGCAGAATATGGCATTGAAGTTTCTACCCCAACAGGCGCAGGCTACCCCATGCTTTTCCAAAACCTTAGTGCGGGTGCAGTTTCTGCCGTTGTATGTGACAAAGCCGTTGGCGAAAGCTTCGTTATGAATAACCCAGATGTATTTGTTATTTTAGAAGGCGAATACGGCGATGTTGAAAAAACATGTGTTATTGTGAAAAAAGGTAATGACAACCTATATGCTGTTGTGAATGACGCAGTGATTGCTTTCAATGAGAGTGCAAAAAAAGCTGACCTTGTAGGCCAATATTTTGCAGCTGCTGAAGAAGAAAATACAGAAGTTTAATTTTGTAGCAATAAAAGCTATTGTATGGCTTTGTAAAAACAGAAAAGGCAGTGCAATATGCACCGCCTTTTCTTTCACGGAAGGGAATACCAATTCATGTCAATTTTTCAGAAAATCGTTACACCGCAAAACTTCTTGTTTTTGCTAACTTGCGCTAAAGAAACCATTATTATAGCATTTTTTTCGCTCATCTTCGGTACCATACTTGGTGTGCTGAGTGCCGCCGCTAAAATGAGCAAAAGCAAAATGCTGCGTGCCATTTCTACCGTGTATGTAGAAGTGTTTCGTGGGACGCCCATGATGTTGCAAATAACTTTGTTTTACCTTGCGGGCCCTGTACTTACCAAAGCATTGTTTGGCTTTTCATTTACCCCAAGCGCAAGAATTGTCGGTATCATCGCCATGAGCATCAACTCAGGTGCTTACACAACTGAACTGTTTCGTGGTGCCATTCAATCTATTGACAAAGGGCAGTGGGAAGCATCAAAAGCACTGGGGCTTTCATATAAACAGATGATGCGTTTTGTTATTTTACCGCAGTCTTTCAAACGGATATTACCACCGTGGATTAGTGAGTTTATTACTCTTTTGAAGGATACGTCTTTGCTTGCATCTATTGGTGCGTTTGAGTTAATGAAAGGTGCAAATGTGCTTGGCGGTAGGTATTACAACTTTTTAATTCCGCTATTTATGGCGGCAGGTATTTACCTTATCATGACGCTGACCATTTCTTTCTTCGCAAATAAACTGGAAAAGAGGCTGGCTGAAAGTGATTAAACTGGAAAATGTATCAAAGCAATTTGAAGACTTGCACGCCGTGAAAAACGTCAGCCTAAATATAGAGCAAGGTGAAATTGTCTGTGTCATCGGTCCATCAGGCTCTGGTAAAAGCACCATGATTCGTTGCATCAACGGGCTGGAGGTTCCCGAAGAGGGTACGGTATATATTGACGGCGAACAGCTTGATTTTCAAAACGAGAAAGCGCTTGATGCCGTACGTACGAAACTCGGGTTTGTGTTTCAGCATTTCAACTTGTTTCCGCACATGACAGTGCTTGACAACTTAACCCTTGCCCCCATACAAGTGCAAGAAAAAGACAAGGCAGAAGCCGAACAATATGCCGAGCAATTGCTTGAGCGGGTTGGCCTGCTTGACAAGAAAGATGTATTTCCCGCACAGCTTTCAGGTGGGCAAAAGCAACGTGTTGCCATTGCAAGGTGCCTTGCTATGAGGCCCGAAGTGATTTTGTTTGATGAGCCAACCTCTGCCCTTGACCCTGAGATGATTGGCGAAGTATTAGATGTTATGCAAGAACTTGCTGAAAGCGGCATGACCATGATGGTGGTTACCCATGAAATGGGATTTGCCCGCCGTGTAGGCACCCGAGTAGTGTTTATGGACCAAGGTGAACTAGTTGAACAAGGTACCCCTTCTGAAATATTTGACAACCCGCAAAGCCCCCGTTTACAAGAGTTCCTTTCAAAAGTATTGAGAGATTGATATTGAATAAAAAAGACACCTAAGTGAAAAACTTAGGTGTCTTTTTTACTTTTACAAATTATGAAGTATTATCAACTTATGTGCCATAACCCCTTGCCGTTTTAAAGAATAGTGCATCCTTCAAAATGCGGCGCACCGAAGTGGGCACATTTTTGCAATCATCAAGGGTTTCACTTATGATGTCTCGCAGTTTAAAGCGGTGGCTTTGTACCTGCAAAGAAGCTTGTTTTACCGTAGTTGCCTTTTTGGCGCTGCGGGCAAGCACTTCCATAAACCGTGGGAAAGACTCGACATAACCTTTTTTAATGCCATAGTTTATATCTACCGAAAGGTAATGTTCAAAGTTTAAAATGTTCTTGCCTTCTGGGTTGCTTTGCAATAGCAACAGTTCAATGTCTCCGCTGTAATTCCACTTTAAACGGGTTTCCAGTTTGTTCTTGAAATCTACAAAAGCGGCGGTACTAAAATACCAGTTGCTATTTTTCACACCTTTTACTTTTTCAAAGTCATCGTCTGCGGGGGCGTGCTCGCTGTAACCTACGGCATATAAACTGCAAGCGTCAGCAATGTTGTGGTGCAGGTAGGTGAAGTCAGCAATAATGTCTTTCGCACCGGGCAAACTGGGGCGCACAAACAACAGTGCAATGACATGGTTTGTGCCAAGTTCCTGTTCTCGTTTTTCTATTTCTTCATAGGTGTTTACAGCGTACATATTATACGCCTCCTTCACAAACCTCAAATATGCTACCTTCCCGCTTGTATCCTTGTTTTTCATAGTATGCGTCTACGTCAGACATAGCGTATACCGTATGCGTGGGGTAATCTTCGCACACGGTGCGCATGAGCATATGCCCAATTTGTTTGCCACGGTGGGTCTTGTCAACCAGTAAATCACACACATAAACGGTAAGTATACCGTCTTGCAAACAGCGGGCAAACCCGCATAATTCGGTGTTTTCAAAAGCAACATAGGTAATATGTTGTGCTAGCATGGTTTCATAGCCAGTCCAAAGGTCATCTTTGGTGTACGTCCACTCTTCGCCTTCACGCAGCATAAGTTGTTTCAACTGTGGGGCATAAGTAGGGTTGTATTTTTTTATTTCAATCATAACAATAGGCTACTTTCTATCAACATGTTGCGCCGGAGATTTCTCACCAGGCATATACAGTACCGTTTCAGCGGTTTGTGCCTCAAAGTTAATGTGTATTTGCTCATTTGTGCCAGACTCATACAGCCAGTCAGTAACAAAGGTAGGGGTTACTTTAATAACCACTTCACTTTCCACAGTGGCATATTTGTCAAAACTGCTGGGGTAATACAGCTGAAACAAGTCAGCAAACACTTTGCATTCTTCGCTATGTGGGTGCCCCAGCAATGTGGCGGTGCCCTCAATTTGCACCGAACCTGAACACAGCGCAACCCGTGGGTTTTGACGTATTTGCTCTATTTTTAAAAAGTTACTGTCCGTCTGCATATATATTGCTTCGCCGTCTAGCACACAAGTCATGGTGCAGGCAAGGGGGCGGTCATCAGCGCTGGTGGCAAGCACCATGTAGCCGTGGTCTCCTAGGCGGTCAAAAAAAGCTGTTTTTTCGGTTTGAAAGTCCATACATCATACCTCAGTCTTCTTTGTTGTCAACGTTGTTAACGTCTTTGTCTTTTCTTTTATTTTGAATGTTTTGAATGCGCTCTTTTAGCTCATTCAATGCGCCTTCATATTTGGTTGAGCGCATGTCAGGGAAGGCTTTTACAAGGCGGTTTTGCAAAGCGGCACGTTTTTCAGTAAGGGCTTCAATTTCAGTTTGCCATTTGGTATATTCATCATAAACGTTTTCGGCAATCTTGTCAGACGGTTTACGCAGCAAGGTACGTAAATCATCAATGCGTGAAAGCCGCTGGTTGAGGGAGCGAATGGTGAAAATGGTAATGGTAACGTCAGTAACAAAATAAATGCCAAGAAGAATAAGCACAATAACGCCTATGTCAGTAGGTACCCAGTTTATAAACCGCATAATCAGCGGTTGTAAAACTTCCATTAAAAACACACAGGCAACGCCCCACCCCAAAGAAAACAGTAGGCAAACATACCCGCCAATGTTGAAGGGCATGTCTGAATAATCCCACCATCTGGTTTGAAAAGCCTTTTCAAGCACAAAGCCTGTTACAAGCTCTAGCAGGGAGGTAACAACCATACCCAGTAAGAAGGTGAGAAGAATATTGCCACCTAACGGGGTAAGTATAAGAATAACGGCCACGGCACCAAACCCGTATATAGGGCACACAGGGCCATTTAAAAAACCACGGTTTACAAACTTACCGTCTTTTACAGTGCAAAAAACAACTTCTAAAAGCCAGCCAGCCATAGCATACGTGAAAAAGAGACAACATATTTGATATAAGGAAAACCCGTTCAGGGCGGTGGTGAAAAACATTTATGAATCGACCTTCTTTATTCTTTTGGTAAAAGCCCAAGTTCTGTGGCATAGCCTTTCATGCCAGTAATACATAGCGCAGCAACGTCTTTTATGTCCATGCCAAGCATGTCACAGCCGGTTTTAATAAGGTCTCTGTCACACTTGGCGGCGAACTTTTTGTCTTTAAACTTCTTCATAAAACTGCTTACTTCCATGTCAGATATACCAGTAGGGCGCATACGTGCAGCAGCATGAACAATACCTGTTAGTTCGTCTACGGTGTATAGGCTTTTTTCCATGTTGGTTTCAGGTTTTACGTCATTTCTTAGGCCATACCCGTGTGAAAGTACGGCACGAATGAGGACAGGGTCTACACCTGCTTCTTCCAAAATGGGTTCGGTGTGGTCAAGGTGTTCCTCAGGCCACTTTTCATAGTCAACATCATGCACATAGCCAACAGCCTCCCACAGTTCTTTGCTTTCGCCAAAGTGTTCAGCCATAGCACCCATAGCGGCGCTTACAGCGATTGAGTGTACAATTAAGTGTGGCTCGGTAATATGTTGAGAGATGATTTCCTTTGCTTTGTCTAACGTGAAGTCCATTGTTCTAACACCCCTTATTATTTATTACTTCTAAGTATACCTATAAAATGAATCAGCTTCAATCAATTCTTTACAAAGATAACAATATTTCACCAAGATTTTATATTATAATAGGCTCATAAATAAGCTTCAAGGTAAAAAGTGAAGGACAAAAGACATTTTGTATGCCTATTTGGTTTGTGGTAAAATGTAGAACACAGAAATTAGAAATGGAGAATAACCATGCCGCAAGACGCATTTATGACGAAAGACAAAATAACAAAAGCCCTGCAAAAAATAGGCGTAAAAAAAGGGGATGTTTTGCTGGTGCATACGTCTCTGTCGTCCATCGGGTGGGTATGCGGTGGCGTACAGGCCTTAGCAGAGGCATTGCTGGAAGCGGTGGGGGAAACAGGCACTGTAGTGGTGCCTGCCCAAAGCGGAGATAATGCAGACCCTGTGAACTGGCTGCGCCCTGCTGTACCTGTGGAATGGCAACAAGAAATTAGAGATACCATGCCTGCGTTTGACCCTGCCCGCACACCGACGTCTCGGGTAGGGGTGTTGCCTGAATTGCTACGCACATTTCCTGGTGCAGTGCGCTCAAACCACCCAACAAGCTCTTTTGCGGCGGTGGGTAAACGGGCGAAAGAGTTGATGGCAGTGCATGCACTAGAAGATGCCTTTGGAAATGATTCACCACTGGGTGCGTTATACAACGCAAATGCGAAGGTGTTAATGGTTGGCGTGCATTATTACAACTGCACAGCATTGCACTTGGCAGAAGCTCGCTTGCAAAAAGAAGCAACTGAACAAAATGGAAGCGCCCTATTAGAAAACGAAAAACGCGTATGGAAACCGTATAAAGAAAAAGCGTTTAACAACGAAGCGTTTGACAGCATTGGTGCCGCCTTTGAGCAAGAAACAGGCATGGTGCAAAATGGAAGTGTAGGGCTTGCTACAGCAAAGTTATTGCCTTTGAAAGAAATGGTTGATTTTGCAGAGCAATGGCTTATAGAAAAACAAAAAACAGACGGGCTGAAACTGGTACGGCTTGACACAGCAATGGTGGCAGATTACAAAGCGGCTTTGCAAGAGTTTTATGATGCAAAGGAAGCGGTTATTCCCGCTGCTGCAGATTGTGGCGATACCCCTTTTACCGCTTTTTACAAACAAAAGAAAAAAGGGGAGCAATGGGCGACTTGCAATGAAGACCTAGTGCCCTCTACTTTGTATATTTTACAGAACAAGGAAGACCGCATACTTGGGTTTATTGACATTCGGCATGCGCTGAATGACTACCTTGCAAATTATGGTGGGCACATTGGTTATGGGGTGCGCCCTAGTGAGCGCAAAAAAGGGTATGCCACGCAAATGCTAAAAATGGCATTGCCCATTGCAAAAAGCTTTGGCATTGACGAAGTGCTGATTACGTGTAAAGAAGAAAATATAGCCTCTGCCCGTGTGATGGAAAGCAACGGTGGCGTGTATGAAGACAGTAGAAGCGACGGTACACACACCTTTAAACGGTACTGGTTTACGGTGTAAAATGTTACTGCGTAAAATGGCTTCGCAAAAAAAGGAGACAATGATGCAAAGTGTGCAAACAAAGCAAAAACCTTATGTGAAATGGTTTGTTGCAGTGGCAGTAGGGGCATTAACAGGTATATTAACGGTATATGGTAAATTTCTGCCTGATGGGTGGAATGCACTGGCAGACTCAGCTGCACTGTGGATGGTCATTGCCTTTTTTGTGGCGGCTACGGGGAAAACTGTGCAAACCTGCATAGGGCTTGCGGCGGTTTTACTAGCGGTGGCAAACACGGTTTACTACCCACTTTCAGCTGTGGTGAACAAGCAACCCATTGCCTTTGGCAGTGCCATGGTAGTGTGGTATACAGGTGCTGTTTTGGCAGGCATTGTGTTTGGTGTGGCAGCATTTTTTTGGCAAGGTAAAAAAGGGCTGCTTTATTATATAGGGGGTGCCATGCCTGTTGCCGTGCTTTGGGCAGAAAGCGCCATGATGTTGACCACTGTGTATTATGCACAGCACCCGTTACCTGCTTATATAGGGTTTGCCGTGGGGTTTGCGGTGTTAATTGGTAGCAACCTATTTGCAATTAACATAAAAACGTTTGAAAACACGACATTGGTACGTGCGCTTTTGGGGTGTATGGTAGCGGCAATACCCATAACGGTACTAGGGGTACTGGGGTACAAAGTGCTATGGTGGTTACTGGGGTAAGTTATAAAAGGCAAAGCAATTATAAACAGAAAGGACTTGTGTTATGCAATATAGAAGTAACCCGAAAAATGAAGATCAAATATCGGCCTTAGGGTTTGGGTGCATGCGGTTTCACAAAAACGAGGGCGAAGTAGAAAAGCAAATTTTATACGCCATAGAAAAAGGCGTGAATTACTTTGACACAGCGTATATCTACCAAGGTAGTGAGGCATTGCTTGGGAAAATTCTTGCCAAAAACAAGGTGAGAGACAAAGTGTTTTTGGCAACCAAACTACCACATTATTTGGTGCGCAACCTGGCAGATGCAGACAAAATGTTGCAAACAGAGTTAGGCCGCTTACAAACAAATTATATTGACTATTACTTATTGCACATGATACCAGATGAGGCGACGTGGTTACGGTTGCAAGGGCTTGGCATAGAGCAATGGATTGCTGACCAAAAAGCGGCAGGGAAAATCCGTAATATCGGGTTTTCATTTCATGGTATGCAACCTGAATTTATGAAGTTGATAGACGCCTATGACTGGGATTTTTGCATGATACAGTATAATTATTTAGACGAAAACTACCAAGCAGGCACGGCGGGGTTACTATATGCCGCCAGTAAAGGTATGCCTGTTATGGTGATGGAGCCCTTGCGAGGTGGTTCACTTGTGAATAGTATTCCGCCTGCGGCGCAAAAATTATTGCAAGATGCTGATGCAAACCGTAGCAATGCAGATTGGGGGTTGCGCTGGGTGTTAAACCACCCTGAAGTAACTTGTGTGCTTTCAGGCATGGGAACACAGGAGATGGTTGCAGAAAACATTGAGGCTGCATGTAGCGGGGTAGCAAACGGGTTAAGTGAAGAAGAATTGGCATTGTACCCACAGGTAAGCCAGTTGATACGTGGGGCAACAAAAGTAGAGTGCACAGGGTGTGGTTATTGCATGCCTTGCCCCGCAGGGGTAGAAATACCCATGTGTTTTTCCTCTTTGAATGACACCGTGCTGAAAGGGAAGTTTACCAGTATGTACTGGTATGCGCTGACGACGAAAGGGCACGGGGCATCTAACTGCATACAGTGTGGCAAGTGTGAGGCGCACTGCCCGCAAAACATCCCCATTCGGGAAAAACTTGCTGAAACCAAAAAAGAACTGGAAGGCTTTCCGTTTAAACCGATGCGGTTTGTGCTGAAACGGGTGTTTCGTTCGAAATAATAAAATACAAAAAACTGTCAGGAATATTCCTGACAGTTTTTATTCATATAGTGGACAATCATTATTATTTAAAAATGTCTGCAAACACTTTTGGGTCGTTTTTGTAACCGTGTGAAGTTAACACCAAAAGTACAGAAGCATTTTCAGGAATCAGCTTTTGTTCTACCGCTTTTTTCAAGCTGCTGTAAACAATGGCAGAAGAAGCTTCGAGGTAGTACCCATAAGATGCCATTTTCAAAACATCGTTTAGCACTTGGTCTTGTGGTACGTCTATGGCAAACCCGTCACTTTCTTTAAGGGCAATGTAAGACTGATATGTTTTTGTACCACCGCCTATGGAAGAGGTGAGAGATGTTGCACCAGGTGAAATTAAACGGTAATCTTCGCCGTTTAACACATTTTCAAGCCTTGGTAGTGGCTCTACGGCAACAAGCTTTGGTAGAGCTTGTATAAGGTTTTCTTTCATGAGGTCTTGAAAGCCTTCTAGCAGCCCGTAAATTAAGTCGCCACGGCTGGTAGGCACAAGAATATACTCAGGTAAATCTTCACCGAGCTCTTCAAACAATTCATAGGCTGCGGTTTTGTAGCCTTGTACCGCAAAGCTAGAGATACCAATGGGTGGGTCAAACATGGTGGTGGCATAAAACCAGTTTTCATCTGCCACTTTTTCAAGGGCGGTTTCACGGCGGTATTCTCTGTCTGAAGAAAGAATAACTTCTGCGCCAGGTACCTGTGAAGCAAGGCGCCAAATGTCAGAAATAGCGCTGTCGCCGAAATTCGCACATTGCAACCCGTTGGCGGCAGCATAAACAGCAAGAGATGCCGCTTCATTTCCGCTAGAGTCACAAGAAACAGTGTTTGACTGCAAATCTTTCGCACGGGCAATAACCATAGGGTTCATTCTGTCTTTATGAGACCCGCTAGGGTTTTGAAATTCGTTCTTTGTGTACACCTTTTTAAGGTTTAACTCTTTCGCAAGGCTGTCAATGGTGGTAACAGGGGTGTTTCCCTCACCAAGAGATACAAATTCACTGTAAGGCAAAAAGTCTGCATATCGGCGGAAGCCTTTTTCGTCTTTTTTAATCTCTCCGTGTCCCTCATACTGAAAAGTTAAGTTGACGTGATGCCCTTCATCATGGCATTTGGGGCAACCTTCTAAATAGTCTCCTACAGGGAAGTGCGAATGGCACCTTAAACAATACATGCCTGAAATACGTTCATTCATTGCTACAATACCTCCTTAATGTTTTCATGGTTAAGAATGTGCATTTGCGCTTTGCGTATTTAAACTTACCAGCCACCTCTCTTTCTTCAAGTGTTTAGCAGCTATGCCTACTTTTAACAAAGTAGAGCCTTCGACCAATGCGTAAAGTGCGGTGAGCGGAAGCGGAATGAAGCGAGAGAAAACAATGCTGATGAGCATAGGGAAAACGAGAACAAACAGCCCATCCATTGTTAAAACGCCTTTCATATCTCCGCCTGCTCGTAAAATGCTGTATACGGTATCAGGGAAGCCACGTACAAGGTCTATGGTGGCTTTTATAATTAAAAAATGTGTGGTGGCTATGGCTAAGTCTCCTGTTAAAGAGAAGAGCCTTGGCACAAAGCCAGAAAATAGCATGAGGCATACATTGCCTATGGCAAAGATGGACATGTTTATTTTGATCATGCGGGAAGAAAGGGTTTTAGCAGTGCCGAGTTCACCCGCACCTAGGTAGTTGCCAATTAAAATGCCTGATGTTGTGGTGCAACCGGTGAAGATGGAATACACTAAGTTGCAAACACTGTCTACTACAGTAATGGCAGGAATAAAGGCTTCATTCACATAGCAATAATTCATGAATACAATGCTGAGGGCAGAAGACCATACAAGCTCATTCAACACAAGCGGAAGTGATTTTTTTAGAATGAGCGAAATGGTTTCTTTATGCAAACGCCCAAGGTTTCGCTGAAAGGTACCTTCTTCTTTTCGTATAGCAATCACAACAATGAATAAAACTGCTTCTATAAACCGTGCAATGGTGGTGGCAAGGGCAGCACCAACAACGCCAAGTGCAGGCAGCCCTAATTTGCCAAAAATAAGAGCATAATTTAACCCTAAGTTGATGAACAACGTGATGAACCCAACCTTCATAGGTGTTTCAGCACGGCCAGTTGTGCGTAAAAACAGCGCACAAATAGGGGTGATGGCTGCGGGAATATACGAAAGGCTGGTTATTTTTAGGTACTCTACGCCGTATTCAATAACAACGGGGTTTTTAACAAACAGCATAATAAGTTGTGGGGCAAATAGAAACGCCAAAACTGAAACAACAACCCCTAAAATAGCATTGACAAAAAGCCCAAACCGAAAAATTTGGTTATAGGTGCGTTTGTCCCCTGCGCCGTAATATTGCGTAATGAAAATACCAACACCATTGGTGAGCCCCATGATGCCCAAAGAATAAATAAAGTATATTTTATTGGCAATGGAAGCGCCGCTGATGGCGTGCTCAGACAAAACGCCAAGCATAGCTGTACCGCATAAGGTAACAAGCTGTGTTTGCAATTGTTGCACCATAACAGGCAAGGCAATGTTGAAATATTGCTTGTAGAATGCTTTTTTATCAGTCTGCATCAAAACGCCTCCTTTTTGAATATTGAAATGTAACCACCCGTTTGCAAGTATGATATAATAAGAAAAACAAATTAGTGGAAAACAATATGAAGCTATGATATAATAAATAAATGTAACTGTCAATAAAAAAAAAGAAAGTTACATTTTTGAGGTGATATACTTGGAGTATATGTGTTTAGACTTTATAAATAGCGCATGGTATTTGCGCCATAAGGTGAAAAAAGAGCTATTTTATGATGAAAAATGGATAGCAGATTTTTGTGCAAAATGGAATTTAGATAAAGAAGTGTTTACACAGCAAGCAGAAAAGCTGATAGAGGTACGGACTTTTTTATACAAAACAGTATTAGATGTCATAAAAAACCAAACGCTTTCAACAAAAGCGACAAACGAATTAAATAAAATGTTGCAAAAGACCCATCTTGTTTATGAACTGACGATAAATGACAAAGAGGGTACTATTTTGCAAACGGCCACCAGTGCAAAAGCAAGCAACCGTATAGAATATGAAGCAGTGTTGTCCTTCTGCCAGTTTGTAAGCGAGGTACCGACAGAGCGCATAAAACTATGTGACAACCCAGACTGCGGGTGGGTATTTTATGATGAAAGTAAAAGCAAAAACAAAAAATGGTGTGATAACACCTGCGCTAGCTTAATGAAGGTTCGAAAGCACCGTGCAAAACAAAAAGAAGCATTGTAAGCGACGGAAGAAATATAAACAATAATGAAACAAAGAAAAGCGATGCCAACAGGCACCGCTTTTTTGTTTTATTTTATAGCGAGATTAAAGGAACCCGAGAACAATGAACGCAAGGCAAGCCACTGAAAATAAAATCATCCCAGGGTTCAGGAAGGCTTTTTTAACATCGGTAAACTGCGGGGTAGGTGGTTCAGTAAATTCTTCTTCCAGTGCGTGTGTGCGCTTTTTAGCACGCACACCTTTGATTATTTTTGCAATGGAAAGGACAGCACCGACAAGCAAAAGCCCAGTGAGGTAATAACTGTAAATGAGAAGCGCGGTTTCATTACCACTGCGAAGAATAATGGTGCCAATGCCAATGCCGCCCGTGAAGTTGACCAGCATATGAATGATGATGGTGTATAATACGGAGCCTGTTTCATACATAATTTTAGCAAACAAAACACCCATAACGCCTGCATATAGAGACTGCCCAAAGTTTAAATGGAACAACCCAAAAGCAATACCCGTCCACGCAAGGTAAAGCCCTTTGCCGTAACGCATGCCTTTGTCATATGTTAGCTTGCGAAAGATGATTTCTTCCATAATAGGGGCAAGAATAACACCACAAATAAAAAATACCCACTGGCTTGTGTCAGACATGACAAGGTCCTCTGCGGTAATGGTGCCACTTTTGCCCATGGCACTTTCAAGATACATGGCAAATATATTAATGACAGCCATGCAGAAATACATAATAGGGTAATAAGAAAGCACTTCTCCAAAGCCCATCTTCTTTTTAGCAGCCACCTTTGGCCAAGATGGTGTGGTGGGTACATTTTTTAAAATAAGCAACATAAGTGGAAAGCCGACAAGGTACATGCAGGCATAAATAAGGGGCATGCCCATAAGCTGGCTTTGCGCCAGAGCGGGATTGATTGCCAAAAGTACTGACTGTGCGGCAAAGGGCAGTAAAATTTGAGATGCCAAAAACACCAAAAAGGCCCACCCCAATTTGCTGTAAGCGTTTGCACCTTCTTTGTTAATGTTCGCATTCGTTTGGTCTGTGTTTACAATTGTATCATTCATATTTTTCTCTCCTCTTCGTAAAGTGAACTTTGGTAGCATATCATATTTCCTACAAAATAACAAGGAATTAGAATAGAATTGTCTACCATACAATAAATAGTTTGTATTTTGTATGTAAATGTATTTATACTTTATAGTAAGAAACAAGCGTTGCAAGGGAAGTTGTGAATAGTATAACATGTATTATTATACTAATACAATATTTAAATTGATTTTTTTGATAATATCAGAAAAAAGTAGGTAATAAACATGTTGCACAAAATAATGCTTATATATTCTATATGTTAAAAGCCAGTTTTTGTTGAAATTACACGGCTTTGCATAGTATGATGGAAGTAACTTCAAATTCTACAAATTTAAAAAAGGATGGTGTTTTAAAATGGCGTACAAACTCGAATCTCCAGACAGACAAGGTACACAAAGCTCAAAATGGGACGGATTGAAAAACCAATTTGGCGAAGAAGGCTTGCTACCTTTATGGGTTGCTGACATGGACTTCAAATGCCCACAAGTTGCAATTGATGCAATGCAAAAACGGTTAGACCATGGTATTTTTGGGTATAACCTTTTAGCGGCTGACTACAATGCGGCTTTTTGCCAATGGGAAAAAGAGCAACATGGCTATAAAGTAGACATTGGCCATGTGTCGTTCGCAGCAGGTATTGTTCCAGGTATTAACTGGGCAGTAAACTGCTTCACAGAAGAAATGGACGCAATTATTATTGCAACACCTTGCT
>CAZWXJ010000019.1:0-20198 GCA_964637735.1 uncultured Oscillospiraceae bacterium | reverse complement strand
ATTATTGTTGCTAACAAAGGCACAGGGGCAACCACCGTTGCTTCCACCATGATACTTGCTGCCATGGCGGGTATCCGTGTATTTTCAACAGGGGGCCTAGGCGGCGTGCACCGTGGTGCAGAAACAAGCTTTGATATTTCTGCAGACCTACAAGAACTTGCCAACACACCCGTTGCCGTTGTAAGTTCTGGTGTGAAAAGTTTGCTTGATATTGGGCATACTTTAGAATACCTTGAAACCATGGGCGTTCCTGTTATCGGGTTAAAAACCGCTGACTTCCCTGCTTTTTACAGCCGCAAAAGCGGTTTTGGTGTTGATTTTACTGCAAACAGCAGTGAAGATGCAGCAAGAATTGCAAAAATCAAATGGGACCTTGGCTTAAAAGGTGGTTTGGTAATTGCCAACCCTGTGCCCGAAGAGCATGCCCTTGACTTTGAAGAGATGGACAGCATCATTCAAAAAGCCCTTGTCTCTGCTGAAAAAGATGGTATTCACGGGAAAGACATTACCCCTTACCTACTTGCCAACGTGGTTGAGTATACTGGCGGAAAGTCTTTAGAAACGAACCTAGCACTAGCGTACAGCAATGTGGAAGCAGGCGCTAAAATTGCCGTTGCATTTGCAAAATTATAAAAATAAAGCCTTGAAAACAAGCAAACAAAAACCGCCTTGCAAAAGGCGGTTTTATATTTTGCCATTATTTAAGCTGCATTTCCTTCTTCGCCACCAGCTTGGTCTTGCTGTTGTTGTTGCTCCGCTAAAACCGATTCTGGATCTTCCTCAACTGCTACAGGTACAGATGCCTCTGAACTTTCAGACACAGAAGAAACTTCTGGTTTCATATCGCTTTCTTGAATGGCAATTAAGTAATAGCCATCTCTGCCTTTTTCAAAAATATAATCAACATATTTTACAGGCACATCACTTGGTGAAAGCGAGCCTGCCTCCATATTAAATGGAGAAAGGTAGCCTACTGTTACCGTTTTTTGCCGCCAACCCTTAATTTTTACCACTTTAGGGGTATAGTTACCTGCTTGGCTGGTAATAGGAACAATAAATACATCTTTGTCTTCTTGATAAAGAAATTCCATGCCAGAATCTGAAAAGGTTTCCTTCACGAATGGAAAGTCTGGCCCGTAAAGTTTTACCGCTGCACGTTCTACGTCTATGGCGGGTAACATTAGCGCACCCATTTCATCACGTTCAATTGCTGAAAGGTCTTGGTTGTATACACACGCCCAAACTGCCGCTTGCATTAAAGTGCTTTGGTTTGCCGTTTCAATGCTGTTAAACGGAAGTGGGTCTAACATAACCAGCGGTGCTAAAATTTCTTCATATTCTGCTTTTTCTTTGTTATTATCTAAAAGGTATTGTACCCCTTTTACACCGCCAAAAATAACGGCAAAAATACCTATCACTGTTAACACTAGCACCATTACGCCCAGCCTCTGCCGAGAGCGACGGCGCTTTGCACGTTCTTTATCTCCGCTTGTATCTACAGTTTGTTTTGCTTGCTCTGCCATGAAAAATCTCCTTTATCGAATCTGTCCGTCTCCGCGAATAATATATTTATACGAAGTCATCTCTGCAAGCCCCATAGGCCCACGTGCGCCCAGTTTTTGTGTAGAAATACCAATTTCACACCCAAATCCAAATTCGCCACCGTCAGTAAAGCGGGTAGATGCATTGTGGTAAACTGCGGCACTGTCTACTTTTGTTAAAAATGTATTTGCAACTTCGTTGTTTTCAGTAATAATCACTTCACTATGGTGTGAGGAATGTTTCGCAATATGCTCTATCGCTTCATCCACATCTTCCACCACATGAACAGACAAAATATAATCCAAAAACTCTGTGTCAAAATCAGTCTCATTCGCTGCTTTACCATTTGCTACAAATGGTAAAGCTTTTGTGCTAAAGCGTAATTCACAAACATTTTTAAACAACGCTTGCATACGTGGCAAAAAGGTTGCCGCAACTGCTTTGTGCACTAAGCAAACTTCTAATGAATTGCACACAGATGGCCTTTGAACTTTACCATTATACAATATTTCTGCCGCCATGTCGAGGTTTGCCGCCTCATCAACATACAGGTGGCAAATGCCAATTCCCGTTTCAATAATGGGCACCGTTGCTTGCTGTACCACTGTGCGAATAAGCCCTGCCCCACCCCGTGGAATCAACAAATCTACATATCCGTTTGCCTTCATTAGCTCTGCTGAACTTTCACGGCTTACATCATCTATAAAGGTAACTATTGCAGAAGGAAACCCTTCTTTTGTGATGGCACTTTGCAATGCTTTCGCAATGGCACGGTTGCTTTCAATGGCTTCTTTGCCACCACGTAATACACAAACGTTTCCGCTTTTTATGCAAAGCGCAGCAATGTCTGCCGTTACATTGGGGCGGCTTTCATATATCGCCGCTATTACACCAAAAGGCACGCTTATTTTTTGAATTTCCAGCCCATTGGGTCTATGGTAGGTGTCTAGCAATTTCCCTGTGGGGTCATCTAGCGCAATCACATCTCGTACGCTTTGCGCCATGGCATCAATACGCTCACTCGTTAAGCGCAAACGGTCAAGCATCACATCTGCAATATTCCCTTTTGCCTTTTGCAAATCAATTGCATTCGCTTGTAAAATAGTTTCTTTTTCTACTAGCAACGCAGTTGCCATAGCCGCAAGTAATTTGTTTTTTGCATCAGGCTGTGCATACATTAGCTCTGCTTTGGCTGCATTTGCTTGTTCTAATAAAGGTAAAATTTGCATATATTATTCCTCCACCACAAACCGTGTGCAAGGTGCATTGCCCTCTAAAATGCCATACAGTACTTCTGGCGTTTCACCAAGGGCAATTACCATTTCAATACCTGCTTCATTTGCCATTTTAGCCGCTTTTATTTTTGTTTCCATACCGCCCGTTCCCAGTGAAGAACCAACACTACCCGCTAACGCTTCTACCTCTTTGGTAATGCCTTTTACGGCGGCGATGCGTTTTGCATCTGCGTGTTTATGTGGGTCTTTGTCATACAATCCGTCTACGTCGCTCAGCAAAACCAATAAATCCGCCTTCACAAGGCGTGCCACAATGGCAGACAGTGTGTCGTTGTCTCCAATTTCAATTTCCTCTGTTCCCACTGTGTCATTTTCATTGATGACTGGTAAGGCACCAAGCTCTAATAAGCGCAGCAATGTCGTTTCAACGTTTTTGCAACGGCGGGGGTCTTCTACGTCATTCCCTGTTAAAAGTACCTGCCCCACCACATGGTGGTGCTCTGAAAAAAGTTTGTCATAAACATACATCAGTTCACTTTGCCCAACTGCTGCACAGGCTTGTTTTGAGGGTAAATCTTTCGGTCGTTCGGGTAGCATTAATTTGCCAACGCCCATGCCAATGGCACCAGACGTTACCAATAGCACTTCCACGCCACTGTTTTTAATATCTGACAGTACCTTGCAAAGCTTTTCAACAAGCCGAATATTCAGCCTACCATTTGCGTACGCCAAGGTAGACGTACCAACCTTTACCACAAGCCTCATGTTTACTACCCCTTTTTCCATTTTCTTGTCATTGTATCATACCTTGCCGTATACAGCAAAGAAAACCGATGCAAGAAAACGTTTTTTATTATAACCCATGGATGTGAAATTTTTTGAAAGTGGTGGTGTGTTTTTGCTGTGTAAACAAAAACTGCGCAGGTTGCCCTACACAGTTTTTAGTATCATGATGTTCTTTTTATTCTTCTGTTTTAGCCGCAAGGTCTGCCAACGCATCTTTTCTAGAAAGGTTGATTCTACCTTGTGCGTCAATTTCAGTTACTTTTACAAGCAGCTCGTCTCCAACGGCAACTACGTCTTCTACCTTTTCAACACGTTTATTGTCAAGCTTTGAGATATGTACAAGCCCTTCTTTGCCTGGTGCAATTTCTACAAACGCACCAAAGTTCATTAAGCGGGTAACAACACCTTTATAAATAGCTCCTACTTCAGGGTCATTCACAATGCTTTCAATAATGGCAATTGCTCTTTGTGCATCTTCAAGGTTAATAGCTGCTACATAAACCGTACCATCTTCTTCAATGTCAATTTTGGTGCCTGTGTCAGCAACAATTTTTTGAATAACCTTGCCACCTTGCCCAATTACTTCACGAATTTTGTCAACGTGAATTTTAATAGAGAGCATTTTCGGTGCATATTTTGAAAGTTCGGGGCGAACTTCTGGAATAGCTTTCAACATAACTTCATCTAAAATGTAAAAACGTGCTTTTTCAGTTTTGTCAAATGCTTCGGCAATCATTTCATAGGTCAAGCCATCAATTTTAATGTCTACCTGAATGGCCGTAATACCTTTTTTGGTGCCACCCACTTTAAAGTCCATGTCACCAAAGAAGTCTTCAAGACCTTGAATGTCCAGCATGGTCATCCAGCGGTCGCCTTCGGTAACAAGCCCGCAAGACATACCTGCAACAGGTGCTTTAATAGGTACACCTGCGTCCATTAGTGCAAGGGTAGAACCGCAAATAGCACCTTGGCTGGTAGACCCATTGGAAGAAAGCACTTCACTAACCAAACGAATGGAATATGGGAATTCTTGCTCAGTTGGTAAAACAGGAACAAGCGCTTTTTCAGCAAGGGCACCATGCCCAATTTCACGTCTGCCAGGGCTACGCATAGGGCGTGCTTCCCCTACAGAATAAGGTGGAAAGTTATAGTGGTGCATATAACGTTTGTTTTCTTCTTCGTCAATGCCATCAAGCAGTTGTGCATCTCTCATGTTTGAAAGGGTTGCGATGGTTAACACCTGTGTTTGCCCACGTGTGAACAAACCAGACCCATGTGTACGTGGTAACACGCTTACTTCAGATGCAAGTGGGCGAATTTCATCAATGCCACGTCCATCAACACGTTTGCCGTCGTCTAATAGCCAGCGGCGTACAACATATTTTTGCAGTTTATACAAGCATTCGTCAATTTCATCGCTCATATCTGGGTGAGACTCTTCAAATTCTTCATGTACTTTTGCGTAAATAGGAAGCAAGTTTGCGTCTCGCACGTTTTTGTCATCGGTATCTAACGCAACTTTCACATCTTCAATGGCGAATGCTTTTACAGCTTCAAATAAGTCATGGTCCACTTCTTTGCTTTCAAATTCGTATTTCTTTTTGCCTATTTTAGCTGTAATGTCCTCAATAAACAAAATCATTTTCTTAACTTCTTCATGCCCAGCCTTAATCGCATTTAGCATGGTTTCATTGTCTACTTCGTTAGCGCCAGCTTCAATCATAACAATTTTTTCAGCAGATGCCGCAATTGTTAAGTTCAAATCGCTTACTTCACGCTGCGCTGCATCTGGCATCACAACAATTTCGCCATCAACAAGCCCTACTGAAACACCAGCAATGGGTCCATTCCATGGAATGTCTGAAATAGAAAGCGCAATAACAGCACCAATCATCCCTGCAATTTCAGGAGAGTTATCTTGGTCAACTGACATAACTGTCATCACAACAGAAACGTCGTTGCGCATATCTTTTGGGAAAAGAGGGCGAATGGGTCTGTCAACCACACGAGATGACAAAACGGCTTTGTCACTTGGGCGACCTTCTCTACGCAAGAAAGAGCCTGGAATTTTACCTACTGAATACAGTTTTTCCTCAAAATCTACCGACAGTGGGAAATAGTCAATGCCTGTACGTGGTTTGTCACTCATGGTTACGTTGCACAGTACGTTGGTATCTCCGTACCGCACAAGGCAAGAACCATTTGCAAGCCCTGCCATTTTGCCAGTTTCTACCACAAAAGGTTTGCCTGCCAGTGTTGTTTCAAACACTTTAAAGTTTGGAAATGTTTCCTTTTCACTTTGAAAAGCTTGTGCCATATAAATAGCCTCCTTTTTTATTAAAAGAAGCAGGTGGTTTTAGCAATAAATTCAACAGCCCTGCTTATTTGTAAGCTGCTCAATTCACTGCTAATGCCACAACACTTCTTATTATATACAACAACAAAAGCAGGGGGGCTTTCCGCCCGCCTGCTTTTCATGTATGTTTACTTACGTAAACCAAGTTTTGTAATCAGCGCGCGGTAACGTTCAACATCTTTCTTTTGAAGGTATGCTAGCAAGTTACGGCGTTGACCAATCATTTTCATCAGCCCACGGCGTGAATGATGGTCATGTGGGTGCGCCTTGAAGTGAATAGCCAATTCGTTGATTCTTGTTGTCAACAATGCTACCTGTACTTCAGGAGACCCTGTGTCTTTTTCGTCAATACGATACTCTGCAATTACTTTTGCTTTGTCCATTTTTAATACCTCTTTCAATAATTTGCCGTATACACAGTAAAAGGTGTAGGTATACCCGCAAAGCAGGCTATTTCCTCAAACCGTGTATCGGTACACTGCTTTTTGCAGCAAATGAGATTATAACACACTTGCCACCGTTTGTAAATATATATTCTATGGCAAAACCATATCATATCTCTTTTAAATAAAGGGCCGCTTCGTCTGCCGTGCGGTGAATCATGGCAGCTAAATCTTCAAGGCTGTCAAACTTCACCTGTGGGTATAAGTATTTATAAAAAGACGTCTCAATATGCTCGCCGTATAAATCTCCCTTAAAATCTTTCAAAAAGGTTTCAGCGGAAGCATAGTCACCATTCACGGTTGGGCGGGTGCCAAACCCAGTTGCCCCTGCATAGTTTTTGCCATGCACAAGGGCACTTGTAATGTAAACCCCATATTTTGGCGAAACCAAATGTGGCGGGTACAGTTGGTTAATGGTTGGCGTACCAATGGTTCTGCCAAGTTGCTTGCCCTGTACCACTTCAAAGTCAATGGCATAGGGTGCACCCAAAAGGGCATTTACCTGTTCTACCTCGCCATTTTTTAGCAAATTACGTATGCGGGTAGAACTTACCGTTTCCCCATCTACCTCTATGCTATCTACCACAATTACTTCTATATCAAACGCTTTACATAACTTCTTCAAAGAAGTTACATCTGCTTCTTTTGCTTTGCCAAGGGTGAAGTCTTTTCCGCAAAAAACAGCCTTTGCTTTTAGCTTTTTATATAACACTTCTTCTACAAACCATGCGGCGCTTTTGCCATAAAAAGCCGAAGCAGACGGGCAAACATAGTGCTGTACACCCATTGCGCCAATGCGCTTTTCTTTTTGTGAAGCTGAGAGAATATCTCCCCCACGGCTGGCTACAAGGTCATTGTCAAGCAAAAATGTAAACACCGCAGGTGCAAGCCCACGCACCTTTGCATAGTCAACCGCTGCACCAATAACTGCACGGTGCCCCAGGTGTACGCCGTCAAAATAGCCAAGTGCAATTGCTGTATTCTCTTTTAAAAGTGGAAAGTCATTGTAAACTTCCAAATGCTGCGCCCCCACATTCCAATTTTAAAATTACGCTCTGTCAATAAACAATTTTACAACCTTTAACACATGGTCTGCAACGTCTGCTACGCCTAAAAAAACAGCGCCTTGCCAAACAGCATACCTACCGTCTGGTTGTGCTATGGCAATACGCAAGCCGTTTTGTAGTGCCGCCACCATGTCATCATCTGCTTGTAAAATAAGGTACCCTGCAAACACAGTAGAAACAGGCGTGAGAAGTTGTTGCAAGCTACCATTGTCTTTCGCTTCTTGCAACATTTCCAGTGTCACTGCCTGTGCAAGTGTATAATTCCCAGCTTGGGTCCGCTCTAATTCTTGCATGGTAGCTGGGCAACCTATCGCATCGCCTATTTCTTCCAGTAAGGTACGCACATACGTCCCTTTAGAACAAACTACTTCAAGCAGAAAGCGGTTTTCTGCCACTTGCCCTTTGTAAGCAAGTTCATATATGGTAATCTCTTTTGCTTTACGTGCAACTTCTTTGCCTTGCCGTGCTAGCTTATAAAGCGGTTGCCCGTTTACTTTTACCGCTGAATACATAGGTGGTGTTTGTAATTGCGTACCCACAAACTGCGGCAATACATCTTGCAATATTTGCGCAGTAATGGTTTTGTCAGACGTTTCCAGCACAGTACCTGTACGGTCTCCTGTGTCGGTTTTTATGCCGAACTGTACCGTTGCCAAATATGTTTTGTCATGGTTTGTTTGCATGTCTACCGCTTTGGTAGCACGCCCCACAAAAACAGGTAGTACACCCGTTGCCATAGGGTCAAGCGTTCCGCTATGCCCAATTTTGCGTGTTTGTAATATGCCTTTCAGCTTTGCAATCACGTCAAAAGAGGTAAACCCTTGTGGTTTATATACCACCACTACACCATGTATATTTGCATCTTGCTTTTTTATTTGCATAGTTCCTTTTTCGCTTCCGCTAAAATAGCCGCTTTCGCATTTTCAAGGTTGCCTATCATCTCACAGCCAGCAGCTTGCCTATGCCCGCCACCACCAAGCCGTGCACAAATATCTGCCGCACTGTATTCACTTGTGGTACGAACAGACACTTTATAACTGCCGCCCGTTTGTTGGCGCATGGTAATACCAACGCCCACCCCTTCAATAGAGCGCGGAATGCCTGTAATGCCTTCCATGTCGGTACCGTCTGCCCCTGTTACCTGCACCATTTCACGGGTGATGTAAATTAAAGCACATTTATCATCAAAATGGAATTCTAATGTAGAAAGTGCCAAACGTTCAATTTCCAGCCTGCTTCTGCTTTTGCTTTCAAACAACAGTTGGTTTAGCTGCACAGTGTCTGCACCAAGGTCCATTAACCTTGCTGCTACTGTGTGTGTATGTGCGGTTGTGTTGGTAAATTTAAAACATCCTGTGTCGGTAGAAATACCTGTATACAAACAGTCAGCAATTTCTTTCGTAATTTCTACATTCATTTCATCGAGCACTTTTAATATAACCTCTGCGCAAGAAGAATCTTCTTCAAGCAGCAATGCTTTTGCATACCCTGTGTTGCTTGCGTGGTGGTCAATACACAAATCACAAAGGGGTGCATAATGCGCTGTGGTCTCGCCAAATAATTGCTGGCCTGCAAGGTCTACCGCAATAATATATTTAGGTTCATAGCTTTCATCAAATAAACGTATGTTCAAATACGCATAGCGTGGGTGAATTTCGTCTGCACAAATAACAGCGCAATTCTTGCCTTTTGCCACAAGCCCATGGTACAAGGCCGCAGCAGAACCAAGCGTGTCGCCATCTGGGTTTTTATGGCAGATGATCAGAACGTCATCTACTGTAAAAAGCCTGCCTGCAACCGCTTTTACGTCTAACCGCTCACTCATGTTTTAACCCTCCCAGTATTTCATCAATACGGGCAGCATGAGCCGAGCCTTCATCTACCACAAACCGAAAGGCTGGTGCTTTGCGAATATGCATACGCTTGCTTATTTCTGTACGAATATGTCCGGTTGCGTAATTCAGTGCGTCAACCGCTTCTTGCGTACCATTTTCTTTGCCAATAACGCTAATATACACTTTTGCCACATCTAAGTCAGGCGTGACGTCTACACGCATAACCGTTAGCAAACCACCTTTTATACGTGGGTCTTTCAGTGCGTTAATAACATCAATCAGTTCTCTTTTTATATCTTCACTTAAGCGTGCTTGTTTATTACTTGCCATTTTTGCCTCCTCGCCAGCGTTTATTAGTCTCTGTATTCTTCTAAAATAAACGCTTCGAAAATGTCGCCCTCTTTAATGTCAGAAAATTTCTCAAGCCCGATACCACATTCATACCCTGCGGCAACTTCTTTCACATCGTCTTTAAAGCGGCGCAGTGAATCAATCTCGTCTTCTGCAATCACAATACCGTCACGTACAACACGAATTTTCGCATTGCGCTCTACTTTACCATCTAGTACATAGCAGCCTGCCACTGTACCAATAGAAGAAATTTTGTAAACCTCACGCACTTCAATGCGCCCAAGTTCCACTTCACGAATTTTCGGGTCAAGCAGGCCTTTCATGGCGTCTTTTACATCGTCAAGCGCATCGTAAATAACACGGTACATACGCATTTCTACTTCTGCCTGGTCAGCCTCGTTTTTGGCAACGGGGTCTGGCCTTACATTAAAGCCGATGATAATAGCGTTTGATGCAGAGGCCAGCATAACGTCACTTTTGTTAATGGCGCCCACACCTGTGTGAATTACTTTTACACGCACTTCGTCGGTAGAAAGCTTTTCAAGTGATTGTTTAATGGCTTCAGCCGAGCCTTGTACGTCTGCCTTTACAACAATGTTCAGCTCTTTCATTTCGCCTTCTGCAATTTGGCTAAACAGGTTATCAAGGGTAACTTTTTGGTAGGTGTTGAACTGTGCTTCTTTTTGCTCTGTCATACGGCGGTCAGCAAGTTCTCTTGCCAAACGTTCGTCTTCAACAGCATCAAAAATATCGCCAGCGGCAGGCACTTCCGTAAGCCCTGTAATTTCAACTGGGTAAGAAGGACCAGCTTCTTCCACTTTTTCACCTTTGTCATTGGTCATAACACGCACACGCCCAACAGCAGTACCTGCAATCAAGGTATCGCCTTGGTGTAGTGTGCCTTTTTGTACAAGCAGTGTTGCAACGGGGCCAAGCCCTTTGTCAAGGCGGGCCTCAATAACTGTACCTTTTGCGCGGCGTGTTGGGTCTGCTTTTAGTTCACGCACTTCGCTTACAAGGTTTATCATGTCAAGTAGTTCGGGTATGCCTTGTTTTGTATGTGCAGATACTTGTACCACAATAACATCTCCGCCCCAAGCCTCAGGAACAAGCTCATACTCTGTGAGTTCTTGCATGACTTTGTCAGGGTTGGCAGCAGGTTTGTCAATTTTATTAATGGCTACAATAATAGGTACATCAGCCGCTTTGGCGTGGTTAATGGCTTCTACCGTTTGCGGCATAATGCCATCATCAGCCGCCACTACCAAAATGGCTATATCAGTCAGGTTTGCGCCACGTGCACGCATAGACGTAAACGCCTCATGCCCAGGGGTGTCTAAGAAGGTAATCTTCTTACCATCTACATCTACCTGGTAAGCACCAATGTGCTGGGTAATACCGCCAGCTTCGCCACTGGTAACATTCGCCTGGCGAATTGCGTCAAGTAAGCTTGTTTTACCGTGGTCAACGTGGCCCATAACAACCACAACAGGTGGGCGCTCTGCCATGTTTTCAGTAACATCATCATCTGTTTCAAATAAACGTTCTTCAATGGTTACGTGTACTTCATGCTCTACTTTTGCACCTAGTTCTTCTGCCACCAAAGAGGCTGTGTCAAAGTCAATTACATCACTAAGGGCGGCCATTACGCCAAGCCCCATAAGCTTTTTAATTACTTCACTTGCAGTTACTTTTAAACGTTGGGCAAGTTCACTTACCACAATTTCATCAGGAATAAACACTTTTAGTTGTGCTTTCCTTGCCTTTTCAAGTTGAATGCGCTGTAGCTTTTCCGCTTCGGTTTCACGGCGTTTTTGGAACGGCTGGTTGCGTTTATTGCGGTTATTGAACTTTTGCTTATTACCAGTTGGTGCGTTTTTGCGTTGGTTGGTGTTTTTGGTAGAAGCCAGCTCTTCATATTTGCTGTTGAATTTATCAAGGTTTACCTGCGCTGAACGTGTGTCAACCGTCATGGTCACACGTTCTTGCTTAGGTTGTTCTTGCTTGGGTGCTTTCGCTTTAGGTTGTGCCGCCGTAGGCTGTGGTGCTTTTGCGTCAGGGCGGGCATCCGTCATAGGTCTGTGCGGCGTTTTCGGCTTTTCAGATTTTTTGGCACCTTCTGCCTTTTTCGCTTCTTCTTTTTTCGGTGCAGCCGCTTTCTTTTCTTCTGGTTTTGGTTTCGGCTGTTCTTTCGGGGTTAAATACGGTGTTAAGTCTGCAACCGCATTTGCTTTTGTAAAATGGTCAAACACCACGTTTAACTCTTGCTCGGTTAAAGGTGTTGTATATTTTTTATCTGCCCCAAATTTTTCTTTTAATACGTCTGTCACCTGTTTGTTGGTTAGGTTCAAGTCCTTCGCAACGTCACCGGCTTTGTATTTTATTACCATATAGTCATCCTCCTGCTATGTGTTTTGCATGTGCTTTAAACAGAGACTGGCGAGATTTTCGTCACACACTGCAAAAACACCAGTTGCCCTTGTTGTCAGTACAAGTAAATCTTCTTTTGTGTAAGGCAACTCTTTTACATCTACTATGTTTGTACAAAATTGTTTTATTCTTCTAGTCGAGCCCTCTGAAAGGTCAGGTGTTACAAAAACCACATAGGCATCTCGGTGAAACACTGCATCTTTCACAGCATCAAAACCCCACACAAGTGCCCCCGCCTTTCGGCACAAAGACAATGTCGACATCATCTTATCCATGTTCTGTAGCCCCTTCCTGTATTTCGTCAGAAAGCCGCTCATATACTTCGGGCTCTATTTGGCAAGAAAACGCTTTTTCAATTCTTTTGCCTTTTCTTGCTTTTTCAAGGCAGGCAATGTCTTTACAAATATAAGCGCCACGCCCTGGTTTCTTGCCAGTTAGGTCTATTGAAATTTCGCCTTCTTTATTGCGCACAACACGCACAAGTTCTTTTTTCTCTTTTCCTTGGTTGCAACCAATACATCTGCGTATTGGTATTTTCTTCGTGCTCAATTTCAATACCCCCTTTTATAGTGCCTGCTTGTATTTGTTTATTCTTCGTCAGCTTCTGCCTCTGCCTCTTCTCCGAAATAACCACTCTCTGGGCGAATATCAATATTATAACCCGTTAAGCGGGCAGTTAACCTAGCGTTTTGCCCCCTGTTGCCAATTGCCAATGAAAGCTGGTGGTCTGGCACGGTTACACGGCAGCTTTTGGGCTCACCAGGTAACAGTTCAACATTTACCACTTCCGCTGGGGAAAGTGCCGCAGAGATAAACTCTACTGGGTCATCGCTATAACGTACAATATCTATTTTCTCACCGTTTAGCTCATCAACAATGCGGGCAACACGGGCGCCTTTTGGGCCTATGCAAGCGCCTACAGGGTCAACGTTTTCGTCTTTGCTCCATACAGCAATTTTGGTGCGCATACCTGCTTCACGGCTAATGGCTTTTAGTTCTACCGTACCATCATAAATTTCAGGTACTTCTAGTTCAAACATGCGTTTCACAAGCCCCGGGTGAGTACGGCTAATCATCACACGTGGTCCTCTTTCAGAGGACACAACGTCTACCACATAAACCTTTACACGGTCGCCTTCACGCAGGTCTTCACCGGGTACTTGTTCATTGCGGGGAAGTATTGCTTCACCTTTCCCAATGTCAAGGGTTACGGTGCCACGCATAGCGTCTACCTGTGTAACAGTGGCAGAAATAATTTCGTGTTCTTTGCTTTGCATTTCTTCATACATCTTGGTACGTTCTGCCTCACGAATGCCTTGGCGAATAACATGTTTTGCCGTTTGTGCAGCAATGCGCCCAAAATCTTTCGTTTTCAGCGGAATGTGTAGTTCTGCCCCTACTTTTACACCACGTTTTTTAATTTGTAAGGCATCCTCTAGCGCAATTTGGTGGGTTGGGTCTTCTACATCTTCGGCTGTTTCTACTATTTCTTTTACAATAGAAACGCCAAAAGCGCCTGTTTCAGGGTCAATTACTACTTCTACGTTGTCTTCTGTGCCATAGTCTCTGCGTACAGCAACAACAATGGCATTTTTTATTTTCTCAAGTAAATAATCTGCTGATACTCCTTTTTCTTTTTCAAGCATCTCCAATGCTTCAAAAAATTCTGCGTTCATTTTCCGCACTCCTCCTAAAATAAGTCTTCGTCGTCACATAACTTCACGAAGGCTGTTTTGTTAATCTCTATGTCTTGCATGGTGTCGTCTTCTCTCAAAATACTGGCCACTTTATTTTCATAGCCTTGCAAAAAGCCGACAATCTCTTTTTCGCCATTTTCATTGTGAATGAAACGCACACGCACTTTTTCGTCTATCATTTCAGCAAAGTGTTCATCTCGGGTAAGCTTGCGCCCAAGCCCTGGGGAAGAAACTTCCAGCACATAGCTTTGGTTAATGGGGTCTGCTTCATCTAGCAAAGGGTCTATCGTGCGTGAAAAAGTCTCGCAGTCGTTGATGTTAATGCCGCCATCTTTGTCTAAAAAAATGCGCAAAAACCAATCTGGTCCTTCTTTTTCAAAACGAATGTCCCATATGCGAACGCCGCATTGCTCTGCAACAGGCTGTGCAATTGCCTCTACGGCAATCACTGTATTCCCTTTCCCTTTTGCCATGTTTGCCTCCAAAGTCTATAACATAAACGAAAGAGCGGGTCACCCCACTCTTCCACGTGTTTCTTCATACAAACGTACTATAGCATATTTTCTAAAAGAATGCAAGCGCCTTGCTTTTGCCCATTTTTTACACCAATTATTTTATAAAATGTGGTATACTGTTTGCATTGTTTTAAATGATGTATTTTGCGAAAGGAACGTGAGTTTATGAACCAAGCACTATTAAGTAAATATGCCGCCTTTGCCGTGCAAATAGGTAGCGGTGTGCAAAAAGGGCAAACGCTTATCATCAACTGCCCTGTTGACGCCGTCTATTTTGGCAGAGCCTGCGCCGAAGAAGCCTTTAAAGCAGGCGCAAAAGATGTTGTGGTAAAATACCGTGATGAAAAATTAACACGCATTCAAATGGAAAACGCAAGCCTTGAAACCTTAGCAGATGTAAAACCTTGGTATTTGCGAAGCTATTTAGACTATATTGAAAGCGACGGCGGCGCTTGTGTGCTGAACATTATTTCAGCTGACCCTGAAGCGCTAAAAGGCATTGACTCTGCCAAAATAGAAACAGCAACCAATGCACAGCGAAATGCACTGCAAGCTTACCGAGACTACACCATGAGCGACCGCATTCAGTGGAGCATTGTGGCAGTGCCTTCCCCTGCATGGGCAACAAAAATCTTCCCTGGTCTTTCAGAAGAAGAGGCAATAGAGCGCTTATGGAACACCATTTTTGCGGTTACCCGCATGAGTGAAGCTGACCCCGTTGCCGCATGGCGTGCACATATTAGTGGTATGCAGGCGCACGCAGAATTTTTAAATGCGCAACGTTTTTCAGCCGTTCGGCTAACAAGTAAAAACGGCACCAACTTAACGGTTGGGCTTGCAGATGATCATATTTGGGAGTCTGCGCAATCAAAAACGCCTGAAGGGTATGCATTTTTACCGAACATCCCTACTGAGGAAGTTTTCACTGCCCCGCATAAAGATAACGTAAACGGCATTGTTTATGGCACCAAACCCTATGTGTATAACGGAAACATCATTGATGAATTTTCCATCACCTTTGAAAATGGCAAAGTGGTTGCACATGCCGCAAAACAAGGCGAAGAACTACTTACCACCTTGTTGAACACCGACGAAGGTGCACGACACATTGGCGAAATCGCCTTGGTTCCTTTCTCAAGCCCCATCAACCAAACCGGTTTGCTTTTCTACAACACCTTGTTTGACGAAAATGCGTCTTGCCATATGGCATTTGGCGCAGGCTACCCTGGCACCGTAGAAGGCGGCACCACCATGACAAAAGAGGAGCTGCTTGCCAAAGGCGTGAACGATTCTTTGGTGCATGAAGATGTTATGATAGGTGCTGAAGACACCGATATTTTTGGCATCAAAGCAGATGGTACAGAAATTCAATTATTCAAAAATGGTGAATGGGCATTTTAATTTGCACATAAAGCAAAACCAGCTTACGAGTTTCGTAAGTTGGTTTTTATGTATATTTGTTTTTACTTGTTTTCTAACGCCAATACCGCTTCTTGCTCTATTTCTTTTTGGTTTAGCTCTTTGAAGAACCGTATGGCAAAAAACACTGCTACAAAAAAACTGGCGGCATCTGCACAGGCCTGGCTAATTTGTACGCCCAATAGCCCCAGCATACCTGGTAGCGTTAACATAAGCGGAATGAAAAACAACCCTTGCCTTGCCATTGCTAAAAAAGACGCCTTGCCTGAATGCCCCGTTGTTTGAAACAGCATGTTGCAAGATGTGTAGAATGGGTTGAGCGGCATGGAAATACACTGTGCCCGCAGTGCAAGCGCACCAATGGCAATTACCTGCGCATCTTCTTTTCTGAACAAGCCTATAAGCTGTGGTGCAAATAAAAACCCGATGACTGCCAAACTACCAAGTACAATAAAGCCCATTTTCACCGTAAACCAAAATGCTTCTTTTACACGTTTGTACTTACCTGCACCATAGTTGTACCCTGCCACAGGTTGAAACCCTTGCCCAAAGCCAATCATGAAAGAGAAAATAAACATGGTAAGCCGAGATACAATAGACATGGCCGCAACTGCTGCATCTCCGTAAAAGGCGGCATTGGTGTTTAACACAATGCTAGCAAGGCTGGCAAGTGCCTGCCGAAAGAAAGACGGTGTACCTGTTTTTAATATCAGTGCATATACGCTTAGCTTGCGTGATGCTTTTTGCACACGAATTTTCAAAGTTGTTTGCTTGCTGAAAAACATAAAATAAAACAAAATGCTAAAACTAACACACTGGCTAAGCACTGTTGCAATGGCCGCCCCTGCAATACCAAGGTCCAAAACAAAAATGAAAATAGGGTCCAGCACCATATTCAAAATGCCACCGAAACCTATACCAATCATCGAAAGCACTGCACGCCCTTGAGAACGCAGTAAATTGTTCATTACAAAAGACGCACACATAACAGGCGCCCCATATAAAATATACTGTGCATATGCTTTTGCATATGGCAAAATGGTTTCAGTTGCACCAAGCAGCACCATTAATTGGTCAATAAAAAGCAAGCCAAACACCGCAAGCAGCAGCCCAAAAACAACCGCTGTGCAAAATGCTGTTGCCGCAACTTCTTCAGCATCTTCTTTGCGTTGTTGCCCTAGCATGCGTGAAGATAAACTACCACTACCCATGCCAAGGGTAAACCCAACCGCTTGAATAATTGCCATTAAAGAAAACACAATGCCCACAGCACCTGTTGCACTGGTGCCCAGTTTTGCAACAAAGTATGTGTCTGCCATGTTGTATATAGACGATATCAGCATACCAATAATCGTTGGTATGGCAAGCCCGCCTATTAGTTTTGGTATGGGGGTTTGTGTCATTTTGATATATTGTGCTTCATCTGCCGCAGTACGTTCCATTCGTTTATTCCCTCTTTATCTATTTGTTAGTGTTCTAAGTAATTATAACATACATACCTATAAAACTTGTACCTATTTTTATAAAAACAGTTGCAAAATTAACAGCGCACTTACTTTCAAAATAAAAAGACCTCTATTCCTGTTAATAGAGGCCTTTTCTTTTTTACATATTAAAACGCACATTTATTTGCAATGTATGTTTTCAGCTCTGCAACTGGAATACGCTCTTGCTGCATGGTGTCTCTGTCACGAACAGTTACGCAGTTATCGTCCACGCTGTCAAAGTCAAACGTAATGCAAATAGGTGTTCCTATTTCATCTTGTCTGCGGTAACGTTTGCCAATAGAACCAGTTTCATCAAAATCTACCATAAAGTCTTTTTGCAAATCTTCAAGCACTTTCAGTGCTGGTTCTGACAATTTTTTAGAAAGTGGTAACACACACGCTTTCATAGGTGCTAAGAATGGGTGCAGACGCAGTACGGTACGTACGTCTCCCTCGCCTACTTCTTCCTCATCATAAGCATCACACAAAAAGGCAAGTGCTACACGGTCAGCCCCAAGGGACGGCTCAATAACATAAGGTACATAGCGTTCATTGGTTTCAGGGTCAAAATAGTCAAGGCTTTTGCCTGAAAACTTCATATGCTGGTTTAGGTCATAATCGGTTCTGTCAGCAATGCCCCAAAGCTCACCCCAACCAAACGGGAAGGCATATTCAATGTCCGTCGTGGCATTTGAATAGTGGCTCAGTTCTTCTTTGCTATGGTCACGCATGCGAATTTTGTCTGCTTCTACGCCTAAATCAAGTAACCATTTCTGGCAAAAGTCTTTCCAGTAGTGGAACCAGTCAAGGTCTGTTCCTGGTTTGCAGAAGAATTCACATTCCATCTGTTCAAATTCACGTGTACGGAACGTAAAGTTGCCTGGTGTAATTTCATTGCGGAAACTTTTACCCACTTGGCACACACCAAACGGAATTTTTTTACGGGTACTGCGTTGAATGTTTGCAAAGTTTACAAAAATACCTTGTGCAGTTTCAGGGCGCAGGTAAATTTCGTTTTTTGCATCTTCGGTTACACCTTGAAATGTTTTAAACATCAAGTTAAACTTGCGAATATCGGTGAAGTCATGTGCGCCACAGTCAGGGCAGGCAATGTTGTGCTCTTTAATATATTCGCTCATTTGCTCAAAGGTCATGCCGTTGGCATCTGTGCCTGTTTCTTCAATTAATTTGTCAGCACGGTGGCGTGTTTTACATTGTTTGCAGTCCATCAATGGGTCGCTAAAGCCGCCTACATGGCCAGAAGCCACCCATGTTTCAGGGTTCATTAAAATAGCACTATCCAGCCCAACGTTCAGTGTGCCTTCTTGTACAAACTTTTTCCACCATGCTTTTTTTACGTTATTTTTAAATTCTACGCCCAATGGGCCATAGTCCCAAGTGTTCGCAAGCCCGCCGTAAATCTCGCTTCCTGGGTAAATGTAGCCTCTGTTTTTACACAGGGCCACCACTTTTTCCATTGTTACGTTTTCATAGCTCATTCCTACAGCCCCACCTTTTTTGTTTGCTTATATTATCGTATCATAAGAATAATAGATACATTGTAAAAGTTAACCCAAATAAAGTCAAGATGTTGTTGACACTTCCCTTTTGTTATATTATAATTGTGCTTGCCGAATTGTTCGGCGTTTTTAAATAATTATAACGAGGCGTAGCTCAGTTTGGTAGAGTGCTTGGTTTGGGACCAAGATGCCGCAGGTTCAAGTCCTGTCGCCTCGACCACCTTCAGAAGTCTTGTAAACCTTATGGTTAAGGGTTTACAGGGCTTTTTTCTTTTATTTTTTTACTTCCCACAAGAAAATATATTACATATATTAAAAAACTTCATAGTGTAGTCAAAATATCTTTACATTTGCATATTGAAAAGTGATATTATTAATAGTAAACTATTGTAGTTGTCAGTCAATACGCACAAAGTGAATTCTTATAAGCTTATTTCACATGAATGGCGGTTGCATTTAAATGCTACATCACCATTCATTTTTTATACAATTATTGCGCTGCATAACATAAACTTAAAACAGTATTACAAAATACTGCAAAATATAAAGAATTTTGGGGCTGCTTATTAAACCAGCTACATCAGGGGAGTAAATTTAAAAGTGAACGAACGTGTATTGTATTATTTGGGGTTAACTTTGGTTTTTCTATACCTTTTTATGGGTTTAGATGACTTTATTTGGGACATTGTTTCGCTGTTTCGAAGACGCTCTTACATGAAACAGCTTCTTGACCTTCACAAGTTAGATAGTGAACCCCCCAAACTTTTGGCAATGGCCATAGCAGCTTGGCATGAAGACAACGTGCTAGGTGATGTTGTTGACAATATTATCACGTCTACGCATTACCCAAAATCTATGTATCATATTTTCCTGGGTGTCTACCCGAATGACGACGCCACCATTGCCGTGGCGCAACAACTGGCTGAACGGCACAGCAATGTACATGTTGTTATTAACGAGCTACCTGGCCCAACCTCAAAAGCACAAAATATCAATTATGTCATTCAGCAAATAAAACTGTTTGAAGCAGCGCACCAATGGCACTTCGCTTCTCTCACCATTCATGACTCAGAAGATGTTGTGCACCCATATGAATTTAAAGTGACAAACTACCTTTTGGAAAAGCATGCCGCCATACAATTTCCCGTGTTTCCCATCATGCGCTATCCAAAATTCAGCAATTATTTTAAAAACCTTACTACTGGCACTTATGCCGATGAATTTGCCGAAAACCACTTTACAACCATGGTAAGCCGTTACAGCAATGGGGCATTTGTGCCATCGGCAGGTACAGGGTTTGCACTTTCCCGTGCAACACTAGAAAGTTTTGGAGATGGAGACGTACTCCCCCGAGACAGCTTAACAGAAGACTACCGCTTATCTTTAACCTTATATGAGCGTGGTATTCAAATGTATTACGTGCTAGAGCGTGTTCCCCGCATTGATGATGAAAATGAGCTGGTAACAGACTTTATTGCAACACGCAGCTTATTCCCAAACACATTCAAGGCTGCC
>CAZWXJ010000018.1:0-20880 GCA_964637735.1 uncultured Oscillospiraceae bacterium | reverse complement strand
CTCATAACCCGAAGGTCGTAGGTTCAAATCCTGCCTCCGCAACCATACTGAATAGTCATAAGGGGCAATTGCCTTTTATGGCTATTCTTTTTTTGTTTCATCATGCCGTATGGTAAAATACACCGATATTATTATGTTTACTCGGTACGAGGAGATATCATTAGTATGATGGACGTTGATGAAAATGTTATGGTAGAATATACTTATATAATAAGTGGCTAGATGCTGCAATTAATGAAAACAATATAGAGTGACTTTACATGTTTGAAGCACACTTGTCGGCTACAATGTGTCTGGTACTCCAATATATGAGTATCATTACAAAATTTTGATTCGGAATATATTGGGGGAACTAATTCGAAGTGCGTTGTATGGAACTATGTGAGTTCGCCAACAACGGATCTATTGAAGGATATTATGATAGTGATATAATTTATTTTGCTGTGCAATTATAAAGGAGAAGACAAATGAAAAAATTGATATACATTGTTTTATCCATAATGATACTGTTAACATCATGTGTAACAAAAAATCAGGAAGAATCAACTTCAAATTCTACTGAAGTCATTTTCCAAGGGGAAGATAATATAAATGAGATTATATTTGATAATGGAACAGATTTTCGCTTCAATGAAGAGGTACTATTGACAAAAGAAAAATTCTCATTTCTTAAAGACCAACCGTATACTTTAAGTTACTTACATTCAACGCTTCCTATTTCTGTAATACATTTAAAAAACGAAAATTTTTTGCCATATGAATGGGCAACAAGTGAGCATGATGAAATGACGGTATTGCATAGAAATCTATATACAGTTTATTATTTAGAAAATGAGGAATTGGCATATGTTTTTATCACAGAAGCTTTCGAAGGAGGAAACTTTCCTTTTCTTGTAGGGCGAGTGATATTTTACCCGTTTGAAAATAAGGAAGACGAGGACTATATATTCGAAAATGTCTTAATTAAAGATTTTCCTGAATATTTATTAAATAATAAAGAGACAAGGTTAATTTCGCCTGTAGATTTGTCTGACATTGTTTTTGAAAAAGATATACTATTTTCTTATGATAAAGAAACGGTCTTAGAAGCAGATGATTTCGATTTTCTAAATGATGAGGTATGCACTTTGGCTGAGTTGCACAAAAGACTTCCTTTGAAAAACTTGAATTTCACTAACACATTAACAAAACTTGAAGAAACAACAGAACAAGTATATAGAAATTATACTGTTTATAGTCTAAAGGATGAACAACTATGCTATGTATTTGTAGATTGGCATGTAGCAAGAGCATTTCCTTATATTGTAGAAAGATATATTATATATCCATTTGCGAATGAGGAAGAAAAGGAATATGTAATAAGTATAGTTTCTGAGGGGAATTTGCCTGAGAATATACTTGCACGGTCAGAATAAAGAATTAATAAAAAGCGAAGGACAATCGCCCTTCGCTTTTTATTATCTTGTGTATACATTGCTTAAACGATTGTATGCATTTGTTTTGTAAATGTAAACAGTTGTTTCTTGTCAACGCAAAAAAAGTTCTGTATAATAAATTGAAAAATATAAATAAGAAAAAGAACGTTGAGGAATTGTTTATTACTACCTAAGCACGGTATTACACGGCATGCGTGTAATAAAATAAGGGGCTCCTCAAACAGGGGTACCGTCATAAACATAGGAGGGAATATGAAAAAACTTTGGATGGCTATTTTAATGATTGTTGTTTTGCTGGGCGCTACCGCCTGCAATGCCGAGACGGACAGCGTAGAAGATTCTGTGCCAGACGAATCGATAAGTGAGGTAGAAACCTCTGAGCCAGATTCTATCAGTGAGGAAGAAATTGAAGAGGTGCCAGAAAGCACGGCGCCATCTGTTGTTGCGCAGCAACCTGCACCGTCGCAGGGTACCACTTATGTTCCTGGTGGTTACCCAATTGCTGAAAGCAATGAAATTATACCGCACCCAAACGGGGTGCCGCCTGTTGATGGGCAGACTACTGTGTATAACGGTGTGGAATACGTCTATTACAGCCTTGACGGATGCTGGCTTATAAATCACCTTGGGGCAGACCCACAGTATTTTGACAATGAATAGGAAGAGCTTGGTATAAACATAAAAAGGCAGTGATCATTTGATCACTGCCTTTTTGTTTAGTTATGCTACTTCTTTCTCTGCAACAGGTTCACTGCGCTCTGCGTATACAACGTAGCGGGCTACGTCGCTGCCGTAGGGGTGACAAGAGATGAGGGTGATCATGTCTTTGCCTGGTCTAATGAGCACGCGGTCTATTTCGTGAGGCTCGATGATTACACATTCCGTCACGGTGTAGGTTAGCGTTTCTTTGAAGTTGGTGATGATAATTACGTCACCAGGCTCTAACAGGTTGATATACCGAAACATATCTGCGGTAGACATGGCACGGTGTGCAGCAATCACTGCATTTGTGTTTTCGCCACCAATGGGAAGGGAAGTTTGTGAAAGGTGGGTTGCACCATTTCGCAGGTTTGTTTTGCTAGCACCCAAATAAATGGGCAACGCAAGGTTCAGCTTCGGTATGCTAATGTAGCCGATCATTTCTTCTTCAAACCCAAATTCTTTCAGGTTGAAGGACGCATCTTCATACGAAAAAGCATCTACCAAATCACTCTGCCCTGATGTATATAGGTTTTGGTTATACGCAAGCATTTTCTCATAGAGAAGGGTTTGTTGCGCATCGGGCATTTCTTCCATGCGCTGTACAAAGGTAAGGTTTACTTGGTCAGCCTTTTTTTGGTACATATACCGTGTGAAATAAGGGTAAGTGAAGACAAGACTACCCAGTAGCAAAAGAATAACAGCAATTGTTTTCAGCTTGATGCTACGCTTTTTGGGCTTGTTATTTATCATGTATATCTCATCCCCTCTTCTGGCGCTTTTTGCGCATAATGCGGGAAGAGATAACAAGAACAATAAGTAACAATAATGCACCCAGTAACATGTAAGGCAATAAGTTTAATTTTCTGCCGTTTAAAGCGCCTTCTTGGTCAACAAGCTCTGATTCTTCATATGGAATGCGTACCCCACGTACTAACAGCCGATGGCTATTGATGCCGTATGGTGTGCAGGTTACAAGGGTAACATAGTCTTCTCCTGCAACAGGTATAAGAGATTTGGTATTGTCGGGGTCTACAACGAGAATTTGGTCTACCCTGTAAGCAATAACTTGTTTTTGCACCTTGATGTAGAACTCATCGCCTACTTGCAGTTGGTCAAGGTCAGTTAACAGTTTGGCAGAGGGAAGCCCCGTGTGCCCTGTTAGTACCGAATGCGTGCCTGCACCGCCGATAGGGAAGGCAGTGAGCTCCATATGTCCAATGCCTTTTTCAAGAACGTGTTGTGTTGTACCGTGGTAAATGGGAAGCTCTACGCCGATTGCCGGAATAGACAAGCTACCCATTACCCCGTCACTTACATTTAGTATAGAGAGATAGTCAGGCGGTAGTTCGTGTGTGCTGTTTGGTATAAAGGGGTCAATAACGCCTTCGCCAGTAAGTGCATTGTTATAGTCTTTCGCTTTTTGCAATTCTTGTTCAAGCACTTGCTCAGCAGTTTCCTCAATAGCGGTGTCATAAGAGAGGATGGACTCGATATGATATTGTTCGTTATACCAGTTGCTAATAGAGGGGTATAGTAAAATGGCAAGCCCTGCTACAAATAGTAAAAATACCAGTATGTATGAGTGTATGCGTTTCATAATCCTCTCCTTTCCGCTTTATTAAGCGTTGTTTTTGCTTCTTTTTTTGCTAAGCACTAAAATAATGCCCGCTATGGAGATGAGCCCAAGCCCAACAAAGGTGAATGCGACAGTGCCGATACCGCCAGTGTTAGGTAGGGTTAAACCGTTGTCTTTGTAGTTCACAATGGTAGCCTCTTGCACAACACTGCCAGCTGCGTCATTGTAAGTAATTTCAATTTCGGTGAAGCCATTTAAGGTTTTGTAGCCAGTTGGTGCAGTGGTTTCTACAATGTAATAATAACCTTGGCTTAAACCACCGCAGAAAAATTCGCCGTTTGCGTCAGTGGTGAAGAGAATATCAACACCTGTTGCATTTTTTAGAGCACTTGTCGTGTCAACGGCAGTGGCACCACTGTTTAGTTTTGTATATATTTTAAATTTTGCATTTGGTAATAGTGTAGTGGTGTCAGTTGCGTCTTTTTTAATAACTTTTATGGCCGCAAATTCGTCTAGTATAACTGCGGGCGGGTTTGCATAATAAGCGGTGCTGTCACTATTGGCATAATAAAGTTCCACTTCATTGGTAGGGGAGATTGCATTTTCAAAATCTGCTTGGGTAAGGGTTACCACAGTGTCATACGTAACATATAAAATATGGCGCCCAGCTGCGTCTTGGTCAATGCCGGCAGGCATAGCGCTTGCAATTTTTGGAATGCCAGTGTCATCTAGAAATTCAATATTTAACGAGGTATTGTTATTTTGCACAGTTGCTTTATAATCAACACCATTTTCCAGCACAACTTCTGTGCCGCCTGAAAGGTAATATATTTTTAAATTCCCTGCATATTGTAAGCCGTTGCTCATTCTGTCATCAATGTCATAACCTTGTGGCGTAGTGGCTGTAACGAAGGTAGGTGGCACTTCGGCAAGAATCGTCCAAGATACAGTGTTCCCGTTGTAGTCATCAAAAGATGGTCTTACCTTTTCTACATAAGGGGCGCTGCTAGAACGCAATTTGGGGTGTAGGGAAACATCTTTAATAAGCTGTGTAGGGTCGGCAGGGTCTACCATAGGTAGTGAAACAATATAACTGCTTGCACTTACAGGGTATGCAGTTGTGCCGTCTATTTGTGTAACACGGTAGGTAGCATTTGGTAGGTTTGTCCATGAAATTTTACCGTCAACAAAGGTAACGCCATGGCTAACAATACCACCAGGAACTGGCTCGTAGTCAAGAGGGTTTATGCTGCCTGATGTTTTGCCTGCGCTTAATTGTACTTGCTCAATACGAAATTTGATATTGTATTGCCGCCTGAGCTCGCCCATGGTAACATTCACTTTTATACCAGGTGCGTCTGATGTGGTATAGGTACCAATCACGGCATCATTCGGTAAGTCTGCACCAATGGCAGCATTTCCTGTGTAATATACGGTTCCACCTTCTGAGAGTTGCCCTGCCGCTTTTAACTGAGCGGCTTTTGTTTCTTCAAAGGTGCGAATGTCAAGGCTGTAGAGGTAAATATTGTTCGCATCTGCATGGGCAAAATCTTCGCCGCCTTTGTGCGGGTATGCTTGTGAACCGTCACTTGCTGCAAAGGCGCTCATACTCGTAGAGAGTATGAGCACCAGAGAAAGCAGCACAGTAATCATGTTTTTTCTTTTTATCATGTCTGTCTCTTTCTATGTTTTAAATATTAAGCGTTGTCTTTGTTTCTTTTTTTGCCGATGATTAGAATAATACCAGCAATGGTGATGAGACCAAGCCCAACAAATGTGAACACGATTGTGCCGATGCCACCTGTGTTAGGTAGTGTTAGCCCGTTGTCTTTGTAGTTTACAATCGTTGCTTCTTTAACAACATTGCCTTGTACTGCGTTGGCAGAAATTTCAATTTCTGTAAAACCGTTTAAGGTTTTGTAGCCAGTTGGTGCAGTGGTTTCTACAATGTAGTAATGGCCTTCGCTTAACCCGCCGTAGAAGAACTCACCATTTGTATCAGTTGTGAAAACAATTTCTGTTCCAGCAGCATTTTTCAATGCGCTTGTCCCGTCAACAGCTGTGCCACCTGCATTTAATTTTGTGTATATTTTAAACTTTGCATTTGCTAGCAATATGGTATTGTCAACCGCATCGGTTTTCAGTACTTTCAAAGCAGCATAGTCTTCAATTACAACAGGGCCTGTAGAGTCAGAGTAACGAGAATCGTCACTATTGATAAAGTACAGTGTTACACTGTTAGATAGAGTAACGGCATTTTCAAATTGGGTTTGTGTAAGAGAAATAACAGTGTCATATTTAACATATAAAATGTAACGTCCGTTTGCGTCGGCATCTATGCTACTTGATAACGCAGTACCTAATTTGTTAAAGCCAGTAGCAGTTAATTCAATTGTCATGGAAGTGTTTCCAGGTTGAACAGAAGTTGCGTAATCTGTTCCTTTTTCTAGAACAACTTCAGTACCACCTGAGAGATAATAAACTTTTAAATTGCCTGCATATTGAAGACCGCCTGCCATGGTGTCAGAAATGGTATAGTCTTGAAATCCCATTACAGGTTTCAAAGTAGCAGGAATTTCAGCTTTAATTGTCCAAGTTAAAATGTTTCCGTTATAGTCATTGATAGATGGTTTTTCTTTTTCAACAACAGGTTTGCCTACTGCACGGTTTTTGGGGTATAAGTATACGGTGTTAATAGTTTGTGATGGGTCAGCGGGGTTTACCATGGGTAAAGAAATAATATAGCTAGTTGCACCAACAGGATGCCCAGTGTCACCTAACAGTTCAGTAACACGATATGTGCCATTTGGTAATCTGGTCCATCCAATTTGGCCGCCATTTCTTGTTAGTGCATAACTGTCAATACCACCAGAAACTTGTACATAGTCAGTAGGGTTTGTGCTGCCAGGGGTTTTGTCAGCGCCAAGTTCTACTTGTTCAATACGAAATTTGATGTTATCAAGTGCGTTTAGTTCAGCTAAGGTAACATTGTGTTTTGTAACAGCATCATCAGAAGTGGTGTAATAACCAACAATGTCAGTGCCGTTTAGGGCAGTACCAACAGGTGCGTTACCATAATAGCTTACGGTGCCCCCTGCTGAAAGGCTTCCGCTTGCAATAAGTGCGGCGGCTTTGTCTTTTTCAAAAGCACTAATGTCTAATTTGCGCAGGGCAATAAAGTTATCGTCTGAAGAATTGAAGGCATTTCCGCCTAGGTAAGGGTTGTTTTCTGTACCAGCAGGGTCTGCTGCGTATGCACTAAAACCCATTGAAAAAATGAGTACCAGTGAAAGCAAAGCAGTAAAGATTTTTTTACTTTTCATCATGTGTTTGTCTCCTAATTTTGTTTTTTGCAACCGCTATGGTTGCATTTTTGTGTTTTGTATAATAACCAAATGGTAGGTGTGGTTTTGTTGTTAGAAGTGTGCTAGGTTATTGATACGCTTCTTCTTTTTGTTTGTGTGCAAATATATTAAAACGGCGGCAGACATCAAACTCACCCCCCCAACAAAAAATACAGTAGTGCCTATGCCGCCCATTGCAGGCATTTCATATGCAGGTACATTTACCAAAGTAAGCTGCCCTGCGAAGGGTCCGTCATCTGTTACTTCAAAAGGTGGAGGCGTTGTGCCGTTCTCTCCTAAAATAACTTGTATGGTGTTAATATCAATTTGGTTGTGCCCATTTAGTTGAAAACGCCATTGCCCTGTGGGTGCTTGGTAATTGGCGGGCGCTGTGTCTTCCACTAATTGGTAATAGGCATCCTTTTTTACCAGTACAGAAAGATAAACTTGCCCGTTATACATACTGGTTGTTGTGGTTTCAAGCTTCCATTGCCCGTTTGCAATGGTTGCAGGTGTAACAAGGGCAGTAGAAGAGGGCGTGCCTGTACCCGTCCAAACATAAAGGCTAAAAACAGCGTTTGACAACGGGTCATTCGTAGGCATTCCGTTTAAGTAATACGGGGCAGATGTTTTCACAAAAGAAAGGTCAGTTGTGTGTGTGCCATCTGGCGTATTAATAATGCTAAATTCTAATGTGCGTGATGATAACCCCTTGTAGGTGATTTCCCCAGGTGTATAGGTCGCTTCATAATTGTCCGTGGGAATTTCCATAAGGGTGTACACATGCCCAGTTGGCCCGCCGGGAATATCATTAAACGTCACTTCCCAATCGTCTGAGGCAGATACATCAATTGCGGCATAAATTTTACCATCTTGCATAAGAATAATGTCGATATAGGAAGGTCTGTCAGAAGGGTCATCGTTTTTCCATATTTTTGTAACATGAATGCTGCCGAGTTCAAGCTGTATAACGGGTTGCTTAAAAGGGGTGCCGGTTTGCATAGCATTCAAGCTTCCACTACTTTTTATAGTTTGAAAAGTGATAGTGGCATTGGTATTAGAATAATAACCGTATTGATTTTCACTGGTTACACCAGTGCTAGTGTCGCCAATATGTAGGTATCCGTCATATGTGGTAAATTGTTCTGTTTGTCTCGCTATTGACAGTTCGTCATACGCTTTTTGCGAAGGTGTGATTTGAAACGTTAACCGATAAATAGATTGATGGTCAAGTTCTTCGCCAATTTTGAAAGTGATTTGTTTTGTGACGTCATTATAAGTAACGGTACAGTTGTTAATAGGGGTAGAGATATTGTTGAAGACTTTTTCAACCGTACAATTTTGAATGGTTCCTGTGCCATCCACTTCATTTAATAGCGTGACATATTCGCTTAATGTGTCCGTAATGGTAATGTTGGTGTAACGTGTGGTCTCGCTAATTTCTGCCGAGATTTTTTTGAAAGCGTTAATATACTGCTGGTCGGTGTCTTTGTCTACAATAAAATACCTGCCAGCTGCACTGGAAGTAGCCCCAGCGAACATATAAGAACGTACTGTGAGCGTGTTGGTGGCAAGGTCATACCCGCTTGTGCGGGTTAATGTATAGTCAGAAGGCTGAAAAGCAATGCCTTCACCAGCGGCAACTCTGACATAGGGCATTAGTACAGCGCCTTGGTTATTATTGTCTAATACACCTATGGTATATAATGCGGTGCCGCCCTTTATCATGTTGGTTGCACGGTTTTCTGCTTCTACATAGTTAATATATTCTGGAGATTTTATATTAGGTGCGCCGTCAGTTAAAAATAACGCATATTTTTTTGCTGTGGGGTAGGTGGCAGTAACGGCTGTTAAAAGGTTGTCAGCATGTTCTAAAGCACCTTGCCAGTTTGTTCGAATTTCACCATCATGTGAGTCGATAGAGTTGATGTAGGCTTCGAATACACTTCTGTCAGAAGTGAAGGTGCCATGGATGTATGATGTTTCTGCAAAAGTAATAATGGCAATACGCACTTGTTTTTCGGGTGGCAAGCTTGCGTTTTCAGGGGTTAATAAAATGTCAGCTAAACTGCGTGAAGCGCTTTTAAAACTTGCAAGCATAAGTGGCGTGGTAGACGCTGAAACGTCAAGAATGATGACGACGTTAGCTGGGTGTTCTTCCACTTGGTTATTTCCTGTTACTTCTAGGGTAAGGTTGTAAGAGCCGTCTCCGACAGGGGTTATATATTTTTGATGAGCGGGCTCAAGAAAGGTATTACGAAAAAGATATCCTGTGGGGCTGGGTAATAAAACAAGAGGGTCCTCATCTTCTTCCTCTTCAACTTCTTCAAGTTCTTCTTCCAAAATTTCATCAGGTGTTTCTTCAAATATGTCAGAAGAGACATCTTCGGTATCTTCGGGCATACTTGTGCTATTGCTTTCGTCTATTTGTTCTTCATGTGAAGAATCCTCTTCTGGAACTACCTGCGAACCATCAGAAGAGCTGTCTTCCGCAGGTGCTTCAGGTTCTTGTGCATTAGAAGAGACTTCATCGGGGGCGGGTGGCTCAGGCTCGCCTTCCGCTTCGTTTGCGGCGGGTTCTTCATTTTGAATAATAGGGTTTTCGAATCCATCATCTGCCGCAACATGAAAAGCATTTAGTAATGGAAATACAACGCATAAAAACACAACGATTAAAACAACACCTATGCGGGTAGCATAAGCTTTGTTTTTCATATTCTTTTTGTTTTTTGTCATATATATCAAGCTCATTTCTTGTTTACAATTACATTGCTAAATTGGCACGAAGCCTTTAAATATGTAAGTTCACGGGTTTATTGCTTATTTTCATTTTATGAAAAATCAATATCGCAAACAACACCCTTTCGGTAGGATTTATTTTCAATTGATGTTATTGTTTTCTTACCATTTTTTTGACCAACGTGTGTATACTGGAAACGCTATTTAAAATGTAATATAATATAAGTACCTATTGTTATTGCATCTTACTATTACATCCGCTTTGAAAACCGGAGGTGAGTGTATCAATGCCAAACGCAAACAACGTGCCAAGCGCACAAAACTATATATTAACAAGGCCGCGTGTAGACGCAGACATTGAACGGGCTTTTATTTCCCCACTTATTGTGGTGCATGCGGGGGCGGGGTTCGGGAAGACGATGGCTGTTTCGCAATATCTTTCAGAACGTCCTTATAGAACGGTATGGGTGCCCTTTTCGATTGCAGACAACATGCCCCTGCGCTTTTGGGACCACCTAACCACTATTTTTGCACAAAAAAATGACCGCCTTGGGGAAAAGATGAAACAGATGGATTTCCCTGAGACGATGCAGATGTTTGAACAGTTTCTCATAGCGCTTTCAGAAGAGCTATACCACGACGAAGAAACAGTTGTATTTGTGTTTGATAATTTGCATGTGATTGAAGAACCTGCCGTTTTAACATTTTTGTATTATTTAATTTCCGCTGGAATGGAAAACAGCCATATTGTATTAATTACACGTGAGTGGCCTGTTTTCACGCAGCAACTTCCTGTTGTGCCACATGTAATTAGTTCAACTGAATTGCGTTTTACCAAAAAAGAAACAGAAGAATTTTTAATTTTATGGGGCTTGCATTTATCTCGTGCGGCGCTGCAACAAGTAGATGAATATGTTGCAGGGTGGCCAGTGGCGCTTTCTTTGGTGGCGCTTGCCATACAAAGGGGTGCACAACCTTTGCGAGGTGATATTGATCTGTCCGTTACAAAGCCAACGCTGTTTGCTTTGTTTGACCAAGAGATCTTTTCGCAATATACCCCCGCTGAGCAAGATTTGGTGATTAAGCTGTCAGTCTCTGAATCTTTTCCACGTGGGCTAGTGCAGGCTATAACAGATGAAGAACCAAGAGAAATTGCACAACTGTTAAACGGGAATATTTTTATTCAATATGATGTAAATGACATGCGGCTTTCTTTTCACCCATTTTATTTAGAGTTTTTGCAAGACAAACTACAAAGCATAAAATTGCAAGAACGGAACGAAACATATGAAGAAGTGGCAGACTGGTGCTTTGAAAATGGCCATTATTATGATGCCGTTGTATACTACAACCAATGCGGGCAATATGCAAAACTTTGGGAGGCATTGCAACGAATAGAAGCAGAGAGGCATAGTTACAGCCGGGCAGCCTTTTTAATAGCGCAAATAAAAAAATTACCTGAAGAGTTTAAAGAAAAGCACCCGATGACACGCATTGTATTGGCAATGATGCTGGCAAATAATTTATTTTTCAGAGAAGCGGCAGAAACGCTAAAAAAAGTAGAAAATGAAATTTTTAAAAATGAAGTGGCAGACGACAACGTTTTAGGTGAGTATTACACAGCCCGTGGGCTACTTGCTTTTGCACGTGAGGAAAATGGGTTTGAAGTATATTTTGAACAAGCGGCAAAGCTTTTACCAAACGGCAGTAGCCGCTGGAATAAAAGTGTGAAACTTGTTGATTTAGGACCTGGTATACACTTGCGCAACCCAGATGCTGGCGAACTTGAAAAAAGCCTGCACTGTTTTGAGGTAGGTACACCCTACATGGCGCAAGTAATGCATGGGGCAGGCAGTGGGTTAGGAGACCTATGCAAAAGTGAAGCACTGTTTTTGATGGACCAAACAAGAGATGCGATTGAATCCGCATACCAAGCAGTGTACACGGCCTATGCGAATGACCAATTTGACATTGTGGGAAATGCGTTGTTTGTGCTTGTGCGCATTTATTTTGCACAAGGGAAGTATAAATTGCTTTTGGAAACACTAGATTTTGTAGCGAAATATAAAGCAGACGAACGAGCAAGCAACCAAGGCATTTGGGATATTATTCAAAGCTGGTTTTATGCAGATATTGGAGAACTAGAAAAAGTGGCGCCGTGGGTACGTGACCCTGTGCAAGAAGGGTTTGCGCCAATTAGCCTTGACAGGGCAATTCAAGTGCGGTTGCGCTCTTTAATAGGGGCCGAGCAATATGCGGAGGCGCTGGCACTGTCAAACCAATTTGAAATGATGGCAAAAAGGAAATCATCGGTCATCAATCTCATTCATATCTATTTAGGAAGAGCCATTATTTATGAAGCCACTGATAATAAGCGTGGTGCATTACTCTTTTTCAAACGAGCATATGATTTTGCAGCGGGAAATAAACTATTTATGCCATTTGTTGAATATGGAAACAGAACACGTGTATTATGTGAGCGAGCGCTAGCGGCTAAAGACAATGAACTACCTGAAAGCTGGCTTGAAGAGATGCGGGCAAAGTCTACAACATATGCAAAACGGCAAGCGTATATTATTGGAAAGTACCGCCGTGAGCACAATGATTTCAGAATAGATTTTGGCTTAAGCGCAAGAGAAGTTGAACTGATGATAAACTTGAGCCATGGGCTCACCCGTGAAGAAACGGCAGAAGCCATGCAAATATCCATCAACACAGTAAAAAGCATGACGAAACAGGTGTTTTCAAAACTGGGTGCCATTAACGCCGCAGACGCAGTACGCATAGCCACTGCAAACCAGGTGATATAAATAGCCTTTGTATGCACCATAAAACAACAACTACTTGAAGGAGCACCCTTATAAATGACTGATAAGATGGAACAAAGTGATGTACTGCAAGAGCAGCGAACCATAGATATGCCTAAAGAGGCAAAGCTTGCTTATAAAAGGCTTGGGTGGGCGTTTTTGGTATTGCTTCTTTTTCAAATAATGGTGCCATCAATTATTATGCAAGCAGTTTATACAGTTGCCCCAAAACTATTGCAAAATAGCTTTTTTGGTATGCCGCTTATTTATGCGTGCATGTACCTCATGGGTTTTCCGCTTATGCTTCTTATTTTGCGCAAATCTCCGAAGCAAAAAAGTTGGCCCAAAGTAGAAGCAAAAAAGAAAATACCTTTTATGCAGGTGCTTATGTATTACCCTGCGCTTTATGCAATGGTAACCCTTGTAAACTATGCTGCGGTGATGATTGAGAAATGGATCGGTAAAACAGGCACCGTTACCACGCAAAACATAGTTGCATCAGGCGTTTCCCCGTGGGTGCTATTTGTGTTTGGTGTGGTGGTTGCGCCTGTTATGGAAGAACTCGTCTTTCGTAAATTGGTGTATGAAAAAGCTGGCATGTATGGAAAACAAACCTACTGCCTTTGGGTGGCGGTTGTTTTTGGGTTGTTCCATTTAAATTTTGGGCAAAGTTTATATGCAGGGCTTATGGGGTATGTATTTGCGTATATTACTTATGAAACGGGCTCGGTGCAATATTCCATTATCATTCATATGCTAATAAACTTTACGGCAGGCGCAGGCATTGGTTCTATTGTGCTGCGTAGCAAAAACGAAACAGCTCTACAAATATACACAGTATATCTTACAGGGCTATTGGTAGTAGGTGTAGCAGCAGGGGTTTTGCTTATTTTGCGCCACAGAAAAGATAAAAAATTACAACAAGATGCACTGCATAAAGATGTAGAATATATAAGCAATGCAACTGCTTTTTTAAACGTGGGCACATTATTGTTTATTGCTATTTGTTGCTGGGTTATTGTTTCACCGTTTCTTGCATAACAAAAAATATATTAACAGAAGAGAGATGCAGTGATAGCATCTCTCTTCTGCTTTGCTATATTAAGACTTATGAACGTCGTTTTTCAAAAAGTTCTCACTAAATAATGAACCCAAATGTAGAAATATGGAAACTGGTTTTAGACATTTTATACAAATAAAGAAGCAATACGGCGGCGTGCAATGGTTTTCTTTGCAACAAGCGGGTTTGCATGGTACAATAAACCTCGATATGCCAATATAAAAAGCATAGTTGTATTCGGTTTTGAGGAGTGGACAGTTTGAAAGAAAAAGTTTTAAAAAGCAATGTGTTAAAAGTGATTACAGTGTTTACTGCAATTGTGCTTTTGGTTTTGCTTTTCCCTGTAGGCAATATGTCAGCAGAGAATATGGACGTACCCGCATCTTCGGCGGTGCAAGAACAAGAAACGTCGAGCGTTGCGCAAGAAAAAGCAGATGTCATTATACAGCAAGTACTGTGTTATATGTGTTTGACGGTATAGAAGACACGACCATGCGTGCAGTTGTACAAGGGCAGGTAGGCGCATTCACAAATGTGCAACCGGTAAATGTAAGCGGGTATGTGTTGCAATTGTTTGAACAACAACCCATTGCGGTAGATGGCACAACTACAATAACGGTGCACTATGTAGGTGAAGTGCTTGTGGTGACGGAAGAAGGCACACCGCTTGCAAAAGCACCCCGTGCGCAAGACCTTGTTCAAGATGTGCTTTATTCACCCGAAACAGATGGTAAAATAATAGTAACTATTATAACGCAAAACCCTATTCTATGCCCAGGGGATGAGTGGGAAAAAGTTGAGGGAAATAATAATGATAAAATGTGGGTAAAATCTTATGAGGATAATGTATCAGAAACAATAATAGTTTCTACGCCAAATGGGAAAAAAACAGGAATAGCTGTCATTAAAATAGATAGTTTTATACCCGATACCACACCGCCAAACATTTCGATTGTGCGTATTGTGGGCGAAAATAGCGCAACCCGTGTACGGGAAGGGCAAAAAGTGTTTTTGACTTTTACTGCAAATGAAGCGCTTGATGAAGCAACAATTGACGTGAAATTTGGTGGTTACGCGGCTACAAGCATCACGAATGTAGAAGATACTACATACTGTGCAACGTTTAAAATACCCAGTGGGTACCCCGAAGGTGAAGTAGCATTTACGGTTGATTATGCAGACCGAGTAGGAAATGCTGGCACCCAAATAATAAAAACGACTGATAAAAGTGTTGTGATTGTAGACACGACCCTGCCAGTGCTTTCACCTGTGCAGATTAGCAGTGAAAGTGGCACAAACTATGCAAAAGAAGGGCAAAAAGTAACGCTTACCTTTACGGCAAGTGAAGAACTTGATGACACAACTTTAAAAGTGAAATTCGGCAATGTGACTGTTACAGACATAACCAATGTAGGCGATACATATTCTGCATCACTTGTAATACCAAGCGGGTACTCCGAAGGGGAAGTAGCATTTACGGTTGATTATGCAGACTTAGCAGGGAATACTGGCGCCCAAATAATAAAAACGACTGATAAAAGTGCTGTGATTGTAGACACGACCCTGCCTGTTGTGACCATTACCTACACACCATCTACTGCTACAAGTGGGAAAGTTGTAGCCACTTTAACAGCAGATGAACCTGTGCAAGATTTGACAGATTGGACCCGTGTGGATGATAAAACATTTACTAAAGAATTCAAAGCCAATATAAGTGGTACGGTTGCGGTTGTAGACCTTGCTGGGAACGCAACCACAGCAAATTATGTAATCAGCTGGGTTAAACCTCCTTCTACAGGAGGCGGAACAACGACCCCACCTGCGGTAACCACAACGACCCCTTCTACAAGTACAGGAAATCGCACTGCTTCTGCTATAAGCGAAGAGGAAACAGAGGAAGAAACACCGGAAGAAGAGGAAGTAGAAGAAGAGTTTGTTCCTGTTGCTGCACCCGCTGGCACAAACGGAACAGGAGATGACCTGTTGGTTGTTTCTAACCTAGCAGTGTTGTTGTTAGCGGCCCTTTTTGCAATTGGCATGGCTGTTTCGTATGCTCGCAATAACACAACCGCATATAAAAACAACAAATATAAGTTACTTGGTGTGCCAATATTTATTGCATTGGCAGTGTTATTCTTCTTTACACAAAGCATTTACGGTGCGTTTGTTTTATATGACGAATGGACAATTTTGTTTGTAGCAGGTGTTTTGGCACAAGTTATGTTTATGGCAATGGGTGCACGGCGTAAAGTGCAATATGCATATAAAGCAGAAGCACAGCCAACATTACAAGCGCAGGAAGAGTAATGTAAGGCTTAAAAGCGGTGGCAAGTCTTAGAATTTTACCTAATACGGTTCGTAAAAGAGTATTATTTTATGTACAACTATACATATCTTCTGCATGTTCTTGAAAAAAAGATGAAAAATCGATAAAATAAAATGTAATGCAACATATATATTATTTTGGAGGAATGAGATTTGAACAACAATTATGAATATGGAAGACTTGATGGTTTTCTATCAGTTATTTATTGGCTTAGCATTGTAGGTGGCGGGCTACTTATTTTAATTGGCGCACTTGCTGTACTAGGGGCAGTGCCTTTCTTGCTGGTAGGCGGCATTATGTATGTAGTAGGCATTTTAGTAGATGCCGCTGCGCTGATTGGCGGTGGCGTGCTATACTTTATGGCCGCCAAACAATTAAAAGAAGTGAACCCACAGTTTTTCGATACCTATGTGCTAACAATGCTTTTAATAGCTGGTGGTAGTGTATTATCTTCTGTTTTCCTTACACTAAGCTGGTGGGGAACAGGCAATTTAATTAGCACCATTATTTGGCAGGCTATTAGCCTTGTGGTAAGTTTCTGTTTATCTGTTATGTATCTCTCAAAATCAGAACGTGTGCGTGTGTTCTTCGGAGACCGCCCACTGCCACAAAGCAAATACTGGTCTATCATTCAACAACTACCCACTTTTTTAACAGATGCCACCCCAGTGAATTTTAGCGGGCAAAACAATGCAGATACAACGGAAACTGTAAACCCGAACTATGTAGTACCAACTGCACAACCTGCACCACAAGAACCTGTGCAAGGCACACCATTCCCGACTGCGGAAGAACCGCAAGCACCAGAAGAACCACAAGAATAAGTTTCATTTTAAATACGCTTGCCTTTGCAAGCGTATTTTTTATATTCATTTATACTTAAAATTATTAGACATTATCACAACAGAAAAGGTATTTGTAAAATGAAATATTAGGCATTCCTATGGTTTCTTTAAAATTGTTTTCCCAGCAAAGACGTTTCGTTGACTTTGTTTTTTTGTGGTGCTACTATAAGTGCATTCCAACTATATATGAAAAAGGAGAATTTGTATGAAAGACATGATTTTGCAAGAAGCTGCAGCCATGCAAGAAGAATTGGTTGCATACAGAAGACAATTACATGAAAACCCTGAAATTGGTATGGACTTACCAAATACAGCGGCTTTTGTTGAAGGCAAGCTGAAAGAATTTGGGTATGACAATGTAAAACGCATAGCGGGTACGGGTGTTACTGCTATGGCGGGCGGCAAAAAGCCAGGCAAGGTTATTTTGCTACGGGGAGACATGGATGCACTGCCTATTACAGAAGAAGCAGATGAACCATTTAAGTCTACCAATGGCATGATGCACGCATGCGGGCATGACTTTCATACAACCATGCTTCTGGGTGCGGCAAAACTTTTGAAACAACATGAAGACGAACTGGAAGGTACCGTTAAATTTATGTTCCAACCAGGTGAAGAAATTTTGGCTGGCGCAAAAGCAATGGTAGCGGACGGCATTTTGGAAAACCCAAAAGTAGATGCTGCCGTTATGTTCCACATTGCAGCAGGCATGCCCATTCCTACAGGAACGGTTATCATTCCTGATGAAGGCGCATTTAGCTCAGCGTCTGACTGGTTCACCATTGACATTAAAGGTAAAGGCGGGCACGGTGCTATGCCTGAAAAAGCCATTGACCCACTTTTGGTTGCGGCAAACACACATATTGCACTACAAGCTATTCGTAGCCGTGAAATTGGCAGTGGTGCAAATGCAGTTGTAACGGTTGGGCAAATGCATGGTGGTACAACCTCTAACGTTATTCCAGACACTGCCATGATGGAAGGTACCATTCGTACCTATGACAAAGAAGACCGTGAACTGATTTTGAAACGTGTTGTAGAAATTGCAGAGGGCGTTGCTAAAACGTACCGTGCTACAGTAGATGCAAAAATTAAAGAAGGGTGCCCTTCCGTCATCATTGATAAAAACGTTTCAAACGATGTACGTGAAGCGCTGACGGACTTGTTTGGCGCACAAAAAGTACCACCTGCTGAAATGATTGGCATGGGCAAAATGAGCGGGTCAGAAGACTTCTCATTTGTTACTGAACATGTACCTGGCTTGATGATGATGCTTTCTGCGGGTAGCATTGATGAAGGATACGAGTACACAATGCATCACCCGAAAGCACATTTTAATGAAGATGTTCTTTCACAAGGGGCGGCAGCTTATGCGTACTTAGCATATGCGTGGCTACAAAAAAATAAATAAAACTGACGTTTATTAAAGAAGGGTATTACGAAAAGGGAGGAACTGTTTATGACTTTTATGGAACTTGCTGAAAGCGGTTTGATTTATGCACTGGTTATAGGTGGTATATGTTTTGTTCTATTATTTGCATTTGTATTTTTGCGTAAGTCATGGGTGCGGGCATACGAAATTGGCTACACAAAAGAACAACTTATGAATGTTGTAAAATCAACTGTTACGGCTACCATTGTACCGTCACTTGCCATTGTGGTTGGCTTTTTTGGCTTGGCAGCTATGCTGGGCATTCCATGGCCATGGTGGAGATTATCGGTTATTGGTTCGGTGGGGTATGAAATTATGGCGGCTGACATGGCGCTATCTTCTGCTGGGGTTGACTTGGTTACCGCCACAGCCACTGACTTTAACTTAATTATGTATGTTATGACAATTTGTATTTTAGGCGGTGCTGTGGGCTCTTTGTTCATGGCAAAACCTATTCAAACAGGCACCATGAAAATGAAAGAAAAAGACCAACGCTGGGGCACACTTAGCGGAAGCATTTTCATGCTTGTTATCATGGTGGTTTTCTTAGTTCCTATGCTCATGCAAGGGTTGGTGCCTATATTAACCATTATTACAAGTATGGCTGTTAGTGTTGTGGTAACGCTTATTGCCAATAAACTGAACATGAAATGGTTGAACAATTTTACATTGGCATTTGCATTAATTATTGCAATGGCGTCCTCGGTATTGTGGACGAATCTGTTCGGTTAGGGGGGCAAAAGAATGAGTGAAAATCAAAATAATCAAGTAAGAACAAAAGAAGAATATATTAACTCGATGCATAGAATTGGGCGTATTTTTACGGTTATTGCTATCATCATTATGCTAGGCATGCCCGTTGTTGTTTCCGTTTACTACAACATTTTCCCAGGTTTTACCAATATTATTAAAGCGGCGGCAGGCTTGCTTATGGTGTTTATTCCAATTGCCCTTTCCGAAGTTATTTCGTACACACCTATTTTGGGCAGTTCTATTTACTTAACACTTATTACAGGGAACGTATTGAACTTGAAACTTCCTGTGGCAACCAATGCGCTGAAAATTTTAGACATTGAATATGGCACAGAAAATGCAGACGTTGTTTCTGCTATAGCGGTAAGTGTATCGTCTATTGTAACCATTGTTATTATTGCGCTTGGGGTACTGCTTATGAAGCCGCTACAACCAGTTTTGTCTTTGCCAAGTGTAACAATTGCCAGAAACTACATTTTGCCGGCATTGTTTGGTTCTATGGGGCTTGGCATTTTCAGCAGTAGCATTGGTGGCGGCGCAAAAGCAAGCAACAGGCTTATCGCTGTTATCATTCCCGCAATTGTTATGGTAGTATTATGTATTGTTGCACCAACTGTTGTAAGCACATTTCAAGGGTTCCTCATCATCATTTTGCTTATACCAACTTATTTGGTTACAAAATGGGGGTACAAAAAAGGTATTATTAAAGTAACACTACCTACTGATACTGTAGAAGCAGCACCTGAAGCTGCACAAGCAGAAGAAAAGTAATAGAAAACTGCATAAACAAACCCGCCACTGAAATGTTCATCATTTCTTCGGCGGGTTCGTTTTCTGCTGTAAACAGTTTTCGGTATGTCTTTCTTGGTAACGGGGTTTACACCATTCCAGCTTTTACGCTTGCGTTGGTGTTCTGCCCGCTTGGCTTTTTTGCTTTGTTTTTCAAGCGGTATAAATTGTTTCATAATAGGTGTCCTTTCTTATATAATAAGTATTACTATATATTATATATAGAAAAAGGCATGTTATGCAAGCGGAGGTGAAACATGACAAAAGAAGAATTGATTTTGCACGGGCTTACTTATGCGGGCGCAGTGAAAGATTACCCGTTTCAAAAACCACCTAACAACAAGCATGCCGTTTTACGGCACAAGCATAATAAAAAATGGTTTGCCCTTTTTATAGAAAAGGACGGACAGCAGTGCGTGAATTTAAAATGTGAGCCACAAAAGGCAGATTTTTGGCGAAGCGTGTCAGATGCGGTTACACCTGGGTGGCACATGAACCATACACACTGGAACACAGTAGATATTTTAATGGTGGAAGAAGAAATACTTCTGGAAATGATAGAGGATAGTTACAACCTGACGAAGTAAGAATAATGAACAAAACAGAAGCACATGGCAAATTCACTTTACAGCTTTTTGACGAAAAAGGGCATTTGAAAATCTTTTTTACAAAAATGCTTGACAGTACCCTTGCAGAAACGTATAATCATAAATCGTGACACAGGTTCTGCTGAGTGAAACGGGCTTTGCAAAAAACCTTATTTTTTCATAAAATATCTGTTGACATTACCATGAAGAATAGGGTACAATAAAAGTCCGCCGCAAATAGAATTTGTGTGCGAATTGGACCTTGAAAATTAAACAACATGGAAAGAAAAGAAAGACTTGACGGACCCTGTTAAGTTGGTGGGCAATGGCACCAAAAAAAGCATTGCAAAGTGTGAGGAACAGTTTTTCGGAACTGACTTTTTACACGGTAATTGAAGGACGCAAGTGATTGCGTTTTGAGAGAGATTTGAATTCAGCATTAGCTGGTTTAGATACCATTTAATGAAGAGTTTGATCCTGGCTC
>CAZWXJ010000017.1:0-22362 GCA_964637735.1 uncultured Oscillospiraceae bacterium | reverse complement strand
GGCTTCATTGAAAACAGAGATTCTTTGTATGAAAACCCATATTCTTCACGCATGTATTTTCTTGCTAAGTTTGACATATAGGGGTATGCCGTTGCAGGTTTTGCAGGGCAGTCATTACAATTTCCCAAATGCAAAGGGGAACAGTATCCATCACTTTTTTCTTGGCATGTAAAAGTTGGCAAAGCGTCATAGCTGACGGTATGCGGCGTAAAAGTAACCGACGTTAACGAATGAACGCCTGTTTTTCCGAACGGCATAATAGAAAAAAATGGTCCATCCATTACAGTGAACGCAATATCTTTCAGTTTTTCATTTACATCACATAGAATAATTTCGCAAATTTCGTACTTAATGCCAAACTTTTCATACCCTACCATTTCTAAAATTTGGTTGGTACTTGCATAGGTGGCATTTAGTAAAAAGGTTGTTTTGTATGTTTCGTTTCCTGTTACACTTATTTCATAAGTATCTTGTAGTTTTTCAATACGCTTTATGGTTACGCCATATTCTATTTGTACATTGGTGGCATACTTTGCAAGTTCATCCAGTAAATAATTTTTCAAAACAAGGGCATCATACGTATATTCTGTTGTTAAAAAAGCACCGTCACACATGCCTTTGTTGAAAAATCGCTCTGGGTGCAATTCTTCGCAAGGAATATTGGCTGCTTTGCAAAACTCTTTAAACTGTTTCCCGTTTGACCAAGAATACTCACTGGAGGTGGCGTAAATTTTTTCAAATTGGCTGTTGATGCAAAAAGCGTAGTCTTTGTTGAACCGCTCAAAATAGTGTGCAGATTTAATTGCCGTTGAAAGAGACCGCGGGTAATGATACCCTTGGTGTACCCGTGCCTGGTTTGCATAGGTTGCACGGCTAAAAGCAGTTTCATCACATTCTAAAACCAAAACATGTTGCCCTTTTTGCGCGCAAAAAAGCGCAGCATATAGCCCATACAAACCTGCCCCAATAATAATCTTGTCATATGTTTCCGACACAAAAACACCTCTGCTTTTTTACTTCATGCTAAACCATGTTACGCTTCACGCCATTGTTCAAACTTTTGTGCGGTTGTATAAGCAAGAAAAGTCAACATCATACCACAAACGGGCGCAAGGTATAACAAGTAAACTTGAATGCTGAAAGAAACCGCAAAAATGTATGCCACTGCCACCATGCGCAAAATTCCACTCAAGAAAAATCCAATCATCAAAATATCTCCGAGCCATTGTGGTGAGAGTGCTGTTTTGTTTTTCAAGCCCCGCCATGTGCGTTTTATAAACGTAACAAGCCATAATACGGCACACAACAGCATGGGCCAAAGCAAAATGCGTTGTAACCAAGTAATACTGTTCAAACAAAAATATGCACGTTGATTGTTTGGAAAATAGTAAGGATCATCTGTATAGGCGATGGCAATTTTTGTGCTTTCGCAATGCAAAAAGCTTTCCCATTCCTCACTTTGGTCAGGGCGGGCGATAGAAAGGGTAGTGATAGGCTGCGTTTGTTCAAACAAAGCCAACATTTTTACTTCTTCGAAAAATTTTCCAATCGTAGGTAATATATATTCTGTTTTGAAAGGTGCGAATGTTCCACTTCGAACAGGTCCCGCAGGAATAAGTCCGGCATCACAAGCGGCATTCACTTCTTCTGCAACTTTTATATAAAACATTTCCGCAGTAGCTGCATCGCTATAATAACCAGCTTCCCTCGCAGCACGCCGAATAGCCCAGTGCAACCCACCCGCATAAATTTCTTCTTCCTCTACATTGCCAAAGCTATTGTAAATATCTTTGTTTTCCAAATACGGTTCAATTGTTGCAAAGGTAGGTGAGACATCATAAATGGCATACCGTGCCGCATTTGAAAGCGGTAGATATCTTGTTTGGTCATCGGGGTAGGGGCGCATAAGTGCCCCCATAGCGTCGTTGAATTCTACTGACGTATAGTCACTGACGATAAACCTCTCATAATGTTTATAGTTCATACCACTCCATGCCATAATACATGCCACATAAAGGGTAAGCGGTAATAACAACATGGCTGTTTTAACAGCTTTTTGTTGCACGTTTTTGTTAAACCATATCGCTAACAAAAAGAAAAGAACCGCACATAGAATAAAAGGAAGTAACAAGATATTGTCTTCATGGGTAAGCCAGGCAGCACCAAACCCAAACCCTGCACAAATGTAAAACCCAATTGTGCTTTTTACAGGCTGGTTATACCGTACCAATGCGCCCAAAAGCCCTGCAAAAGCAAGTAACACCAAAGATGGATAAATGTTGTCTCTATAAACACGCAGGGTAAATTCTGCCCAAGAGGCAGGTGTGAATAGTACCACAGTAAATATAAACAACCGTGCCACATTTGTTTTAAAAAGCGGTTTTAATGCCGCTAACAGCACTAGACAAGCAAAGGCAAACAGCAACTGCCCTGCAACCAAATAGTTGATGCCAAGCAAATGCACACCAGCAAGCCATAGCGCAAAAAAAGAATGTTTACTAAGTGTAAGTTCATTATATTCACCCAGCCAGTTGCCTTTTACAATGTTACCAGCAAGGTCAAACATCAAGGTGTCATCTAGGGGGGAAAGGTCAGGTGAGGCCCATATAAGCTGAAAACTGCATAAAAACACTTTGCCTGCAACCAACACAAGGGCTAGCAGCCATAAAGTACGCACAGAAATGTCTTTCGTTTTCAAATATGAAATTCCTTTTTCCATTTGCGCTTCACCTTTCAAAAACTTTTTATACTTGTTTAAGTGTAAGTATTTAGGGCATAAAAGTCAATAATATGTTGTGTTATTTCAAGGGTTTGCTAAACAGAAAACGGCATATATTTCATGCCGTTTTCTTGTTATTTAAAATACTATGTCCCATCCATATTGTACCTACATTTTATTATACCATATTTATAATTTAAAGGGGCTTAGAATCTTAGTGGCTCACCTTTCCTATCCTTTCACGCAAAAAATAGCACCCTCCGCTTTGTGGTGTGCTATTTTTTATAGGATGCTTGAAAGGAATCAACTTTTTTATTTAAATTTGTAATTCTGCAATGGAATATAATTGCGCTTTCCCGCTTAGTAGTACTCTGTCACCTTCGGTTTTACAGTATAGTGTACCCCCTCGTGTAGACCTTTGCCGTGCCAAAACATCTTCTTTTTGCAATTTTCGCGCCCAAAGTGGCACAATATGGCAATGCCCTGAACCACAAACAGGGTCTTCTTTTACACCCATTTTAGGCGCAAAACTTCTTGACACACAGTCGTACGTTGTTCCTTTTGCCGTAATATGAAGTAGCGCACCCTCAAGCTTTAATTGCTCTTTTTCATCTGGATTTGCATTTTGCACATCTTGCTCTTTTTCCAGTACGCAAACAAGGTCTCTGCCCATCCACGCTTCAAGTGGGCGTACGCCAATTACTTCTTTCATTAAATTTGTAACAGGCACTTGTGTTAGCTCGTATGCAGGGAAGTTCATTTCATACAAATTATTCTTCCTATTCACAGTAAGCTCTCCGCTTTGGGTAGAAAAGTGAACTTCTGTAAGGTTTGGCTCATAGTAGTTCATAATAACATAAGCAGTGGCTAGCGTTGCGTGCCCACATAAGTCAATCTCGGCTGTAGGGGTAAACCAGCGCAACGTATACCCTTTATTTGTTTTTACTGCAAACGCCGTTTCAGACAAATTATTTTCACTTGCAATGTTCATCATCAAGTCATCTGCAAGCCAGTTCGTCAAAATACAAACCGCTGCAGGGTTTCCCTCAAACACTTTTTCTGCAAAAGCATCTACAACATAACATTTTTGCATTATCATGCCTCTTTTCTTTTTTTCTTTTTACTGGTATTATATAGTTGTTAAAAAAGCAATACAATTATATAATTGTATTGCTTACAATGTTATGAGAAGGTGATGCTATGCCTATCAATTCTTTTGAAAATTATTACATGTCTTGGAAGCCACAAAAAGAGGCTTTGCAAAAGCCCTTGTATCTCTCTTTAGCGGCTTTGCTAGAACATGATATTTTAACTGGCACTTTGCAAGAAGGAGACAAATTGCCACCGCAAAGAGAGCTTGCTGACTTTTTAGACATTAGCTTGAACACTGTAACAAAAGCCTACACCCTTTGCGAAAAAAAGGGGCTATTGCACGCCATTACAGGCAGTGGCACATTTGTAAGCGAAGGGGTTCATATGGAAAAATCCGTCATTCCTCGGGCGGGCTATACATATGCTGTTGAACTAGGGTATACCGTGCCTTATTTCCCTGCGCACAGTAAAATAATTGCCAATGTGGCACACTCTATTTTAAAAAGAGCAGATGCGTCACGTCTGTTTGAACACCATGCCCCTTTGGGAACTACCCGACAAAAAAATGCTGCTATAACATATTTAAATTTATTTGGCATTCATGCAAATGCCGAAAACATTCTTATTACAAACGGCACGCAAAATGCGTTGTCTCTTTTGCTAAATGCTTTATTTCATGAAGGCGACAAAATTGCTGTTGATAAATACACCTACTCAAACTTTATTGGCCTTGCAAACATGCTGGGCATACAGCTAGTACCTATACCTTATGACGCAGATGGCATGATACCTGCTCAATTAGAAAAAATTTGTAAAACCACAAAAATAAAGGGTGTTTATTTTTCGCCTTCTTGCGCAAACCCTACGGGCATTTGCATGCCACAGGCAAGGCGAAATGAACTGGCTATTATTTTGAAGAACTATAACCTACTTGTTTTAGAAGATGAAGCTTCCTGTTTTGTCCCGTCGCAACATGCGCCGTCTTCCTTCTTTCATTTGCTTCCTACACAAACTATTTATTTGTCTAGCCTGTCAAAAGAAATTGGTGTTGGGCTACGGGTAGCGTACCTTTGCTTCCCAAATGCTTTAAGAGGCGCACTGGAAAACGCTTTGTTTCAGTGTAATTTAATGGTAAGCCCACTTAATGTGCAAATTGCAACCGAGTTAATTGAACAAGATATACATTTAAGCATGATGCAAGAAAAAACAGAAGTGGGTATTCGGCGGAACAAATTATTTAAAACATTGTTTGCAAATTATGCTATACAAAGCATAGACGAAAGTTTTTTTCAGTGGTTACCACTACCAAATGGCATAACTGGGCAAATGCTGGAAGCAAAGGCAAAAGAAAAAGGCATACGCCTATATGCGGGGGAACGGTTTTTGGTAGGGGACTCTGCAGGGCAGTATTTTGTCAGAATTGCGACGTGTTCAGCGAAAAGCGATGACTTATTACTAAGCGGGCTTACCACCATTAAAACGCTTATAGAAACATGATTAGTAACTTTTGATTGCGCCTTTTAATAATATTACTTGAAAGACCTCAGAATCTTAGGGGTTCGACTTTCCTAAGCTTACGCATAAAAAAGCAGCACCCCCGCTTTGCGGTGTGCTGTTTTTTATGGTGCGCTTGAAGGGACTCGAACCCCTGACCTACTGGTTCGTAGCCAGTCACTCTATCCAGCTGAGCTACAAGCGCAAATGCTTAATAATAATAGCACTACAAATGGGCAATGTCAACCGTTTTCTTTGTGGTTTTTGGTAAATAAAGGGAAGGGTTGTTGCAGTTTCGGCGCTGCTTTGTTATAATTTATTTATTCATTTATTTTAACTGAAGCGAGGTACCCATTTTGTTTGAAAATTTAATTGCTAACATAAAAGAAAACCCGACTATTTTACTTGTTACACTAGGCTTAACCGTTCTGGCGTTTTTCTTCCTTTACTTCATGGGAGGTGACTCTATTGTATTCTTCCGTGGCAAGCGTGTAAAAGATGAACCAGATGCCGCAAAGAAGATTTTGCCTGATGTACAACGTTTTGCAAGTGCAAATGGGTACAAAATGGTTACCAATGTTACCGTTGCTCACAAAGGAGACACAGGCCATTTTGATGCCGTTGTAGTTGGTACCTTTGGCATGTTAGGTGTAAACGCTTGCGGCCTTGGCGGAGAGATATATGGTTCCGCCAAAGAAGAAGAATGGCTACAAGTTTTTGAAGGAGAGCGTTCACACTTTCCAAACCCTGTTGATGCAAACGTAAAAAATATGGGCATTCTGCGCTCAGCCCTTGCTGAACGAGGCGTAAAAGTGAAAGAAGCTGCCTCTTTAACGGTGTTTACACAAAAAGGCAAGAAGATTGAACTAAACCTTGCAAATACCCTACCTTTTGCCACTGTAGACAGTTTACGTGCCGCCCTTGATGTAGCAAAATTTAAGGCTGACAACCAAACAGACATAGACGCTGTTTGCACTGCCATTGAAGAATTGAACAACCCTGCATAAACCTTTTAAAGAGCATTGCTTATTTTATAAAGCAATGCTCTTTTTTGTTGTTTTATATATTTATAAGAATTGTTTCGTTTTCACAATTCTTTCTTTTTTGTTTTTAATTTGTTCATAAAAGCGTCATAAGCACATCATATTCTAATTCTATTATATAGATGTGGAACCGGTAACCGCAAGCCGGACCCCACACATTCCTCCTCAAAATAATACCCCTCTTTTGAAAAGAACCCGTTTAACGGGTTCTTTTCTTGTTGTTTTATATTTTACATTTGCCCGTATAGCCCTTTTATGTCTACTTCGCCGCTATACAGTATTTGGGTTTCATTCTCAGCGGTTTGTACCACCAAGCCACCATCTTCATGTATGTCAACCGCTTTAGCGGTTTTTTCGCCATATATGGCGGTTTTACCTAAGGTAAAGCTATTTTGCTTATACGCTTGTAGAAAAGGTGCAAACCCATCTTTGTGGTATGTTGGGAATGCTTCCATAAACTGCTGGTATAACGCATTTGCCATGTCTTCTACCGAAATTGCTTTGTTTGTTTGCACTAGCAGGGAAGTAGCATACGGCAAATTTTGCTGGGTGAAATAATTTTGCGGCTGTGTAAGGTTGATGCCAATGCCACAAATATACACATCCTCTATTTGCTCACACAAAATGCCGCTTATTTTTTGCCCATTTAGCAAAAGGTCATTCGGCCATTTGGTTTGCGGTGTTACCCCTGTTAACTGCTGTATGGTACGCACTGCAACCACCGCCATAAACAATGGAAGGGTAGCGGGCTGCACCATGCTTTCTTTCACACAAAGCGAGCCATAAAAACCACCCTCATTACCTGCCCAGGTGTGGTTACCCCGCCCCTTGCCATTTGTTTGCCTGCGGGCAACCACCAGTGTTTTGGTGGGTAATATGTGTCTATTCTCTTTTACATAAACATTGGTACTATCTAGCTCATCAAAATATTGTATGCTATTCACTTGGTAACCTCTACATGAGTAAACTGCGGGTGTTTGTCTTCTTCTAATGTTAAAATGCCATAGCTTTCTTTCCCTGCACGGGAAAGAGAAATAGACCCCGGGTTGAAAAGGTACAGCCCTTCGTCAAATTCATAATAGGGAACATGGGTATGCCCAAACAAAACCACTTCGGCGCCACGTTGCCTGGCGGCTTTTTTAAGCCCTTGCAGGGTCCATTTTACTTCATAACCATCACCATGCGTGAAGAACACAAGATGGTTTGCAAAGGCATGCAGTTGCTCTGAGGGGATGCGCAGGTTCCTGTCACAGTTGCCACGCACTGCAAACAGGTTTTGCACCGACATTTCATGTTGCACTTGATTTAACTCTGCAAGTCCATCGCCTAAAAAAACAAAGGCATCGGCATTTTTTTCTTTTTGAAAAAGGTCTCGCACAATTTGTATGTCACCGTGCGTGTCAGAGAAAATGACAATTTTCATAGGGTTTCCTCTTTTGCTACTCTTTTTCTTCTAGTAAATATTTATAGATTTCACTTTTGGCAAAGCCTGTTTCAGCAGCAGCTTGCTTTGCAGCAGAAGATGTGCTTTGCCCTTCTTTCAAGTACAGTTTTGCCAAGGCAGTTGCTTGCTCTATGCTATAGGTATCTGTTTTTGTTTCGGTGGTGCCTGCCACCAGTAAAACAAACTCTCCTTTGGGCTTGTTTTCTTCATAAAAAAGAGACGCCTCACCAAGGGTGGTCATGTATATTTCTTCGTGTATTTTGGTTAATTCACGGGCAATGGTAACGGGTCTGCCCTCGCCAAATGCAGCTGTCAAATCTTTCAAGGTAGAGGGCAATTTATGCGGCGCTTCGTAAATAACAATGGTGCGGTCTTCTTTTTGCAGTGCCAATAGCCGTTCTTGCCTCTGCTTTTTGTTTACTGAAATAAAGCCTTCAAATACAAACCGACCTGTCTCTTGCCCGCCTGCTGAAAGCGCTGCCACAAAGGCACTTGCCCCTGGAATGGGCACAACCCGAATGCCTTTTTCGTGCGCTTGCTGTACCAACACCTGCCCTGGGTCTGAAATAGCGGGGGTGCCTGCATCACAGCAAAGGGCGCAGTTTTCGCCAGCCAATATGCGCTCAATCAGCTGCCCACCACGGGTGGCATAGTTGTGTTCATGGTAGCTTATCATTTGCTTTTTAATGTCTAAATGGTTCAGCAATTTCACGGTAACACGGGTGTCTTCCACCGCTAAAAAGTCAACCTCTTGCAATGTTTTTACAGCTCTATACGTCAAGTCATCTAAATTGCCAATGGGTGTTGCCACTACATATAAAATACCGCTCACTTGGTTTTTTCCTTTCCATATATGGTAAGCACTTCATCAGTGAATGTGCCATCTTCTTGCTCCATAATCAAATCTGCCTGAAAGTGTAAACCCGCTTTGCCGCCTTTGCGCCCATCTACCAGCACAAGCCATGGTTTTTCACTGGTTTTGCGCTGTTTTACAAACCGTATATGCTTTGGCTCTATTTTGTTTTCTCGCATGGCGCACAGCACATCTGTCAAGCGCTCGGGGCGCTGACAAACACAAAAACGTCCGCCATCTTTCAAAAGAACAGCCGCTGTTTTGGCCACTTCTTCCATCGTGCAAGCAAGCTCATGCCTGGCGGTTGCTTTTGCACTGTTTTCACTGACAAACCCACCTGTAAAATAAGGGGGGTTACAAGTAACCACATTTACATACCTGCCAGTAGGTAAGGTGCGCATGTCTGTGTTTTCTACGCTGATGTTTGTGATGTTGTTTTGCTTGATGGAGTGCGCAAAAAGGGAAGCCGCTTCTTCGTCTATTTCCACCCCGATGACGGATACTCTGTGCCCGTTATCATACCATTTCAAGGGTATAATGCCACAACCTGCGCCAAGGTCACAGGCGGTTTCGTCTCGGCGTAAATTGGCAAAATGGGCAAGCAACATGGCGTCAGTGCCGAAGCGGTGGTTTGCGCTAATATAAACAGCTGTGCCATTTGGCAATATTTCTGCTGAACTATTTTCTATTTGCTTGATGCCCCTTCACCCCTTTTCGCCTTCTTTGTGCCATTATACCAAATTTTTCACCTGATAGAAACAACAGCCTTACACGAAAAAAGCGCATAAAAAAACAAACGCCGTAGCGTTTGTTTTCTTCGTTTACCTCTTATTCAGCAGAAATTGCTTCTGTAGGGCAAACTGGTTCGCAAGAACCACAGTCAATGCAAGCACCTGCATCAATTACATATTGGGTATCTCCTGCGGAAATAGCTTCTACAGGGCATACCGGTTCACAAGAACCACAGCTGATACATGCGTCTGAAATTTTATATGCCATTATAAAACACCTCCCATGTGTGGTTTCTATTTTAGCATATTGATTGAAATAATCAACCTATAAAAATTCATTATTTAAAAATGTCTTCTTCATATATGTACTATGTTTTACGTTTTCTGTTATGATATTGTTTATAAACAATGTTGAAAACCCTTTACATAAACATTTCTGAAACATTTATGTGTTATGTTAAACCGAATGTATTATTGAGGAGGATGTTTCATGGCTCGCATTCTTGTTGTGGAAGATGATATAAAACTAAATAAAATTATGTGTGTATATTTGAATGACAACGGTTACGCTGCAAAAGGCAGCTTAAACCCTGCTGATGCTTATGATTTAATGTATGACAACACCTTTGACTTGATTGTTTCTGACATTATGATGCCGCAAATTGACGGATACGAATTTGCAGAAACCGTGAGAGAACTCAACAAAGAAATTCCAATTTTGTTTGTAACTGCCCGAGATGATATTTCTTCGAAGAAGAAAGGGTTTCGTGCTGGAATTGATGATTACATGGTGAAACCGATTGATATGGATGAGCTTGTTTTACGCATTGACGCCTTATTGCGCCGTGCAAACATTGTGAACAGCCGGCGGCTTGAGGTAGGCAGCCTTTTGTTAGATGCCGATGAAATGACAGCATCTATAAACGGGGAAGAGGTTGCTGTTACCGTGCGGGAGTTTCATATTCTGTTTAAAATGCTTGCCTACCCCAAACGCACCTTTTCAAGGGTGCAGTTAATGGATGAATTTTGGGGCATTGATAGTGAGACCAGTTTGCGCGCAGTAGATGTATATATCACAAAGTTACGAGACAAATTTTCAAGCTGTGATGACTTTAAAATAGTAACTGTACATGGGCTTGGGTATAAGGCGGTATTGCAATGAAGCAAAAACCAAAGCAAATAAAAGATAGAAGAATTACAACAAATCGTGTGCCCTGGCAAGAATATTTTGCCATACTGGTTATTATGCTATGCCTAACAGGCGGGCAAGCGTTAATTTTTTATTCTTACGTAGAAGTTAGTAATGTAAAAATTCCTATCAGGTTTATTTTTGCAAATATAGGGTACTGGGCATTGATGACCCTTTGCATTTGCGTTGTTACCGCTTTTATACGACGCAAAACCTACGTGAAGCCCATGAAAATGTTAAGCGAAGCGGCAAAGCAAGTTGCAGAGGGTGATTTTTCTGTGTACTTGCCACCTTTGCGAAAAGACGGCAAAAAAGACTATGTTGAAGTAATGTTTGAAGATTTCAATAAAATGGTGGAAGAACTGGGAAGCATTGAAACTTTAAAAGATGACTTTATAGCAAATGTCTCTCACGAAATAAAAACACCGCTCTCTATTATTCAAAGCTATGCAACCGCTTTACAGAATGATTCTCTTTCTTCAGCTTTAAAGCACGAATATATTGAAACCATCATTTTTGCCTCTAAAAATTTAACCGCATTGGTTACAAACATATTAAAATTAAACAAACTTGAAAATCAAGAAATTACAAAAATTTCTGAACCGTTTGATTTATGTAGGCAATTAAGCGATTGTGTTTTGGTCTTTGAACAAGAACTTGATCATAAACAAATTTCGTTTGTTTCAGAAATGGATGACCGTGCTATTATTGAAGAGGATGCTGGTATGCTTGAAATTGTTTGGCATAATTTATTATCAAACGCTATAAAATTTACAGAGATTGGTGGACAGATTTCACTCATACAAACGTCAGATGAAGACAGTATTACGGTTTCTATTACAGACACTGGCTGTGGTATGGACGATAAAACAATGGATAGAATTTTTGATAAATTTTACCAAGGTGATACCTCTCACGCAGGGGCGGGAAACGGGCTCGGGCTTGCTTTGGTAAAACGCGCTATTGACTTAACAAGCGGCACACTTTCTGTAAAAAGCGAAGTAAATGTTGGCACCACTTTTATTGTTAGGCTTGAACTATAACACTTTTATATAACTATAAAAAAGATGAATTGGTAACCCCAGTTCATCTTTTTTTGCATTTAAACATTTCTTTAACAATTTTTAATTAAAGCAGAAACAAACGCTGGTTATATTATAGACACCACGAAACACAAATTAAATTTTAAGGAGAAATGATTATGAATGAAACACTACAAAAAGAAATAACCACAAAAGAAAGAGATTTTATAGGGTACGAGTATAAAGACATAACCGTAAAACATAGCATGGATTCTGTTTACATAGACGGTTACGAAAATTTCGGCTGGGTGCTAGAAGGCACGGCACTCTCTGTTCAAAAAATAGGTAGCGTTACGCTAAAGTTTAAACGAGACCGTAGGCTACGTAACAAAGCAGAATTAACACGGTTGCAGCGCCAATTTGACTCATATATGGCGGAAATAGAAGCCCTTGAACTCTCAAAAGGTATTGGTGCCTCTACAGCTGCCTACGTTATTGGTGTTATTGGAACAGCATTTATGGCGGGTTCTGTTTTTGCACAGCTTGGCGGCATGCTTTCCTTGTCTGTTATTTTGGCAATACCTGGTTTTGTCGGGTGGATTATTCCTTACTTTTGCTATAAAAATATGCGCAGTAAAAAAACAGATGAAGTAACACCCATTATTGATGGAAAATATGATGAAATTTACGACGTGTGTGAAAAAGCAAGCGGACTGTTGGCTTTTTAAATATATAAACCATGATAAAAAGGAGGTGTAAACATGAACCCGATTATTATAGTTGTTGCAGCTGTTGCCATATTAGGTGTTGGTTATGTTGTTGTTAAGAAAAACGCAAATAACTAATTTTTTACGCATTATTCCATAAAAACATAAAAGAGGAGGGATTTTTCATGAATTTGTCAACTATCTTTATTGTTGTAATTGCCGTTGTTTTGGTTATTGTTGTTGGTGTTCTTTTAAGCAATCGAAAAGATTCATAATATATAAAAACATTATGATATATAAAAAAGAACCTCTGTATTTTAACTACATCGGGTTCTTTTTGTTTTATTTATTCTTCTGTTAATTCTTCTTGCTTTTCTTCTTTTTTGCCCGCTTTTTTACGGGTTTGCCCACCACGAATATACTCTACATCGTCTTTATTATATTGCTTTGGTATCGCTTCGGGGTGTTTATCAAGCCTTACTTTTAAAACACCCGTTAATAAAGCAACGTCGGTTACAGTGCCAAGCCCGTCAGGCGTTTTTACCACCGAACCATAACCTGGGGTGGTGCGGTTGAGGTATTCATAGGCTGGTTGTTCATATGCAAGGCAGCACATTAGCCGCCCACATACCCCTGAAATTTTGGTAGGGTTGAGGGAAAGCCCTTGTTCTTTTGCCATTTTAATGGAAACAGGCTGAAAATCATTCAAGAACTGTTTACAGCAAAACTCTCGCCCACAAATGCCAAGCCCGCCAAGCAGTTTGCTTTCGTCTCGCACGCCTATTTGGCGCAGTTCAATGCGGGTATGGAAGGTACTAGCAAGGTCTTTTACCAGTTCACGAAAGTCTATTCTGCCGTCTGCCGTAAAATAAAACAATATTTTAGAACGGTCAAAGGTGTATTCTGCATCAATCAGTTTCATTTCAAGCCCGTGTTTTACAATGCGTTCTTCACAGGTGGTGAAGGCCGCTTTTTCGTCTTCACGGTTTTTCTTCATTTGGCGAATGTCCACGTCGTCAGCAATGCGGGTAACAGGTTTAAGAGGTTTTACGACCTCTTCATCACGTATTTCATGCTCTTCTTGCACCACTTCGCCGCATTCAACGCCACGTGCAGTTTCTACTATAACATATTGCCCTTTTTTCACCTTTATATCTACCGCGTCGAAAAAATAGGTTTTTCCGCCGGGTTTAAAACAAATGCCAATTACTTTTGTCATGAAAGACCTCCTCTATTGGTCAACCTACGGTACCTAAAAACTTGCTGCCGTTGCCGTAAGTGTTAATTTTGTATTTGCATTTTGTGCCAGTGCACGCTGCGCTTCAAAAATTGCGTTTGATGCTTGTTTTGCTTGATGAATGTTCATGGTAGGTAATTTACCATTTGCCCCACCCTTTGCCATGGTGAAAAAGATGAAATTCATTAAAACAAGTAGTTCTTTTACGGCAGGTTTGTCTTTCTCAATGCCAGAGAAAATAGCACACGCCGCATATATGTTTTGCCGTTGTACCGCTTTTGCCGCTTGCACGGCAAGGTCTAACATTTCTTTGCGTTCGGCATCTCCCGCATATGAAAGGCAAAGCCCTAACCGTCCGTCAAACACGGCGCTTAAAAAGGCTGCGTCTGCCCCAGGGAATTGCTGCTTTGTTACGGCGGCGCATTCTTCTACCGAAAGGGGAGAGAGCGAAAACACCGCAAGTCGAGAGAGAATGGTGGGTAACACTGCCCCAACCGAAGGGGCCGTTAAAATAAAAAGTGCGCCCGCAGGCGGTTCTTCCAGTACTTTTAAAAGTGCATTTGCCGCAGCTGAACCAAGCATGCCTGCTTGTTCAATAAGTACCACTTTGCCGTTTTCGCCAAAGCTTGTTTCTTGCACACGGGCACGTACTTCGCGAATTTGCTCTACCTTAATTTGCCCTGTAACACCTGTGCCTTGTACTACAATGCACTCTGGGTGGGCATCTTGCAATACTTGTTCGTATCTGTGTGGCTGTGTAGGCTCTAAATATTCTGCCGCTAAAAGCCGTGCGGCAAGCCCTTTGCCAAGCCCTTCTTCACCGCAAAGTAAAATACCATGCGGTAACACACCCTCTTTCAGCATTTCTGAAAGACGATGTTTCAATGCTTCATTTGCATATAGTTTATTAAACATTATACTTTTTCAAACCGTTCTACGTCTAGCACAAAAACAGTTGCGCCCCCAACCGCCACTTCAACTGGGTAGGCTGTTGTTACCCCAATGCCATAACTGGTGGTGCTTGGCACTACTTCTGTGCGCTTTTTAGAATGTTTTTCGATAAGGGCAATGACTTCATCCACCCTATCTTCTTGTGTACCGATAATCAATGTCATGTTTCCGGCCATTAAAAAGCCCCCTGTTGTAGCAAGCTTTGTTACCGAGAACCCGCCGTTTGTAAGTTCAGTAGATACCATATTGCTATCTTCTTTATTTACAATGGCAATAATTAATTTCATGGTACATCCTCCTCACGGTTTTATACCTATTATAATAACACTTCTACTGTAAAAATGCCACTTTCAAGCAAATTTTTTGCCGTTTGGTTGCTAATTTTTTCACCTGGTATTAAAACGGGTATACCCGGGGGGCAGGGTGCCACAATTTGCGCCGCTATTTTGCCCGCTGCTTCACTGGTAGAAAGGGTGTGTTTTTCGCTAAACAAGGCTTTGCGAATGCTACACCCTTGCACAGGAAACGAAAGCTCTTTTATGCCTTTTTGCGGGGTTATCCTCTCTTTTTTTGGCGGGAATTTTTGTAGCACTTTTTGCAAGCTATCAAAATCTGCACTTGTGTTATACCCTGTTGCCATCAGCACAATGTATTCGGCCGTTGCAAGTTCAGGTTCTATACCGTTATTTTGTAGTATTTGCAGTACTTCTTCTGCTGTGTAGCCTGCTTTTTGCGGGGCAAGGGTTAATTTGCAAGGGTCTTGCAAGGGTAGGCATAGGTGCTGGTTTGCTTGGTATATGCCCTGCACAGCTTCCGCTGCCGTTTGGTATGCTGCGTTTATTTGGGTGTGTTCTTGCAATAGGCCTGCGCACCAGTCAATACTGCAAAGCACAGGGTAGGCAGGGCTGGTAGAAGTAAATAAGTTCAGCATTTGTTTTGAATATGGCGCATCTTCTTTGTTTTTCAAATGCAATTGCGCCGCAGGGGTAAGGGCGGGCAATGTTTTATGAAGAGACTCTGCCACAGCGTCTGCCCCGAGGGCAAGTGGGTGTTTACCAAACAGCACAAGGTGTGCGCCGTGGGCATTGTCTACCAATAGTTTTGCATTATATTTTCGGCAAACGGTGCTAAGCGCCTGTACATCTGCTATATTTCCATAATAGTCTGGGCTGGTAATATACAGCACCTTTGCGCCACTTGTTTGCAGCGCTTCCTCTGCCTTTTCAGCGGTGATGACACCGTTTTCGGGGTACACCCAAACGGGCTTTGCGTTTAAAAAGGCAAGGGCACGCACCGCACTTACATGGCAATTTCTTGCCATCACAACCATGTCTCCTTCATGCAGGTACAAGGCAAGCATGGCCTGAATGCAAGAAGTTGAGCCACCCGCAGAATAAAGCGTTGCCCCTGCGCCATACACCTGTGCCATGTTTTTTTGGCTTTGTAGCAAGGTGTCTTCTGGGTTTTGCAGATTGTCTGCCCCTGTTATCTCGGTTAAGTCAAAGGGTAATATGCCTTCAAAGAAAGGAATTGCCTGTGGGTTGCCTTTATGCCCTGGCACAAAAAAGCGGGGATTTTGTTCTGATAATTCTTTTATCTTGTCTAAAAAAGGGGTATTGAAATTATCCATCTGTTTTATCTCCGTTCAAAATGGCAAGGTTGCGTTTTAGCACGGCAAGCCCACGCCAACCAAATGCCCTTGTTTTATAAATGTCTTGCACGGTTTCTTCGTCTATGTTATTACATATATTCTTTTTAAAAACAGGTAGCCCTTCTGCAATGTCTTTGTTCATGGGGCAAACGGTTTGGCAAATGTCGCACCCAAACGCTTTACCTGAACGGCGCAAAATATCTTCTTCCCAAGGCTCTATCGCACCCTTTTTCTGGCTGATTGCTGAAGCACACCTTGCCTCTTCTATGGTGCCGTTTTCGGTAATGGCACCGCCTGGGCAAGCTGTTTTGCAAAGCCCACAGCGCAAACAAGTGCCAATTTCACCTATCGTGTAAGGCACTTCAAGCGTTGTGATGATTTCCCCCAAAAAAACATAGCTGCCATATTGTGGCGTGATAAGCATACCATTTTCACCGATGACACCAAGCCCTGCCTTTGCCGCTGTTTTCACTTCGGGAATGGGGGAGGCATCTACAAAAACAGCGCATTGTGCAGTAGGGTGTTGTTTGTTTAGTTCTACCACCCATGTTTCCAGTTGCTGTTTTACGATGGCATGGTAGTCTTCCACGGCGCAATAAACAGAAACATTGCCACCCGCCACCTGTGCGCTGTAATAAGGGAATGCAAACATCAATACACTGCGTGCATCTTGCGGAATACGCCCTGCTGAACGCACCGAAAGAAGCTCCTTTTTATCAAAAGGAACCGCACCGTATGGTATGTTCGAAAAATCCATGTCAAAAATCGTATTCATATTTTCCTCGCAAGGTTTATGCGTGTACAAAGTGTATCAAAAAAAAGGGTGTATTTCAACAAACAGTTTTATATGCTTTCATTCAAAAACTTTATTCAGTGGAAAATTTACACCAAATAATGCTATTTTTCAACACTTTCAACGTAGTTTTCAACAAAATTTGTTAAAATCTTGTTATACAGATGGTAAAACATAGAAGTATAGTAGGTAATGAAAAGATGTTCTTTGCCCGTGGACGTCCATAAAAAATGTTGCAAGTTGTATTTTATTTTAACCTGCTTTATTGATGAAAAATGGTAAAACATGGTATGATGTATTGTATTGATTTTGATAAAAGGGGAACAAACCAATGAGGAGAAAACTATACAGCTTTGTTTTTGCGCTGCTTGCTATTTGTTCAGTGTGGTTTGCTATGCCCGCTGCTGCGGCAGACAGTGGCTATGTAATTGAACAGATGCAGGTTGACGTTGTGGTAGACGAGGCCCGTGTTTACTATGTTACAGAGACCATTACCATCAATTATTTAGAGGAGAGACAAGGCATTTACCGCACGCTACCCACCATAGGGCGAAGTGAGGATTATACCATTGAAAATATACAGGTAGAGGGCGCACCCTTTGTGCTAGAATACCCGAGTGGCTATATTGACATTCGCATAGGGGAAGCAGGCGTGTATGTAACAGGGGAACAAACCTATGTTATTACCTATGAACTACACCACTACCAAGACTATTTGCAAAATGGTGATTATATTTACATGAACCTTGTTGGTTCTGAGTGGGACACCACCATTAAAAACTTTTCAGGTAGCATTACCTACCCGCAGGGCGCCGCTTTTGACAGGCTTGTGATTACCAGCGGGAAGGACAGTGCCGACAACACTGAAAACCAGCTGCAAATTCAATCTTCACACGAAGGAAATGTCATTTATTTTTCTTCCACTTCTGCCATAAAACCTGGCAATGCGGTTACGGCGAACATTCGCCTTGCCGAAGGCACCTTTTACAATGCACCCGTGTATGAATTCCCGTACACCATTGACACACTTGATGTTACGGTTTCGGTAAATAAAGCAAAAGAATATACCATACAACAAACTTACGCCATTACCATTGATGACCCCACTGCATTAGATGGTTATAAGCTTTATTTGCCCCTTACCATGGTAACCGATGCGTATGATAGCGATGACATTGAAAACCTGCAAATTAAAACAGATTTTGCTGATAACGCAGGTTTACAGTATAGCAAGCCTGTGTGTGTGTTTAGTGCGCACGAAGCTGGAACTTACACGACTTCTATTTCTTACACTGTTACCCCGAAAGTAGAAGCGGACATCTATCTTTCTTTATTGCCCACCTTAGAGGCACCTATTACACAAATTAACTTAACGGTAGTTGGTGGCGATGTTGCTTTGCCAGCCCCGTCTGTTACAACAGGGCGTATGGAAGATGAAGATTTTGGTATTTATGAAGTGGAACAGATGGGATCTGCCTATTCTGTCAAAACAAACACCACTGTGTATCCATCTGAACAGTTTTTGGTAACCTTTGACATTCCGAAAAGCGCTTTTCATCGCCCACTTCCTACTTCTGTGTATGCGCTGTTAATTGTAAGTGGTATTTTGGTGCTCATCAGCTTTGTCATCTTCATGCTTGTTGGGCGAGACGATAAGATTATTCCCGTTGTGGAAGTGTACCCACCTGACCACTTGAATGCACCTGAAATAGGGTATATTGTTGACAACAAAACCGATGCGCAAGAAGTAACCAATATTATATACAACTGGGCGGCAGGCGGCTATTTGCAAATTGTGGAAGAAGGCGATAAAAACCTACGCTTGCGCAAACTGCGTGACATGAACGGCGATGAGCAGGCTTACGAAAAAACGTTGTTTAACAGTATGTTTGCTTACGGAACGGGAAATGAAGTAACCGCAAGCCAACTGAAAAACAAATTTTACTCGTCGCTTGGCTCTGCTGCAAAAAGTGTAGAAAAAAAATACCAGAAAGCACCTACCAATTTGTATGAGAAAAACCGTGTGTACCAAACCATTATTATGGTTATGGCTTTTGCCCCCATTGTGGGCTTGGTGGTTGTACTTACGAAAGTGCTTGGCTTTGGTAGCTTACCTAGTATCTATTCAATCATTATTCCATTTTTCATTATTTACATCTTGGTTGGTTCCCTGCGTAACATTTTTTCTCAAAAAATAAGCTTTTCCATGATTCTTATCTTATTCATCAATTCTTTGCTTCCCATGTTGCTTTTTGGCTACGTTTTTATGCGTACGTCCAGTCTTCTTGAAATAGATTTTGGCATACCCCTTTGGCCAATTTTGTTTACCGTGGCATGTACCGCTATTATGATAGTACTTTCATGGCTTACTAAAAAGCGCAGTGCTTACGGTACGCAAATGATAGGCCGCGTACGTGGCTTTAAAGGGTTTTTACAAGTGGCCGAGAAAAGCAGACTAGAAATGTTGTTAGAAGAAAACCCTGATTATTTTTATGATATTCTACCTTATGCACTGGTGCTGGGCGTTAGCAAACAATGGATGGACAAATTCGCTGACCTTGCCCTTCCGCCACCTACATGGTATGTTTCTTCTTCAACTGACCCGACGTACCGCACTGACCGCATGGTGCGTGATATGAGCAAACGCATGAACAGTTTTGTGAAGACTGCGAACAGCAGACCAGCTTCCTCTGGTAGCAGCGGCGGCAGTAGTAGTTACGGTGGTTCTTCCGGCGGTGGTTACAGCGGCGGCGGGTCCTCGGGCGGTGGCTCGGGCGGCGGCGGCGGGCGTAGCTGGTAACCTTTATATATTTTTATAACATAACAAGAGGTGTGTATTTTGGAGTTTGATACAAAAATTAAAATTGCTTTACGAGACGACCTTGCCACTTGGCAAAAACTAAATGTGACCGCCTTTTTGATGAGTGGCATTGCGGGAACGCAAGAGATTATTGGCGTACCTTATGAAGACAAAGACCTTGTGCAGTACCTCCCCATGTCTCAACAACCAATAGTCATATACTCTGCATCTGGCGAACAACTACAAACACTTTTGCAAAAAGCGCTAGCAAAAGATGTAGTACTTGCCGTTTATACAGAAGATCTCTTCGACACATATAATGATGAAGATAACCGTGCAGCAGTAGCAAAGTATAAAACAGAAGAATTAAACCTTGTTGGAATAGGCATACGTGGTAAGAAAAACCATGTTGATAAACTGCTAAAAGGGTTTCCTTTGCATGAATAAACCTTCATGCAAACGCAATGCAATAAAAAAGAGGTGTGCTTTTATGCACGCCTCTTTTTTTATTATGTTTATTCGTTTAAGCCAAAAAGCCTGCAATAATGCGTTCTTCAGCTTCGCTTTCTGTTAAGCCAAGGGTCATCAGTTTGGTAAGTTGTTCGCCTGCAATGCGCCCCATAACAGCTTCGTGAATTAAAGAAGCGTCAACATGGTTTGCATTTACTTCGGGTATGGCACTTACTTTGCCATTGTCCATTAAAATGGCATCACATTCTGAATGCCCTGTGCAGTTGTTATTTCCGTTTATTTTCGCATAGAAAACCTGCTCTGAATCTCCTTTTGCTACCGAGCGAGAAATAACATGTGCCCCTGCATTATCGCCGTCTAAATCAACGTCAAAACGGGTTTCTGCCCATTGTTTGTCATGGGTCATCAGCTTTTCTTTTACAAAAAGGCGGGCATCTCTTTCAATGCGGGCTTTGGTGTACCGCTTGGTAGAATCTACCCCTTCAATATGGGTGGTTTCTATTTCAAAATTACTGCCATCTTCCATAACAATATGGGTTTCAGGGTCAATAATGCGCTCGCCCGTGCCCGCACCAGTGCCAATGTGCTTTTCAAGGTATTTTACTTTTGCATTTTTGCCAATGAAAAAGCTGTGAATGCCTGTATGGTGTGAAACGGAAGACCCGTCAGAGTGAATACCGCACCCCGCAACAATGGTAACCTCTGCATTTTCACCAATTATAAAATCATTATAAACCAAATCATCTACACCGCTGTGGGTAATAATAGCGGGAATGTACACCGTTTCACCTTTGGTATTTGGCTTTACAATAATGTCAATGCCTGGTTTGTCAGCTTTGTCAACAATTTGAATATTTTCGGTAGAGTGCCGCCCTGCACCTGCACTGTCAGAGCGAATGTTATAAGCGCCTTCCGGTGCAGCTGTAATGTCTGCAACCAAATTCAGTAAATCTTGTTGAATATCGTTTAACATAGCAGCACCCCCTACGCTTTGTTTACTGGGCAAAATTTGCTAATGTCTTGCCCAGACAATAATGTTGGTAGAATTTCATCTTTTGTGCCTTGTGCTTTAATTTCGCCGTCTCCCAGCACAATGATTTTATCGGCAATTTCTAAAATGCGCTCTTGATGAGAAATGATGACGATGGCACCGTTGAATTCATCATGCATTTTGCGAAATACTTGAATTAAGTTTTGAAAACTCCATAAGTCAATACCAGCTTCTGGCTCGTCAAATAAAGCAAGAGGGGATTGCCGTACCATGCTCATGGCAATTTCAATGCGTTTCATTTCCCCGCCAGAAAGGCTTGCATCTACCTCACGGTCAATATAATCATTCGCACAAAGCCCTACTGCGCTTAAATATTCGCATACTTCCCAGTGTTCTAACGGGCGGCTTGCCGCTAAAGAGATTAAGTCAGCCACTTTAATACCCTTAAACCGTACAGGCTGTTGGAAGGCAAAACTAAGCCCTTTTTGGGCACGCTCGGTAACAGAAAGGGAAGTGATATCTTCTTTGTTATAAATTACTTTTCCTGCTGTGGGTTCTATAATGCCCATAACCACTTTTGCAAGGGAAGACTTACCGCCACCATTCGGGCCTGTAATAACCACAAAGGTATTTTCTTCCACTTCAAAACTAACATTTTTTAGTATTTCTTTCCCGCCGTCTTCCGCGGTGTAAGAGATTCCTTTTAGTTCTAACACTGCACTCATTCGTATCCTCCCGGTTTACGTCTGTTTTACATTTTCTGTGTTTATATATCGGTATGATATGCCGTTATAAAAGCATTGAAGACACAACAAAAGGCGGCAATGCCACCTTTTGTCAGTGAACTATACTTAAATTGTAGTCTTTCTGCCTCTCTGTGTCAAGGTACAGAATGTGTAAACCACATAAATTAGTAAAATATACCAATTTTGTGTATTTCTCACTATCTTTTTTTGTTTTTATGCCTGTTTGTTTTGCTCTTCAACATATTCTTCAAAGGCAGCGGTTGGCATGGGGCGTGCAAAAAAGTACCCTTGGGCAACGTCACAATGAATCTCTCTCAGAAAGACAAGCTGCGCCTCAGTTTCTACACCTTCTGCCACTGTTTCAAGCGAAAACTCTTTGGCGATTTGCACGATTTTCTCTAAGATGCTGCGTGAGATTGCGCTGTCTT
>CAZWXJ010000016.1:16251-22483 GCA_964637735.1 uncultured Oscillospiraceae bacterium | reverse complement strand
TACAGCGCACTTACCCGGAAAACACGGATTAAAAAGCTACTACCCTTCCTTGTGGTAGACATTGCCTACACGATTTTTATTGTGCACCAAGGGTATTTTTCGGCCATTGGTACAGGCTTTTTTGCTGAACTTCCCGCCTGGAGCGTTATCGCTTTTAATACTATTATTATCTTTTATTTGCTACTTGGTACAGAAGGTTTCGTTATAGGGTTCTTCATCCTTTTTTCCTCTTTTTTCACAGGGCTTGCACGTATTCTTGTCCTTCTGAGCTTTTTTGCTATTCATCACTTCTATATGAAAATCTATACAACCAAACAATGGAAACGTGCCATTCATAAATATTACCCACACCTCAATAAAGTGCAACTTGCAAAAGTCACATCAATGGTTGAACCGCTTTTAAAAACATCAAATTATATCGTTTCCAATAGTCTTGCATATTCCTCATTGGACTCTATGTATGAATTATTCATCCTTTCACAAAAGCTTCTTTTTAATCACTTTTTAATAGCAAGTACTGGAAGCGGAAAGACAAAACAATTTGGCTTCTTGTATGTGAACGACGAAACCTTTGCATTTTTCCCTTTTGAAACAATAGCTGAAATGGAAGAACAAGCAGCCCTACTATTAAGCGGTGATGCTCTAAATAGTACCGCCATTGTTACAGCCCCTGTTACACAAGCAGATGGCATATTGAGACCTTTTCCTGAGCGAACTGTCTTACAACTACAAAATACAGACGAGACTTTCCCTTTCACGGTAGAACTACCTTATTTTGAAAGCGATCTATATTCCTTTTTCTCTGGCACAGGGGTACCTGCACAATTTCAATCAACCCATATCGCTAAACAAGTGCCGTTCCGCATTGATGACGTTGTTGCCGATGCCCTATCTACCATATAAATAAAAAGAAAAGACATTGCTTTTGCAATGTCTTTCTTGTTTTATTCTTTTGTGTTTCTTCTGTACATCAAATAGTTTTCTAATATGACAGTTGCCGCCACTGCATCTAACACGTTTTTGCGTTTTTGCCCACGAGTGTCAGTCGTGTTCAAAATGTTCAGTGCCGTTTTGGTGGTTGCCCGCTCGTCCCACAGGTTCACGGGTATGTCAAGTCGTTCACGCAGTTGCTCTGCAACCAGGGCACATTTTTCTGCCCGCTCACCTATGGTACCGTCCATGTTAATGGGGTGCCCCACCACCACCAGTTCCGCCTCGTTTTCATTTGCGGCGGCGGCAATTTTTTCAATTGCCTTCATGGTGTTTGTTTCTTTTATCACCCCAAGGGGGCTAGCAAGCATTTCCAAGGGGTCACATATGGCAAGCCCTGTGCGGGCTTCTCCATAGTCTACAGCCATTATTTTCATCAGCTTATTCCTTAATTGGCTTCATGGTAGGGAAGAGCAGTACATCTCGAATAGACGGTGCGCCTGTCATCAGCATTACCAAGCGGTCAACACCAATGCCAATACCACCCGTTGGGGGCATGCCATATTCAAGGGCATTCAAAAAGTCTTCGTCTACGCCACTGGCTTCATCATCACCATGTTCTTTCAGGTACTCCTGGTACTCAAAGCGTTCCCGCTGGTCAATGGGGTCGTTCAACTCACTAAAGGCATTGGCATATTCACGCCCGCCAATAAACAGTTCAAATCTGTCCGTATAATTCGGGTCTTCTTTGTTCTTTTTTGAAAGAGGTGAAATCTCAACCGGGTGCCCTGTAATAAAGGTAGGTTGCACAATTTTTGGCTCAACATACTCTTCAAAAAACAGGTTGAGTACATCGCCTTTTTTGTGGCGTTCTTCGGTTGCAATGCCATGTTCTTTCGCTAGTTTTTTGGCAACCGCTGTGTCAGGTATCTCATTAAAGTCAACACCTGTATATTGCTTTACCGCTTCTAGCATGCTCATGCGGGCAAACGGTTTTTTCAGGTCATACTCTACTCCGTCTAATACGGCAATGGCATCATCACCCAATACCTTTTTACCAATGGTACGAATCAAATCTTCGCAAAGGTTCATGATGTCTTCATAGTCTGCATATGCCCAGTACAACTCCATCATGGTGAATTCTGGGTTGTGGCGGGTGTCCATGCCTTCATTGCGGAAGACACGCCCTATTTCATACACCTTGTCAAACCCGCCAACAATCAACCTTTTCAAATGCAGTTCCAGCGCAATGCGCAGGTACATGTCAAGGTCTAGCGTGTTGTGGTGGGTAATAAAGGGGCGTGCAGCAGCACCGCCTGCTTGTATGTGCAAAACAGGGGTTTCTACTTCCATAAAGCTGTGCCCGTCTAAATAACGGCGCATTTCTGTAAGCACTTGGCTACGCACAGCAAAGGTTTTGCGTACGTCTGGGTTTACTATCAAGTCAACATAACGCTGGCGGTAGCGCAGTTCGGTGTCTTTCAAACCGTGCCATTTTTCAGGCAGTGGTAATAAAGATTTAGACAGTAACACCACTTCGTTTGCATGAATGGAAATCTCGCCCATTTTGGTGCGAAACACAGTGCCTTTTATGCCAATAATATCGCCAATGTCATATTTTACAAACTCATCATAGCTTTCAGGGTCAATGCTATCTTTTCGCACATAAATTTGTATTCTTCCACTGGCATCTTGTATGTCACAAAAAGAGGCTTTGCCCATGCCACGTTTGCTCATCATGCGCCCTGCTACACAAACGGTTTGTTCAGGGGCATCATCTTGAAATTCATCTATTATTTCCTGTGCATATGCATCAACGGGGTATTTTGTTTCATGAAACGGGTCTTTCCCTGCGTCTTGCAATGCTTTTAATTTATCACGCCGAATTTGCAGCAGCTCAGAATAACTTGGCTCTGCATCTTGTGCGCTCTCGCTTAGTTCAGCTTCCAGTTTTTCTACTAATTTTGCACGCTTTTGTGAAAAGTCGTTTTCCTGTTGCTCCATTAGCTTTTTCAGTTTTTCAAGCTTTGCACGGCGTTGTTCGTTTTTGTTTTCTTGCAAGGCTTCCAGTTCACGGTTTATTTCTTCAATGGTCATATGCAAACACTCCTCAAAATGCGGTTCTTCATGCCTTAATTTTATTGATATCGTCTGTAATAACCCAGTCATCCATGTTGTTTTCACGGTTATACAAAAATGGTTCAATTTCTTCTATGTTTTCTATTTCATAAACGGCAAGGTATTTCTTTCCTGCCCATCGCTCGTACTGTTTTTGAGACAAGTTCAGCTCTTTTTCATACTGTTTTATAAACGCAACAGACTCTTCGGGTGTCATCTTTTCAGACTCGATTACTTTTGACAGCACCCCTTTGTGAGTAACCATCATGTCTCCGCCTGTTTCTACAAAATAAACGATATCGTTTTCTTTTGCACGCCCCCCTAAGGGAGACTTCCTGCCAGCAGCGCCACGAATAATCATCGTTTTTTCTTTGCGCAGTAGCTTTTCTAGCTCTTTGCCTTCTTTATTCAAATATACCAAATGCTCGGCTTGTCCTTCTTTGCCTTCATACCACTCTGCTCGTGCCATAAGCTATCCCATTCCCTTTCGTGAAATTACGCTATTTACTTCTATAATCATTATTCACCATTATACACAAAAAAATAAGCAGGGGCAATGAAACCCCTGCAAAAAATTCTGTTTTATAAATCTTGTTTCTTAATTTCCAAAACAGTGTAATACACAATGTTTCCATTAGGTAGTTTTACTTCCACTTTGTCTTTCACGGCATGGCCAAGCAAAGCGCTACCAATAGGAGATTCGTCTGATATACGATTTTTAAATGGGTCTGCCTCGGTAGAACCAACAATATCGTAAGACGCCTCTTCACCGGCATCATCTTTTATTTTCACATGGGTACCTACTGATACCTTGTCGTCTGATATTTCACTTTCATCAAGTACACGTACATTTTTCAGAAGGGTTTCCAGTTCAATAATACGGCTTTCTACAAACGCTTGTTCGTTTTTCGCCTCATCATATTCGCTGTTTTCAGAGAGGTCTCCGAATGAGCGGGCAACCTTTATCTTCTCCGATACCTCTTTACGACGTACCGTTCTTAAATGCTCGAGTTCCTGTTCAAGGGCTTGCAAGCCTTGGTAAGAAACCACTACTTCTTTGCTCACTTTATTATCTCCTTTTTTGGTTCACTCCTGAACATAGTCGCTATTATATATTAGATAAATTGCGGTGTCAAGCTATTTCGACAAGTGTCCATACACTATACACAAATGCAAGACTCCCCCTTGTCAGGGGAGTCTTGACAGATCATTCGTTTTACATAGTAATTGTGTTTCTTATTCTTCTTCACCTTTATTGGTGATGAACTTTTTCGCCTCTTCAATTACTTTTGCCTCTAGGTTCTGTGGCAATGCCTCGTAACGGGCAAAGGTAAGTGTATATGAACCACGCCCTTGTGTGAGCGAACGAATATATGTTGTAAAGTCATTTACCTCTGTCATCGGGGCTTCCGCTTCAATTAATTGCATACCGTCTTCGTCAGCATTCATGCCAAACACTCGCCCACGGCGTTTGTTAATTTCACCCATTAAGTCTCCAGTATTACTGTCAGGCACCAGCACCCGTAAAGAGACAATTGGCTCTAGCAAAACAGGGGAAGCATCTTTCAAACCGTTGCGGTAGGCAAGCCCTGCCGCTAGTTTAAATGCCATTTCAGAAGAGTCTACTGGGTGGTAAGAGCCATCAAGCAAGGTTGCTTTTAAGCCTACCATAGGGTAGCCAGCCAGTACACCGTTTTTAATAGAATCTCGTAGCCCTTTTTCTACCGCAGGGAAGAAGTTACGTGGCACAGAGCCACCGAATACGTTTTCTTCAAATAGCAAATCATCACTGTCAGTCGGCTCAAATTCAATAACCACGTGGCCATATTGCCCGTGCCCGCCTGTTTGTTTTTTATGTTTGCCTTCCGCTTTTACCTTTTTGCGAATGGTTTCACGGTAAGCAACCCGTGGCTGTGTCAAGTCTACATCTATGCCAAATTTCGCTTTCAGTTTGGCAACCACTACGTCTAAGTGTTGCTCGCCCAGGCCTGACATAATTTGCTGTAATGTTTCGGTGTCCATTTTATAAGAAAGGGTTGCGTCTTCTTCCATCAGCCGTTGCATGGCAGAAGATATTTTTCCTTCATCACCTTTTTGTTTCAAATTAAGCGCCATAGAAAGCGTTGGTGTTGGGAATGCAACTTCGTCCATATGAATCACCGCAGAAGGGTCACACAGTACATCACCCGTTTTGGTTTCATTCAATTTACTAATGGCACCTATGTCTCCTGCGCCAATGGTGGTTGCATCTGTTTGTTTTTTACCACATACCCAAATTAATTTGCCAAGGCGTTCGGGGGTGCCTGTACGGTCGTTCACAACGTTACTGTCTGCCTTCAACGTGCCACGCAATACCTTCACGTAAGACATTTTCCCTACAAAGGGGTCTGCTACTGTTTTAAACACATATGCCGCAAGCTTTCCGTCTGTTTGGCATGCCACTTCCACAGGCTCGCCTTTTGCGTCTGTTGCAGTAATGGAGTCAACGTCTCCTGCGCTTGGAAGTAGATGCGCTAGTGCATCTAACAGTAAATCCATCGCTTCTAGTTTGGTTGCAGCACCACATAAAACAGGCGTAATGGTACCTGCTTTTACACCAGCATTGATGCCTTTGCGCATTTCGTCTTTGGTAAAATGCTCACCTGAAAAATATTTTTCGAATAATTCTTCATCAGTTTCGGCAACCGCTTCACTAATGGCGGTAATCAGCCCGTCTAGGCGGTGCCCTGTTGCTGGCATGGGCATTTCAATGGCTTTGCCATTTTCATACTTATAACTTTTCATTTCAATAAGGTTCACATAAACGGTTTCGCCGCCGTCTGTCACGGGTACTACCACCGGGCAAACAGAAGGCCCAAATTGTGCTTTCATTTCTTCAAATACTTTATAAAAATCTGCATTCTCTGCATCTGTTTTTGACACATAAAACAAGTGGCTCTTTTTATTTTTTGCCGCCAGCTTATAGGCCTTCAAAGCACCTACTTGCAAACCATCTCTGGCTGACACTGTAATCAGCACTGACTCTGCCGCCATAATACCTTCATACATGCCAAGTTCAAAGTCAAACAAACCTGGCGCATCAATACAATTTATTTTTACGCCGTCATACTCTACAGGTATTACAGAAGAAGACAAAGAGCCCCCCCGTTTAATTTCTTCAGGGTCAAAGTCGGCGGTTGTGTTT
>CAZWXJ010000016.1:0-16241 GCA_964637735.1 uncultured Oscillospiraceae bacterium | reverse complement strand
GTCAGTCTTTCCTGTTTTAAATAACATGGCCTCTACAAGGGAGGTTTTACCGGAACCTGCATGCCCGGCAATGAGCAAGTTTTTGATGTTCTTCTCGGTATAGTTCAAAATATTACCTCCTAAAAATGCAAACAAAAAAGATACCCCTTTTTGTTTGTTGAATGATACTAAAAATTTTACCACATTGTGGTTTGTTTTTGAACAAGATAGTGCAAAGTTTTTCACATAATGGCTGTACAATTCTTGGCGATTATCTTGTGTATATTGACATATTTTCGTTTATGACAGGCTTTTTGACGGTTTTACCACGCATATATAAAAACGACCTGTGTAAAACACAAGTCGTTTAACAAGCTATCTGTCGTTAATATTTTTTTAGAACGGCGGGTATTACCGCAGAAATAATAGCCCATACTGCCAAATACAGTGTTACCACAGAAACGGAAAGCCGTGGCAACCCACTGGTAATAGAGATAAATAAGCCTACTATTACCGTAATAATGGTTGCTACCCACTGTAACATGGTTGCCATTTTTTCCATGGCATGCCCTGCAAGCGCCGCACGCAAGCCCCCAATGAAGGAAGAAAAACTATCAAGGTGCAGCATAGCGCCATCTGCTTCGTTTTGATATTCCGTGTAAGGGTTCATCAACTCTTGGTCTTCTGCAGAAAGCACTTTGATGTAACTTTCTGGAATTTCATATACTTCACTTACCAAATGTGAATTCAAGCAGAAGTCTCGGCCACGCACGGCAACGGCAATGCCACTTCTCTCAAGGTCATACAAGGTATCGGCAACGGCTTCATCAGGGTGGTAACTTACCACAAACATGCCAAACAACTTGCCAAGCACTGAAAGATAAATTGGTTGGCGCTCTCCGCCACGGGTAAATTTGTTTTCATAGTCTAAAGACGGTATCTCTATGTTGTGTTTGCGCATCATGTCTCGGTTGCCAATAATCACGCGGTTATTCTCAATCCATGCAGTAAAGCCGCAACCCGTTTCATACTGCAAATTTTCAACAGGGTATAAAATATTGGTTTTATTTTCAATCACATTCAAAAAGATACCCCGCAACGTCGGGCTGCCTTCTATTAGCACGCTAGCGGCATACAAAATAGCAAGGTCAATGCGCTCTTTTTCAAATGTTTTAATGCCGTGTAAAATAACGGTGCCTTCTGGGAATAGGTCTTTGTCTTGCACGGTTACCACATTCACGTTTTTGAGTTCTTGCACAGCACCCCAGCCAGGTATAACCGCCCCAATTTTATGGGCTGTTTGCTGCATCAGCTTTGTTGGCAGGGCACTCATCAACGTGGCAGAAAAAGACCCGCCTAGCACAGCAATTGCCGCAAAAGAGGAAACTGCTGTAGAGGCATCTTTGCTAAGGTAAAAAGTAATTCCGCCGCTTACTAACGCTGCAACAGCTACTAAAATAGCCATCACCTTGGCAGACTTATCACAATTGCGTTCACTAAAACTGTGCTTCAAAAAGTTTTTGGCAAACCCCGCAGGGCGAGAGGTAAGCAAAACAGGGTCGGTTTCTCCCAGCCCTTTTGCTAGCCTAAATGTCAATTCTTGGTTTGGCAAACAGTAAGCAACATTTTTTTCTACTGGCTGTGAAACTTCTTCAAAGTTGTCCACAATGGTTTTTGCCATCATGCTTTTTCCGTAGGCGTTGAAGAACAGTGCAATTGTCGCCACAGGCGCAAATAGTACCACACCAGACGTTAAGTCGTTCCCGCTTACTAATAAAAACACCACTTGTATGAATGCGCCTAGCGCCGAAAATGCTGTTAAACTGTCAGCCGTGGGCGTTTTGAAAAAGCCACCCAAGCCACCCAGTACAGTGGAAAGAGAAACCAACATGGCTATTAATAATAGCACTGCGTGTAGCAACATGTAATAAAATGGGGAAGTAGATATTGCAATAGCCGAAGGCAGTGGTAAACGGAATGTGCTTGCCACCCCTAAGTAAAATAGTAAGATGGAAATGACACCTGTTACCATCGTGCGCACTTTTAAAGAAGAGGTTAAGTTTGTAAGTTCTTCTTGCACCGCTTCTGTTTCGCTGTACGCTTCATATTCAGTTACATCATCTTCTTCAAACACGGGCTCGTACGTGCCTGGTTGCCACTCTTCTTCGGGTTCGGTTTTCTTTTTGCCAATTTTCTTGCCACCCTCTTCCATACCAGGCGAGGTAATGGCAACTGTCTCACTGAAAAAGTTGCGGAAATCATCATCAATTTTTGCATTTAAATTCATAATACGGCTGGTTTCTTGCGCTTTTAGTGGGTCTACTTTTAGCTCAGACGTATCTGTAAATGTTCCGCCATCTGCACCAGACAAGTTAAATGGAATTTCTTCAGTCACTGGTTTTTCAGGAGGGGGAATCTCTGCCGTATCTTTCTCAGCGTCGGCAACTACATCCAGGCGCACCGTTGGTTCATCAGCAATGCGCTGTTCGTTTCCGTCAGCGCTGCTTACACGGTTTTTGCGTATCTCGGCAAACACGTCCTCAAACGGGCGGTCTGCCTCTTGCGCTGTTTCTTTTTGCACTTCTTGCTTTATAGGTGGTTCTTCTTTTTGCGCTTCTTCCATTTTGTCTATTTCTTCTGCTGTTTGGCTTGGCGCATCAAAATCTTCTTGGTTTTGTTTGGTTTTACCCAGCATCGCCATCGCTTGGTAAAGCGGGTCGTTTGCGTAGGCATCATCTACTTCTTCTTCATCAAAAACAGAGGCACGTTTTTTCTCAGCTCTTTTGGCAGGCTTTTCTTCCTCATATGTCTGGGCGGGCGTTTCTTTTATAATAGGTTCATTTTCATATAAAGCATATTCTTCTTTTTCCTCTTCTTCGTAAGAAGACACATAAGGGCGGGGCTGTTCTTGCTGTTGTTGTTCTGCTCTTTGTTTTGCTTTTTCGCGCGCAAAAACATCCTGCACAGAATAGGTGGTATCTTCCTCTTCCGCCGCAGGTGCAGTATAAGCTTCTTGCTTTATTTGCTGGCTTGCTTGTTTCGCTTTTCGTTTTTCCCGTACTTCGGCAAGAATGGCATCAACGTCATTATTTGCCGACGGTTTTTTTTGAAAATCGCTCACTATTTGCCCTCCGCTTTGTTTTCTCTTTGCTGCTGTATTTCATATAGCACAATACCTGCCGCCACTGACACATTGAATGAGTCAACGCTTTGGTTTTGCTCTTGATTGCCTGCATACATCTCTATGGAGATAATACCATCACACAACTTTTTCACCAGTGAAGACACGCCTTTTCCCTCAGCGCCCATTACCAGCGCAATACCGCCCGTTAGGTTGTTTTTGCGAAGTGGGGTACCGTTCATGTCTGCACAATATACAAAAATATTCTCTTCTTTTAAACGGCGAATGGTCTCGCCAATATTTGACACACGGGCAACAGGCATATGTACTGCCGCACCAGCTGATGCTTTATGTACCGCCGCAGTTATGCCCACACCACCCCTTTTGGGAATAATGACCCCATGCACGCCAAGCAAGTACGCTGTGCGAATCATTGCTCCTAGGTTATACGGGTCTTCCACGCCGTCTGCCAACAGCAAAAAGGGTGGCTCATTTTTATCTTTGGCAATTTGCAAAATTTCTTTATAGTCTACATATGAAACCATGGAAGTAAACGCCGCAACGCCTTGGTGTTTCTCGCTTTGGCAAATGCTTTGCAGTTTTTGCGCATGCACTTTTTTTACAACAGCACCCGCCTCTTTTGCAAGGGCAGTATAAAAAGCGGCCTGGCTTTCTTGCATGTTGTTGCTAATGTACACTGTGTCTACTTCTGCACCGCTTTGTAGTAATTCTTGCACTGCGTTTCTGCCATATATGGGTAAATTTTGTTCGTATTCCAAAGCGGCCTCCGTGTCTCATTTCTTTTGCTATATTTATCTTTCTCTTTATTATACCAAATTATCAGCAGATTTCCACATTATTGTGCGATATCGACACTGGTTTTTCATAACTTCACTTCCAAAATGAAAATTTATGAAATGAAAATATGTCTTCTGTTGTACAAAATGCACCTCCATATTTCGAAATTATACAATCTGTAATGTTCGAATATACATTTCCACATGTTGAAAAGCCTGTTGAAAGTGTTGACAAAGTGTCATTTTATGCCAAAGTTCATAAAAAGTTCATTGCATAAACACAAGTTTTCAACTGTATGTTGAAAACCACGTTTAAAACTTTGCGTTTATTTTATTTTGTCAAGCCCGCAAAGTTCCATATTTTTTGTATGTTTTCTGTGCAAAATTCAGCATTTTTTTCTTTTTCATTTCTTGTTACCCCGTTTTTCTATTTGCAAACCCTAAAAAAGTTGACAGAGATTTGCACCCATGTAATAATTATATTTAGAATATCATCTAATTATTACTTTTTATAGAAAGGTGGCGGTTTTTTGGCATTTCAGCAAACATTTAAAGCCCTGTCAGACCCTACCCGCCGCTCTATTCTAGAGCTTTTGCGCAAAGGGCGCTTAACCGCTGGCGAAATTGGTGCCCACTTTGACATGACAGGTGCCACCGTTTCGCACCACCTTTCTACTTTGAAAGACGCCGAACTTGTGATAGATGAAAAGGTGGGAAAATATATTTATTATGACTTAAATACGTCTGTGGTAGAAGACGTTTTAACATGGGTTACTTCACTGTTAGGAGGTACAAACAATGAAACGTAAACTGTTTATAACCGCTTTGCTTATATTGCAAATTGCTCCGTTTGTTCTCATTTTTATTTGCTACAACACGCTACCAAGCCAAATTCCCATTCACTGGAATTTGGCAGGTATTGTAGACGGATGGGGCGGGCGCAACCATATTTTTATACTCCCTGTTCTTTCGGTTGCCATTTGCTTTCTTTTTGTTTTGCTGCCAAAGGTTGCCCCAAAGCAAGAACCTTATACAAAATTCAAAAAAACGTTCTTCTACACACAACTATTCCTTGTGCTTCTTTTCCAACTTCTTTTTTACTTAACACTTTATACTGTTTACCACCCGTCCTTTGTTAGCCCGCAGTTCTTTTTCATTGTGTTTGGGGTATTTTTTATGGTAATGGGCAACTATTTACCAAAAATGCAGCATAACTACTTTGTGGGCATCCGAACACCTTGGACTCTTTCCAATACCGACTGCTGGCGTAAAACCCATCGGTTTTCGGGGTTTGTGTGGGTGTGTAGCGGCGCACTATTGCTTACTGTTCCGTTTTTCTTGCCTGCTAACATACGCAATGTTTTTCTTACCGCTATTTTATGCACTGTCGGGTTTGTGCCACTGTTTTACTCTTTTTATATATACCGCAAAACTGCTCCTACAAATTCGTAAATTTTTTCGTGCACTTTGGCGTGAGTATGGTACAATATGGGCAACTTAACACATTTTATTGACGGAGGTTTTTTATGTTAGTAAACGCAACAGATATGCTTATGAAAGCACGCAATGAGGGGTACGCCGTAGGGCATTTTAACATTAACAACCTTGAGTGGACAAAAGCCGCTTTAGAAGCTGCACAAGAATGTAGTTCCCCTATTATTCTTGGTGTCTCTGAGGGGGCAGGTAAATATATGGGCGGCTACCTAACTGTTGCCCAAATGGTAAAAGGTATGGTAGAAAGCCTTGGCATTACTGTACCTGTTGCCCTTCACCTTGACCACGGCAGTTACGAAGGTGCAAAAGCTTGCATTGCCGCAGGTTTTTCATCTGTCATGTTTGACGGGTCTCATTTTCCAATTGACGAGAACATTGCAAAAACCAAAGAACTGGTTGCCCTTAGCCACGCAAACGGTATTTCCATAGAAGCCGAAGTTGGCGCCATTGGCGGAGAAGAAGACGGTGTTGTTGGCGGTGGGGAAGTTGCAAGCCCTACTGAATGCGCTGAAATTGCTTCCCTTGGTATTGACTTTTTAGCCGCAGGGATTGGCAACATTCACGGCAAATACCCTGAAAACTGGGCAGGCTTACGCTTCGACGTACTGGAAGAAATTCAACATGCCACAAATGGTATGCCGCTTGTTTTGCACGGTGGCACAGGCATCCCCGCTGACATGATTCAACAGGCGATCTCTCTCGGTGTGGCAAAAATTAACGTAAACACAGAATGCCAGCTGGCTTTTGCCGCCGCAACCCGTGCTTATATTATTGACGGAAAAGACCTTGAGGGAAAAGGGTTTGACCCACGTAAACTACTTGCGCCTGGCACACTTGCCATAAAAAACACCATTCAAGAAAAAATGGAACTTTTCGGGTCTGTCGGCAAAGCGTAGTTCTTTTTTATAAATTTCACTATAAAGGGCTACCATTTTGCTTTGCAACGTGGCGGCCTTTTAAAAATATATACAAAAAGAAGGCGGTAAAATGTACACCTTCTTTTTGCTTTCTTGCTTGTTCTTTATTGTTCTTTTGCTATAATAAAATATAAGAATTTATGATAAGGTGATTGATTGATGACAACCCCAAAAAAGAAAGTTATTTTAGACGTTGATACTGGCTCAGATGATGCCATTGCTTTAATGCTTGCTGTACTGTGTGATGAATTTGACATTTTAGGCATTACCGTAACACAGGGCAACCGCCCTTTGCAAAACTGTGTTGAAAACACCCTGCGTGTGCTTGACATGTTAGGTGCAACGATACCTGTATACCCGGGCTGCCCCGCCCCTATGGTGCGGGAACTCACCCCTGGGCGCACTGCCAACAACCCACAAGGAGACATTGGCATTATAGAAGAGGGTGTGGAGTACACCATTCACCCGCCATTTATTAATATACCTCCTGCTGTTTCAAAGCCGCAACCCAAGCACGCTTGCAGTTTTATTGTAGAAGCCGTAAAAACTGCCAACAGCAAGGTAACGCTTATTCCCGTTGGCCCGCCAACCAACATTGGCATGGCGTTTCGTATGGACCCTACCATTGCCGAAAACATTGAGGAAGTTGTGTTTATGGGCGGTGCAGTTGACAGGGGCAATGTTACCCCTGTAGCCGAAGCAAACTTTTTCCATGACCCTGAAGCCGTTAAAATTGTAATAGACAGCGGTGTGCCTATTCGGTTTATTACTTTAAATGCAACCCATAGCGCTGAAATTAGCATGCCCGAAGCTGATAAACTTGCTGCACTTGGCACAAAGGCGGGTGCACTTGCCGCCTCGCTTATTCATATTCGGGCTGAGGCAAGCAAACGCATGGGCTGGCATGACGGTACACATGAGCCGATACACGACGCCCTTGCCGTTGCCGCTGTAATTGACCCTTCCGTTATTACCGACCTGCGCCGCCAGCAATGTAACATTGACATCAGCGGAGGTTTTGGAGATGGACAGCTAATTGTAGAACACCGCAACGAACATGACACTTCTGTTAACACTTATGTTTCTTACAATGCTGACCAACCTAAATTTTTTCAAATGATGCTACATTATTTTTCATAACAAAAGGAGACCCTTTGTATGCAACCAATTCCACAAAAGAAATTGCTTTCACCTGATGTAACCGCTGAATATGAAAACATTTTGTCTTCTACCAACTGGCTGGTTGCACAGTTCCCGCAAGAACCTTTGTTCACACAACACCATAAATACATGTTTCACTTGGTGTGCCATACACTGTGTGAAGTAGATAACCTAGATGATGATAACCGCACATCTTTTTACAAAAATTATTACAAAAGCACCAACGGGCAAAATATGAACGGCATTCTTTCACAGCAAGAGAGCAAAAGTTTATTTGGCAATTTTACACTTGCCACTTCTTATTACCACTTACCTACTTTTTTAAATGACATGTGTTGCACATTACTGGTTGCCACAGGTATTTCTGAGACTTTTTTTCCGCATCTTGTGCAGGCGCTTACCGAAATTACAATGGCTTATTTGCAAGCGCATAACCTTCATGCTCGCTTTGTAGCGCTTACTTACTCATTGCAAAGCGTTGAAACACCTTTGCCTATACAACAAATTTCTTTGCAAACAACCGCCTTTTCAAACGCTGACCCAAACTTACCCATGAATACATTGTATGACTATTTTAAGCAAAATGTTGAACGGCTGACTGCAAATCAATTTCTTTTCCCGCAACAAGGGTTATCATCTGTTTGCTTGTTTTATATGTTCGCACGTGCTTTTTCGGCGGCGAAGCAACAATATCCGTATGACTTTTTACAGCCCCTTGTCTCTCATTATGCCGCTGACCTTGCCTCTCGCCCAGAAAATGCCGCAGATAAAGCCTTTATCTCGGTTTGCGTTGGGCAATTCAATAATGACTTTCGGCAATTGAAAACGCCTACCACTTATGAAGAATTACCTTCTTATTACATTACTTGCTATGACATGCTGAGCACACAAATAAAACTACCTGACTACACCAAATTTCTCGTTCCTTATATAGAAGACCTTCTGGCAGACCCCCTTCTGCCACCACATTTCATTCCTGAAGCATTTTTGCTTCCTGAAGCAGATGCTGCCTTTTTATACGGCCATATTACCGAACAGGTAAATGCCACTGCAGAACACCTTGGCCTTTTCACTGCCACACAGCGCATTGTTCTTTTTTCAGGGTTTACCTATCTCATTTGCAAAAGAGATAAATAGCAAAACCTACCATTTTACAAATTTACCATCTATTTTGGTCTTCTTTTTCTTCTACTGAAGCAACTGAACTTTTACCATTTTATAAAACGTTTTTCAATACTTGCCTTTCGCAATACCAGTCTATCTATTTATACACATCGCCTGTTTCTTATGAAGGTGGCATTGCCATGCTTGCACAAAGCATGAATAGCTACTTTTTACTGTTACCTTTTTTGCAACAAGAACTTTTGCAGCACCTTACCCTTGCAAATGACCTCTCGTCTTTTCCGCCTATCTCTTTGCTAAAGGGCAGTTTTCATACGTCTCATAAAAAAGACATGCAAGCCCGTTACCATATTTCTGACATAGAAGACCAAGCGGTTTTGAAACTATTTTATATTTTGCTTTCCTATGCACAGCCCGCCGCAAAAGACCCCGTTTTTTTCAGTGAAATCATCCCTGACTGGGGCCTTGCACGATTCTTTGGCTTTTTCACAGCTGCCGCTTTGGCCGCCTTTCCATATTCTAAAAAAGTTTCCTACTTATTACACTATTACTTTATTATGCATTGCATGCATCAAGGTATCAATTCTGTGCGGGTAGAAGAATATGCAGATACTATGAAAACTACCGCCTTGCGTGCCCCTGTGTTTGACCCTTCCACCTCTGACTGGAATATTTATATATACAACCTTTCTTCTTATGGTCTTCGAACCATTGGGTTTCAAGATGCCCAGGCGCAAGACCCTACCCTTATAAACCGCATGTACGCTTATATTACACCTTTATATAATGCCCTTGCGAAAGAAGAATTATCAGCCATTTTAGCGCCAGACGAGCCAAAGAAAGACTTGCAATTTTTAATGTCTATGGATGCAAACGCTGTTGTGAAAAGCGCTTTTACCCCTCCAGCGCAAAACGCTTCTAATCATTCGCTTCTTACCTATGCACCTTTTTTGGTTATGGGTATTTTGCCTGCTATGGTTGTTTCTGCCGCCATACAAGGCGCACTTGACAGTGCCAGTGGGCGAAATGCACCCATTACATCGGAATATAAATATGCCTTCCCAAAACTTTCGTTTTAGAGTACTATATATAGTAATGAATCATTTTTTATAGGAGGTCTTACCATGTCTTCATACCCAAATGCTAACCAAATGTATGCGCCCTCTCCTGACGTTTTGTATCAATCATTCCGCACACAAATAGACGAAGCTTTGGCACAGCCTTTTTTGCAAAAAGAGAATAACACCACCCCTGAAGTTACTTTGTTCGCTTTGTTGGTTTATACTGTGTGTGGCAGTAAACGTTACCCGAATGAAACCATTACTACCTTATACCGCTTGTTCTTGCAAGATGTAGCAAACCGCCCTGATGGCGAGCAAATGGCTACGCCTTACCAAACGCTATTAAACCAAGCCATTACAAAATTTAGCGAGACCCCTATTACCGGGGCACTTACACCTGCTTTGCAAAAGCTTTCTGAAATTTCTGCAGGCATGATGGGACTTTCCACTGCACAAATTCCTTTTGTGTACGGCTTTATTCAAAAAGGGTTAAATGTAAATTATGGCTCTGCACAAGGTAGCGCTGCACCAAACGCTTTCCCAACACAGCCCACACCACCTACCCAAGCTTATGGTGCACCAACTTATGGCACAACAACACCCTCTTCTATACCTTCTGCGGCACCAACTTATCAAGCACCTACCTCTGCACCTACGCCTCCTACCAGCACAGGGCAAGGTGTTTCTGGCGCTGCCGCTTACTCCGTTTCTGACTTTTCTGCGCCTCCTACCACACCACAAGCACCGCCTAATGCACAAACAGGTGCCACTTTTATTCCGCCAACACAAACACCTTCTTATACAGCACAACCCACTTCACCACCTGCCCCACAGCATACCCCTTACGGCGGGCAGGGTGTAAGCGGCTCTTCTACCTATTCTGTTTCTGATTTCAGCGCACCGCCCACACCTCCGCAGGCACAAACAGGTACCGTTCCACCGCAACCACAGGGTAATTTACAATACTTCGGCACAGGCACACCACCTACTACTGTCGCACCTAATAACGCCCCGCCTGCTTACCAAGGGCAAGGGTATGTGCCACCTACACAGCAACCGCCTTATAACAATACCCAAAATGGGCAGCCACAATATACCACGCTTTTCAACTCACCACAGGTTACCGTTGTTAGCAACCCTTTAAATAAAATTGGTGGTTGGTTACTTGCATTACTTGTTATTGTTGGGTTAAATGCTCTTTATATTTTTGCTGACGCAGTTACATACATTTCACGCGGGGGCCCTGCATATATTGCTGGTTTATATATGCTAATTGCACTTTTGTCTATCGTTTTCATTGTGCTGATGTGTATGCACAAAAAAGCTGCTATTGCCGCCTTTTTTGTATACCGCATTTGGGATATTATTTTCAATATTTTAATCGGGACAGAAGCATATCTCATTGTTGCAGCCGCTTTGGGCATGATTCTTTTGGGCGTCTACCTCCTGAAATCAAAACGAGTTGCCGCCGTTTTAGGCGTAGAAAAAACTCTTTAATCTTTCTTTCAATAAAAGAGTCATGTTTATAAAACATGACTCTTTTTGTTTGCCATTGTGTTTTTAAAACGACCTTATTTGACAAAGCGGTTTACATTTGGTAAAATTCAGTAAAATAATTTACCTAAATTATTTTACTGAATTTGTTTGAGAGGACTTTTAAATATGGCTATACGCATTCTTGTAGACTCGACCTCAGATATTTTACCTGCTGAAGCAACAGAATTAAACGTTATTGTTGTACCCCTGAAAACAGTGTTTGGAGATGTCAGCTTCCGTGAAAACATTGACATTTCTCACGGTGAGTTCTTTGAAAAATTGGCAACAGTGAAAGACCTGCCTACCACCAGCCAGCCCACCCCCGCTGACTTTTTGCCACACTTTGAAGCTGCTAAAGAAGCAGGGGATGATGTGATTTGCCTTATGCTTGCAGGTACTTTAAGTGGCACTTTGCAAAGTGCCGAAATTGCAAAAGGTATGTGCGAGTATGACCGCATTTTTATTGTAGACACGTTAAGTGCCATTATTGGCACACGGTTACTTGTAAACCTTGCCATGGAAATGCGTGCCGCTAATAACACCGCTGAAGAAATTGTGGAAGCTGTGGAAGAAGCCAAAGGACGCATTGAACTTTTCGCCATGGTAGATACCCTTGAGTATCTGCACAAAGGTGGGCGCCTTTCTAAAACAAGTAAAATTTTAGGCGGTTTTTTAAAAATGAAGCCACTTATCACTTTAAAAGACGGCCAACTGCAAGTGCTTGGTAAAGCCCGTGGGGTAGACGCCGCTATGGATACCCTTTTAGAGTTGATTGGGGATACCCCTGATGTAGACAAAAGCGTTCCTGTTGTATACGGTTATACGCTTAATGACACCCAGTGCGCCGCATTTCGTGAAAAAGCTGACACAAAATATGGCTTTGAAAATACCATTATGTATTCGGTGGGTAGCGTAATTGGCACACATATTGGCCCGCATGCTTTTGTTATAGGGTATTTAAAAAATAAGCCTGCATAACAATATGTTTTAAAAAACAACATACCCCGCTTGCACAAAACGCAGGTGGGGTTTGTTTTTTTATGTAAAAGTATATAGCAATTTACAAATTTTCATCATATACTAAACTATAGTAGTTATTCACTCTTTTTTGAAAGCAGGTGCATGATGCGTACTTATGAAAGAGAAAATCCGTTACTTTCCGCATGTGGTTTAAACTGTGGGCTATGCCCTCGTTTTTATACAGAGGGCAGTTCAAGGTGTGCAGGGTGTGGTGGTAAGCATGCTGATGGGGCATTTTTCTTTGAAACAAGACCGACTTGCAGTGTTGTAACCTGCAATAAAAAACGTGATATTTCCTTTTGCTTTTTATGTGATGATTTCCCTTGTGAGAAGCTAGAAAAAGCAGAATGTTTTGACTCATTTATTACCCACCGCAACATGCTTACTGACCTTGCAAAAGCGAAAGAAATAGGCATTACTGCATATACGGCTGCATTGCAAGAAAAGATGCAGATATTGCAACTATTACTTACAGACTATAATGACGGGCGCAAAAAAAGTTTTTACTGCAACATTGTAAACTTATTACCGCTTGAAGATTTGAAAAGTATTATGGCAAAACTTGTGGCAGAAACAAAAAACGCCAATTTGCCCGTTAAAGAAAAAGCCACTTTGGCAACAAGTTTATTGCAAAACAAGGCAGATGCACTTTCCATTGACATTGCTTTGCGAAAAAAATAGTATTTATTACATTACAAAACAACCCCGCATCAGAATTACTGATGCGGGGTTGTGGTTTATCTTATTATTTTAATTTTTCAAGCGCTATTTCAATACGTCTTATGGTTTCATCTTTACCCAAAATGGCTGCCAGTTCCACACCACCACCAGGGGTAAACTGCTTGCCTGAAACCGCCACACGCAGTGGCCACAGCATAAAGCCATTCTTCACCTGCATTTTTTCAATCAGTGCGAACAATGCTTCGTGAATGGTGTCTTTGTCAAACGGCTCTAGCTCTTTTAACACAGGTAGCATGGCCTCCAGTGCTTCTTTTGCCGTTTCAGGGTTTGTTTTCATTTTTTTATGGGTATATAGTTCCAAGTCATAATCAGGCAGTTCGTCAATAAAATCAAGCTGCTCGGGCACTTCGCCCAATACTTCACAGCGTGGTTGTAGCACCTGCGCCAGCAACGGTTTGTCAATATTTGCCACTTTTACAGCTTGGTCAATATAAGGCAAAATGGTTTCGAAAAATTGCGCATCCGTCATTTTACGCATATACTCGCCGTTCATAAACCGCAGCTTGTCCATGTCAAAAATAGACGGACTTTTGTTAATGTTGGTTTCATCAAAAATATCTACCAGTTCTTCCAGCGAGAAAATTTCTTGCTCGCCGCCTGGGCTCCACCCAAGCAATGCAATGTAGTTCAGCACAGCGTCTTTCAAGTAGCCCATGGCAATCAAATCTTCGTAAGAGGCATCTCCGTGCCGTTTTGAAAGTTTATTTTGCGCATCACGCATAACGGGCGGGCAGTGAATGTAGTCAGGAACATCCCAGCCGAAAGCCTCATAAAGCAAGTTATATTTTGGTGCAGAAGAAAGGTACTCGCTTCCACGAATGACATGGCTAATTTCCATCAAATGGTCATCTACCACATTGGCAAAGTTGTAAGTTGGCATGCCGTCAGCCTTTAAAAGCACTTGGTCATCAAGTGTGTTTACGTCCACTTCAATGTGCCCAAACACAATGTCATCAAACCCGGCAATACCTGTTTCGGGTATTCTTTGCCGAATAACATAAGGTTCGCCTGCGGCAATTTTTGCCTGTACTTCTTCTTTGGTTAAGTTTTTGCAGTGTCCGTCATATTTGGTAATTTGCCCCGCCGCTTTTTGTATGGCATTTACTTCGGCAAGGCGCTCTTTGCTACAAAAGCAGTAATAAGCATGCCCTTTTTCAATTAGCTCTTCCGCATATTTTTTATAAATGTCCATGCGGTCACTTTGTACATAGGGGCCATATGCGCCGCCAATGTCAGGGCCTTCGTCCCAAAACAGGCCCGTTTCACGCAGGGTATTATAAATAATTTCAACAGCACCTTCAACTTGGCGTTCCTGGTCAGTGTCTTCTATTCTTAAAATAAATGTGCCGTCGTTGTGTTTCGCCATCAAATAAGCGTAAAGCGCCGTTCGCAAGTTGCCCACGTGCATATAGCCTGTTGGGCTTGGTGCAAACCTGGTTCGTACTTTTTTGTGCTTCATGCCGTCCCTCCGTATTTTTCATTTTTGTGTACATTTATAGTAGTCGCTTACAGCCGCTTTGTCAATGAAAATGCGCCCTTTTCCGTTGCGTAACTTGCCTTTTTATGATACTATAAACGAAATTGCAAACGCAAATACGTTTACTTTCTGCACCGTGCTTTTCACACAAGGTGCAGCCTTTTTGAAGGAGACCCTATGCAATTTACATCTTTACTATTTTTACTGTTTTTTTGTATTACTTTTTTTATATACTGGCTTACACCTGCAAGTAAACGCTGGGCGGCTGCGCTGTTGGCGTCTGTTTTGTTTTACGGCTTGTTTGGTGTGGGCTTTCTTGTTTTGTTGCTGGTTGGCATTTGTGTGTGTTATTTTGGCGGTTTGCAAATTCAAAAAAGCAAAAGCAAACCTGCTTTTGTCATCTCACTTGCTTTGGCATTGTTGCCCCTTTTATTTTACAAATATTACAGTGCTTTTTTTGCAACTACTTTAAATGGCATTTTTGCAAACGTAGGGTTTGCCTTTACTTTTCCTTCATTTAAGCTACTCACCCCTGTTGGGCTTAGCTTTTACACCTTTAAAATAATTAGCTACCTTGCAGATGTTTACACAGGTAAACTAACTGCCCGCACACACTTTGGGCATGTTGCACTATATGTTTCCTTCTTCCCTGAAATTAGCTCAGGGCCAATTCAGCGGGCAACCAGTTTACTGCCACAAATTGAAACCCCGATAACCACTTTTTCATATGAAAAAGCCCTTAGCGGCGCACAGCTATTTTTATGGGGTCTATTTAAAAAAATGGTCCTGGCTGACAATTTCGCCTATTATGTCAACCTTACTTTTTCTGACATCAACAAAGTCACAGGGCTTTCGGTTATATTGGCAGCAATTTTTTATTCCATTCAGCTTTATTGTGACTTTTCTGCTTATTCTGACATGGCCATTGGGCTGATGAACCTGCTTGGTTTTGATGTGCCTGAAAACTTTAAAAGCCCCTACTTTTCCACCTCTATCAGAGACTTCTGGGGGCGCTGGCACATGTCTCTTTCCTCTTTTTTGAAGGACTATATTTACATACCGCTTGGCGGTAGCCGTAAAGGCACCATACGTAAATATGTGAACATTCTCATCACTTTTTTGGTAAGCGGGCTTTGGCATGGAACAGGGTTTACTTTTTTGGTTTGGGGCGCCTTACATGGCATATACCAAATTGTGGCAGACATTACCCGCCCCACACGAGATAAATTGTGGAAATTCTTTCACCTTTCGCAAGAAGGCACCTTTGCCAAATTATGGAAAACCGCCATTACTTTTTTGCTTGTAACCGTGGCATGGGTTGTCTTTCGGGCAAGCTCCCTTGCTGAGGTATGGACGCTTTTCTCATACATGCTGAAAGATTTATCACTCTCTTTGCAGGCTTTCAAAAATGCCGCCGTCATGATGGGTTTATCTCCCTCTGTGCTCATCTACCTTGGCATCTCATTCGCTATATTATTTTTGGTAGACTTGCTTTCAAAAGAAACAGGCTTTACCCCATGGCTACAAACCCAAAAGAAGTGGTTTCAATGGGCGTTTTGCTATTTGCTTATGTTTATGTTCTTGTTTTTTGGCAATACAGGGCAGGGCATTACCTTTATATACTTTGTATTTTAAGAGGTTTTTATGAAACGGTTTTTAAAAACAATTGCATTATTTCTCGTTCCCGTTGTTCTGCTGTTTGCCTTATTTACAGCGGTTTATATACGGTCGGGTGAAGCTACCCCCACCGCTGAGGTAGCCGATGAAATGATAATAGGTAGCCCTGTTTTAATGGGGCTTGCCTACCGAGACGAC
>CAZWXJ010000015.1:18581-23810 GCA_964637735.1 uncultured Oscillospiraceae bacterium | reverse complement strand
TTTCAATTAGCTTTTTAATCATCTCTGCGCCTTCTTTATTAAAGCAGTGAGACACAACGATATTTTCATAGGTGAGCGGGTCCTTCAGCTTTGCCATTTCTTCTACAAGAACGGTGAAGGTTTTTTCAGCGCCACCCCGCACTTTGTGTAACATTTCAAGGCGCCCATCTTTCGCCCAGCCAACAGCACGAATTTTTAGTGCGCCAGCCACAAAGCCAACCAGGCGGTTCATACGCCCGTTTTTAATCAGGTTATCAAAACTGGAAAGGGTGAACAGCAATTTTGAATTGGTGTTGAAAATGTCTATTTCTGTTACCAGGTCATCAAAAGAAAGCCCAGATGCAATGAGTTCATTTGCTTTGCGGGCAATAAGCTCAAGCGTGCCGCCCGTAGACTGAGAGTCAATGACGTGTATTTTTTTCTCAGGGAATTCTTCTAAAACGATGTCTCGCCCAACAAGTGCGCTGTTGTATGAACCACTGAGCGCCCCTGTAATGGTAACAGCAATAGAAAAATCAGCCTTGCGAAATTCCTCTGCCCATGCTTCAGGGGAAGGGCAAGCAGAAGATGCGCCTTCTTTTGAAGCCGCCATGGCATCCATCATTTCGGCAACATTTAAGTTGGCATCATCAACAAATTGTTTATCACCAACAATAACACGCATAGGTACAGTGGCAAATAAAACACCTTCTGTGGTTTGCATTCCTTTGGTGAGGTCAGAAGTACTATCTGTAACAATCATCCAAGACATTTTGTTTTCTCCTTTTTATATGAGGCATTTATTTATTTTTTTCTTTCTTTCGTTTCTCCTGTCGCATGTTTGCATCTTCAGGAGGCGGAAAAGAAAGAATTTTTTGTGTATAGGCTTTGGTGGCTACGCTAAGGCATGCCATGCGCAAAGCAAGGTGTTGCTGGTCAATCTGTTCATCAAAAATAGAGATAGGTTCACATGCGCCAGTTTGGGCAGCAACAGTGCGTAGGGCGTTTTCTAGTTCATCACAAAAAATGTTATAAGCACGGTGTAAGCCGCTAATGCGTGTTTGCAATTGTATGCCAGCGTGTACTTCATTAACAGATAATATTTGTTTTAACACAGTAATGGCGATAAAATATGCCAGATGATTTCGGCGGTACCGCTTGCCTGTAGGTGCAGGTGCAATGCCATGTTTTACATAGTTGTTTATCATGGCAGAGGTAAGTGGTTTTTCTTGCATGGGAACAAGGTTTAAGTATTGTTCAACCAAAGAAATAACCTGGTCTTTATATAAGTCAATAGTGGGCAGTTCATCCCAGCGGGGCAGCCTATATTCAAGCAGAGACTCTCCCCAAAGTTTCATTTCTTCATTGCGCTTTTCCATAAAACCCCCCTTACCAATAATATAACACGGTTTTATGAATTATACAATGTAGTTTTTAAAACTAAATTGTGAACAAAAAAGCAGAATCTGTGAATATATAACAGATTCTGCTAATGCTGTTATAAAAAAACGTCGTTTTGTTTTTTGCCTTTTGCTATTTGTGGAAGCATAACAGAAGTGAGTTTTGTACCAGCACCTTTAAAGCGTTTTGCTTGTTGTGGGCATATATAAACACAGCGCATGCAGCCAATGCAAAGAATAGGGTTTACTTCAAGGGCGTTGCGGGGGTTAATGGCGGTAACAGGGCATTTTTTAGCACAAAGCCCACACTGCACACAAGCCATAGAGGTAACGGGTGCTTTGTTGCCACCAAGTGAAAAAAGCTTGTAAGGGCGTTTACCAGGAAGCGTTACGGGCAAAGGAGAAAGCTGCGCAGCTTTTTGCACAAATGCTTCACCTAGTTGTTCGGCTTGGCGTAAGTCTTGCGTGGTTGGGCGCCCTGTGGCAACAGAGGCATTCATAGAATGTTGCCCAATGAAAGCACCCCCTGCAAGAACGGTAAACCCTGCACCTGTTAAAACATCTCCCAGCTGTAAAAGCCCGTCATTGAAAGAGCGGTTGCCGTACACAACAATTGCCGTGGCAAAGCAACCTGTACCATCAACGCTTTGCATACGGTTTAAGGCAACTTCAGGCACTTGCCCCATGTAAATAGGGCCTGCAAAAATTGCCAAAGAACCAGCAGGAAGCACAGGTGCGGTGAAGGAAGGGTCGGTTAAGTCATAAAACGTGGCATGTAACCCACTTCCCTTTGCGGTGGCTTCGGTAATGCGTTTGGTGGTACCACAAGGTGAAAAGCAAAATATATGTAATTCGTTGTTCATGAAAACTCCTTCCATGAAAATGTATTAAGCGGTAAACGTGATGATAACGTCAAGTGCAAGAGAAATCATGTTGTCTAAAGAGCGTTCCCGTTCTTCACTGGTAAGTTCCCTTTTATGCAATAAAGAGTCGCTCACGGTGCAAATGGCAAGCGCTTTTGCTTTGTGCCGTGCGGCAATGGTGTATAAACCAGCGGCTTCCATTTCAAGCCCAAGCACACCGTGCTCTGCCCAGCGGTCAGCGCCTTCTACTTTGTATTCATTATAAAAAGTATCGCCACTTTTTAGCAGCCCAACATAGGGTTTTATGTTACGCTGAATGGCAAGGTCATGGGCGGTTTTAAGCAAATCAAAGTCAGAAATGGGGGCGTAAGTGCCAGGGAATAAATGCTCGTTGATGGCATTGTCAGTACAAGCGCCCTGCCCTAAAATAATGTCATTCAAGTCAATTTCAGGAAGCAAAGAGCCACAGGTACCAACACGAATTAAGTTTTTCACGCCATACTCTTTAATAAGCTCGGTTGCGTAAATAGAAATAGAAGGAATGCCCATGCCTGTGCCCATGGCAGAAACACGTTTGCCTTTGTAAATGCCTGTATAGCCAAGCATGCCACGCACCTGGTTGAAGCAGACAGGGTTTTCAAAAAACTTTTCTGCAATATATTTTGCACGCATGGGGTCTCCTGGTAGCAAAATACTTTCAGCAATGTCACCTTTTTGTGCGCTAATATGTGGTGTAGGCATAAAAATCCTTCTTTCTTTTCGTGAAAATAATAGAACTGTCTTATGCTCTATATTTTAGTATAAAGAAGGCATAGTTTCCATAGTATATTCTCACAAAAAAAGCGGGGGGAAATCGGCAGTTGTGTCACTGTAAAATAAATATGAAATATAGTAAAATAGAAACGAAGTAAAGGAGAGAGTGCATATGTATTATTGTACCATGCATACCCCCGTTGGCGAATTATATATAGCCGAGCAAGACGGAAACATTATTTACATTGGAAACAAAGAAAAATTTAATGATAGCAAAAAAGCAGAAGAAAAAGTAACACCTATTTTAACCGAGGCGGCAAAGCAACTGTCAGAATATTTTGAAAGCAACCGCCGCACATTTGACTTGCCGCTGGCCCCGCAAGGAACGGCGTTTCAGGAAAAAGTGTGGGAAGCGCTTTACAAAGTGCCATATGGTGAAACGGTGTCTTACGGGTATCTTGCAGAAAAAGTTTCAACAAAAGGGGCATCGCAGGCGGTGGGTTCTGCCATGGCAAAAAACCCAATTGCCATTGTACTGCCTTGCCACCGTGTGCTACCTTCTAATGGCAAACTCGGTAATTATTCTATGGGTGGGCCTGCCAACAAAGAATGGCTGTTATTAATGGAACAACAAAACGCACAAGCATAATAAAGGGTGTAACCAACAAAAAGCAGCCAGAATTGGCTGCTTTTTAATATACTGCTTTGTGTAACACAAATAAAAATGTTGAAAACAGGAGCATTATGGGCGTTTCCACTCCATAACAATCAACTCGCCAGTGTCTGCATAGCCCTGTGCAGTAGTGGCTGTGCGTACGTCTTCACGTGTAGGCGGGTACATAATGGAAACTTTTTTTGCCCCCAACGCTTTTGCTTTTTCTGCGGCAAACTGTAAGCAAATGTCGGTATCTCCACCATACATGCCAATGTGTAAACCACGTTCATGTAACATGCGTGCCCCCAAAACAACAACGTTTTTGCCATCACTGAACACCATGTGATTTTTGCAAAGGTAAGGGTATAAAGCGCTGTTATAATGGAAGAATGTGCGGTTGAGCACGAAGAAAGGTCCCCAGCCGTCAACATAGGGTGCCATAAGTTGTTTGGCGGTTTCAGGGTCGGTAATTTCTGCAAAAGTAGCGTTTGGTGCAGGCGGGGTTTTGTCTTCTAAAATAAGGTCAGCCCCAAGGTAGGCGGCGGCCAAAGTAAAACCGTTTATTTCGGCAAGCCCTTTGCTAGCAAGGTTTGTTCTGCCCGTAAACATAGCAACCGAAGTCGCATTTGTTTCCTCAGCAAGTTGCATATAGCGTTTGTATATGGCTTTGCCTGCACCTTTGCCTTGCTCTTCTTGGTAAACCCGCAAAATTTCAAGCCAGCCTGAACCGTCAGGCAAAATGGAATATTGCCCCATCCCGCAAGGTTTTCCCTCTTCATTTACAGCCAGCACCATTTCACCCTTATTATCACTGTCAAAGTAAAAATGGCGGTTGTCGTACATGTACTCGTACCCCGGAATTGCGCTGCTTTCAATGGCGCATAAAACATCTAAGTCGTCCATCGTGGCAGGTCTTGTTGTAAAACCCATAACAAAAATCCTCCTTGCATTATTATTTGTATTTGAGTATACACGATTTTGCGCCAGAAATAAAAAAAGCTGCACATTTTCGGCAATTATACGTAAAATATGCAGGTTTCTTGTTTGTTTTGTCAATGAATAAACACAATTTTTTGGTGAATAAAATGTGCATTTCTGTTATACTTTGTGTAGCAAAAGGGTGCAGCCTATTATAAAAGAGGAACGGTGTAAGTTTACATGAAAGAACCTGAGAAGAAAAAGCTCATTTCAAAAAGAACATTTTCCAACATGCTAGTCGTTGCTTTCGGCATAGGGCTTTATATGTTTTTGGCAAATTTTCAACTTTGCATGGTGAAGATAAAAGGATTTTTCAGCATTATTTCTCCATTTACGTGGGCATTTGTGATAGCGTTTTTATTAAACATGCCCATGACATGGCTTGAAAAAAAGGTTTTTCAAAATAGAAAGCACAAACGTTTATTTGCGGTAACCCTTACATATATAATTGCGCTTGTTGTTATTTCAAGTGTACTTGTGCTGGTTATGCCAGACGTTATTATTAGCATGGTGAGCTTGATTGAAAATATGCCCGCATACATCAGTGAAATTAGTAGTATGGTAACTGAAATTTCACAGCGTTTCCGGTTAGACCAAGAAA
>CAZWXJ010000015.1:4535-18571 GCA_964637735.1 uncultured Oscillospiraceae bacterium | reverse complement strand
GAAAGTGCAGCTGCCATTCTTGGAACATGGGAAGAATTTGTAAGCATGTTGTTTGGCATGGTGCCACAAATACTAGACGCAACCATGGCTTTGGGCAGTGGACTGATGAATTCTATTATGGCCATTATTATTTCTATTTATATGCTGATGAGCAAAGACACATTGGCACGGCAAGCGAAAAAAGGGCTGTATGCCTTGCTTGACAAAGACAAGGCAGACCACGTGGTGGAATTTGCAAGCCGCAGCCAGCGTGTGTTTGTTGGGTTTATCAACGGAAAAATATTAGACAGTGCGATTATAGGCTTTATTTGCTATTGCTTTATGTATATATTTGGGTTTGAATATTACTCTTTAATCAGTGTAGTGGTGGGCATCACCAATGTTATTCCATTCTTTGGTCCGTTTATTGGGGCTATTCCCAGCATTGTGATTCTACTTACGGTAGACCCTTGGCAAGCGCTGTGGTTTGCCGTATGGATTCTTGCCTTACAACAGTTTGATGGAAATATTTTAGGACCACGTATTCTTGGGAATTCAACAGGGCTTTCCCCCATGTGGGTGTTACTTGCCATTGTAATTGGCGGTGGTATGTTTGGGTTTACAGGCATGCTTGTTGGTGTGCCAACCTTTGCTGTTCTTTACAGCCTAGTGTCAGACTATTTTGAGAAAAAGCTAGACGAAAAAGGCATTGATATGTATGGGCGAGCAAAGAAAGAAGACGTACAAGAGGTAGAAGAATGAAACTTGAAAAACAGTTTATAAAAAAAGCAATAATGGGTGCGGTAGCCATTTGTATTGCGGCGACCGTTAGTTTGCTTATAAAAAACATGTTAGATGCAAATGACCCCGAAAATGCACTGCCACAAATGTATGTAACCGCAGGCACCACCACGATAGACCCTGTGCGTGCAGGATATGAATGGAACTTCATCATGACGACCAAGCGTGGGCCAACTGTTTCAGTGGAAGACGTACCGCTGATACCGAAACAAGTGCAAGCGGGTATGCCTATTACACTTTCTTTTTCAAGCGCAGAAGAAACTGTAGAAATAGCAAGAATGGACGGAATGCCTTCAGGAAGTGGTTTTTTACCCGTTGCTGGAGACTTGATAACGCCAGTGCAACCTGGTAGGTATGTGTACCGTGTGCAGGTAAATTTTAAAAAGGGGTATATTATTTACTATTTTGCAGTAGAAGTAATATAGCAAAAGCCATGACAGAAATAAATTTGAAGTATGACATGCCCACTGTGCAAGAGGCCGTAGAACGCTTGCATATTGAACTGCAAATTGGGAAAGCCAGCGGCGAAGAGTTTGTAAAGTTTATACATGGTTATGGCTCTTCAGGGCTGGGTGGGCGCATACGCGCCGCTGTACATAAAGAGCTGCGTAAAAAGCAACAAAATGGTGAAATAAAGGGTTTTGCTGCTGGGGAAGCTTTTCACCCGTTTGACAATGCTGTGCAAAAAATGGTGGCGCAAAATGCCACCGTAGCAAGAGACAAAGACTTTGCAAAGGACAATGTCGGTATAACGGTGGTACATTTATAAAACAAAATATAATTCTATAAAAAATAACCCCTGAAGGTGATGCCTTCAAGGGGTTTTTGGTATATAATAAGAAATATAAAACATTACTCTAAATATTGCTCGGTACCAGCGGGAATGGCAAATTCAGGTTTTTCTTTGTCAATAAAGTCAGGGCCTTTAAAACAAGGTTCAGGTAAGTAATATTCAAAAATAACAGCGTCATGCGTTTCTTCATAGTGTTTATAGTCCATGGTGTCATTCACTGTCCATACAACGCTCATGGCGCCAATTTTACAAACGAATTTTGCCAAAGCGGTTTCTTCATCAGCACGGTAGGCAATAAAATGTGGGCGTGTGTTAAAGTTGGTTAGCAGGTTGCTAAGCATAAAGGCCTGCGCTTTCGGCAGGCTGCGAAAGCTAGAAGCACCCGCCGCAAGTTGCCCACGGAAAAGGGTTTTGTCATGCACACGAAACCAGTCAACAATACCAGGGTGAAAACTTTCAATACAAACAGCGCCAGGGTATTGTTTAATAAGGGCAAGTGCGTGTTTGCAAAGCAGTTCATTGTTTTTCCCTGTTTTCAGCTCAACAATAAGGGGTACACGCTGGGCAACCAAAGAAAATACGTCGGTTAATAAGGGAATACTCTCTTCAGTGCCGAAAAGCCGCAATTCTTGTAGTTCACTATAAGTAAGTTCATCTACTCGTTTGTCAACGCCGCAAGCACGCTCTAAGCTGTCATCATGAAAAACCACAACTTGGTTATCTTTCGAAAGCTGAATGTCCAGTTCAATGCCGTAACCAGCATCTGCCGCAGCAGCAAACGCCGCCACAGAGTTTTCAGGAACGGATTGATCTTTCGTATGCAAACCACGGTGTGCATAGTTTCTTCCGTAAAACTTATTACGGATAGCCTCGGGGCTGTTCCCAGGCAAAATAATAACAATAAACAAAACAACAACTGTAAAAAGCGAAACAAAAATATAACCCAAAGTGATCACCAACCTTTTTATTCTCAAATAAGTGTAACTGTTTTAAAAGGTTTCGTCAATAAAGAAAAAAGGGCGCTTTTGAAAGGTTTCACAAAATTTTCATAAGCATGTGATATCATCAAGTACGATATACTTTTATGTAATTATTAAATGGTGAAAGGAGACCGTTTTATGATAAAAATTATGATATGCGATGATGAGCCCCGTATACGGGAATTGATAAAAGGATACTTGGTTGCGGGCGGTTACGACGTTGTGGAAGCAGGTGATGGTGCAGCGGCACTTGCCCTTTTGCAAAAAGAGGAAATAAGCCTGGTTATTTTAGACGTGATGATGCCCGTGATGGACGGCATGACCTGCTTGAAAGAGATGCGCAGTAAAGGTATTCACACACCTGTTATTATGCTGACTGCGAAAGGCGAAGAGTATGACCGTATTTCAGGCTTGCAAACTGGGGCAGATGACTATGTGTGCAAACCCTTTAGCCCACGTGAACTGGTTGCCCGTGTAAAAGCTGTTTTGAACAGAACGCTAGACAGCAGAAAAAGCGAAAAACAATATAATTTTGAAGGGGTTGCTGTTGACGTTGCTGGGCGTACAGTAAAAATAAACGAAACAGAAATTTCAATTACACCGAAAGAGTTTGATTTACTGGTATATTTAATTCAAAACAAAGGCATTGCCCTCTCTCGTGAGAAAATTTTGCAGCAAGTGTGGAACTATGACTTTTACGGGGAAGACAGAACGGTAGACACGCATATTAAAATGTTGCGTAACCACTTAGGCCCGTATAGAAATATGATTCACACCGTGTGGGGCGTTGGATATAAATTTGATGCCAGCTGATAAAAATAAAATGTTGTTGAGGCAAACGCAATGAAAACAATTCGAGGAAAAATGACAGCACTTATGCTAGGCTTGTGCTTTGTTGTGCTTGCCATGGTTTGGCTATTAACATATATTTTATTTGCACCTGCCTATTACAGAATGATTGACAAACAATTAAGTGGCGTGGCAGACACATTAACACAAATATTAATTGACCCAAGCGCAACCGATGGTGCAACGACAAGCGTGCTAGATGGCTTGCAGTTGCAGAAAAACGGAATTTGCGTGGAAGTGGCAACAATTTCGGCGGTTGATGTTCCAAACACGCCCATTATTTATTATGAAGGCATTGGCGATAGTTGCGGCATACACCATGAAGGAGACCCGAACTTTTTTGGTAGTGAGCCAGTGCAAATCAATTCAACCACTGCCATAGCATTGCGTTTGCGTGCCCGTGAAGAAGGGAATTTTTCGGTTATTATTCCGAACAACGCAAGAGACGGAGAGCAGTATGTTGTGGCGAGATACGTACCCGAAATAAACGGCACCATCATTGTCAGCACCAATTTAGAGCGTGTAGAGCAAGCAATGGGTGTGTTTCGTAGGCAGCTAATGGGCATTACAATAGCTGTTACCATGGTGTCTATTTTAGCGGCAGTTATTGTGTCACGGTGGCTTACAAAGCCTATTACACAGCTTGCCACCGCCGCACAAGAAATTGCAGATGGAAATTATGAAGTGTCAGTGCCTGTTACCACGCATGATGAACTTGGAAACCTTGCAAAAGAGTTTAACGCTATGGCAAGCGAGGTTAATAAAACAGACAAACTGCAAAAAGAGTTGGTTGCCAACTTTTCACATGACTTGCGCACCCCGCTTACCCTTATAAAAGGCTATGCAGAAACGGTGCGAGACCTAACGGGTGACAATGAATTTGTTAGAAATGACCAATTGAATGTTATTATTGATGAAAGCGACAGGCTTTCGAGTTTAGTAAGTAGCGCAATGGAATTTTCAAAATATGCTTCTGGTATTATAGAAGTGAAAGAAATGACGTTTGACATCAACGAATTGATTGAAGATACAGCTATGCGCTATAACCGCATATATGAACAAAGTGGTTATAAAATACAAACAAAACTGTGTGACAATAGCATTGTAAAAGCAGATGCCGCCATGATGGAGCGTGTACTAGACAATTTAATGGTAAATGCCATTTCCCATGTGGGGGAAGACAAAGAAGTTTTGATTTTAGCGCAAGATGTACCAGCGGGTGTAAAAGTAACCATAGAAGACCATGGAGACGGTATTGCCCCTGATGAACTACCCCACTTGTTTGACCGTTATTATAGGGCACGTACCAGCGAAGGGAAAGTGGGCACAGGGCTTGGGCTCTCTATTGTAAAAGCCATTTTGAATAGCCACAAATTTGAATTTGGTGTAGAGTCTGAACTAGGAAAAGGGTCACAGTTCTGGTTCATTATTAAGCAAGATAAATAAAGGCAAATAAAAAGAACCCCTCCAGCGGAAGGGTTCTTTTTTTGTTATTGTTTTTTAAAAGCCCAAAGGCGCTGGCCTAAGTAGTTTAAAACGGTAAATACAGCCTGTATGCCCACAATGCGAATGGCAGAGTAAAGCGTAGGGTTGATGGATGGGAACAAATTTTGGTGTAGCCACGGCATTAAAAGTTGGTTTAAAAAGAACGATAAGTGAAAACAAACAATAATGATAACGGCAAACCGTAAAATACTTTGTCCAAGCGGCGCTTTGCTTTCAAAGCTGTATTTGCGGTTGAAGTAAAAACTAGGCACACTGAGGATTATAAACGGAATGGCCATAGAAATATAAAGCCCGAGCGTGGTAGGTGCAAACACATAATTGCTAAGCAAAAAACTAAACACCATAGAAAGAACGGTATTCACCCCGCCGATGATTAAAAACATCAAAAGGCTTTTGTCCCAAAAGAAAGAAAACAGCTTTTTTATCAAGGGTTATTCCACCACTTTCATTTCTTTAATAACAACAGGTATAACGGGCATGTCATTCACGGGGTTTGTTTGTGCAGCGGCAATTTCGTCAACAACATCCATGCCGTCAACCACATGGCCAAAAGCGGCATATTGCCCGTCTAAATGGGGTGCGTCAGCGTGCATGATGAAGAACTGTGAGCCTGCAGAGTTTGGGTCCATAGAGCGTGCCATAGACAGGGTGCCACGTTTATGCAAAATAGGGTTTTGCACACCATTAGCAGAAAATTCACCTTGAATAGAGTAGCCAGGGCCACCCATGCCAGTCCCATCAGGGCAGCCACCTTGTACCATAAAGCCAGGTATAACACGGTGAAAGGTAAGTCCATCATAAAAACCCTCACGCACGAGCTTTTCAAAATTTTGCGCAGAAATAGGGGCATGTTCAGGGGAAAGTTCAACCACTATTTTCTTTCCGTTTTCCATAGTCATTTCAATCATTGTTGTAATCTCCTTTTATTTACTTAAATTGTTATTAATATTATAAAAATATATTATAGGTTAAAAAACCGTAAAGTAGCTTCACCACGCAGGTGCAAGCCGTCATAAAAATCTTCAGTAGTGAGTTCAAGTTCATAAGGGTTGGAAGAGCCATAAACAGCAATACCTTTTTCTGCGGCAAGGGTGCGCAAATAAGTTTCTGTGGCAAATACGCCTTCAAAGTCAGTGCGTGTATTTTCAAAAGCATCATAAATGGGCGGTGCATAAGGTGGTAGGTAAATAATCACTTCAATGCCTAAAGACTGCATATAGGCAATATACGTTTCAAATTGTGCGCACAGTTCAATGTCTGGGGCGGAATAATTTTGCACACGCCACCCATAAAGGCCAGGGTTCAAGGCTTGTAATTCCAGTTCAGCTTCTACGTCAGCGGTGGGCTTTGTACGAAAAGCTTCTTCATAAACAATGGTGCCATCGGGCATTTTAACAGTGCTAGTTTGGTTATATACAGCACTTAAAGGCACAGCGCTTGGGGCAAGGTCGTTAGAGGTGTCACGTCGGTAATATAAAACAGCACTTTGAAAGTAAGTTACATCTAACAAAGCTTCCCATTTTGCATCAGAGGAGGGCAGGTCATAATCAACATCAAAACCAAGGTTTCCTTTTACAAACTCTAAATACCAGTCTGTGTTAGAACGATGATCAACGGCTTCAGGGTTGAAAATCCAGGGGTCAATACATAAAACAACTCGGCGTGGCAATTTTTGTTCTCGTACACAGAGGTAAAAGGTACCAAACAGGTCTTGGTAGTCTCCGCCAACAACACCCATATTTAAAAAACGCCCGCTTGTGCCAGTCATATCAGCATTAATTTGCATACTGCGGGAAGAGCCAAGAACAATGGTGTCAAAAGGTTCGCTATTCATAATAAGGGCTTCGTTAATGCTGCGGGTGTAATAGTCTAAAGAGTCATAATTGGAAACGGCATATTCCCCTTCTAGTAAAATATTCACGGCGGTGCGTGCAAATTGCTCACCATGAAAAATACCCGAAGGGTCAACCGTATAGCTGGTGTAAATCATAAAAGCAACAAGCGGAGAAAATAGCAAGATGCCTTTTCCGATGAATTTTAAAATTGCTTTGAAAGCGGTCATGTTACCTCCTGTTTAAACAAATGAGATATGTTTAGTATTGCGCATAAATAAATTGTGAAGTACCAAAATTACCAAGCACCATAATGAGGAATAATAAAAGATAATAAATGGGTATGCGTATGTAAAATGGTTTGCTGCGTACGCAATTTGCAAGAAGAGGTTTGTCTTTAGTAGTTTTGCGGTACTGCCAAACAGAAAAACCAAATAGAATAAAGGTGCAAATGGAAAGGTCAAACCCTTTGTGAGAAGTGAAAAACCCTGTACCTGCAAAGGCAGCTTGCCAAAAAGTAGGAGTTGTGTAAGAGAAAGTAGTATGAGCGGTAATATATAAATGGGCACTTTTTACAAGCGTTTCAACAGAGGGAAGTTGAATAGCAGATGTAAACCCAGTGTGAAAATGCGTCAGAATATAAAAAGCATCTTCTAAACTGTTTGCACGGAAAAAGACCCAAGATATGCAAATTAAAATAAAGGTAGTAAAAATACTGAGCGTTTTTGAAAGAGTGGGAAATTTATCAAGATAAAAGTATGTTTTTAGTTTTTTACGTGCAGAGGAAGTTGCCCTACCAACAACACCATATAAACCGTGTAAAGTGCCCCATACAATGTATGTCCAGTTAGCGCCATGCCAAAGCCCGCTCACCAAAAAGGTAATCATCACGTTTATATAGGTGCGTAGTTTCCCTTTACGGTTGCCACCAAGGGGTATGTAAACATAGTCTTTAAACCAAGTTGAAAGAGAGATGTGCCAGCGGCTCCAAAACTCGCCAACAGACGTGGAAAAGTATGGCGTATTAAAGTTGGGAGAAAGATTAAAGCCAATAATTTTTGCAACGCCGATGGCAATGTCGGTATAACCTGAAAAATCGCAGTAAATTTGTATGGCAAAAGCAAGGGTAGCAAGAATAAGGGCAGGGCCGCCAAACCCCTGTGGGTTGCGATATACACTGTCAACAATAGAAGAAATACCGTCAGCTATAACAAGTTTTTTGAAAACACCCCACAAAATGGTGAAAAGCCCATCAGAGACACGGTCATATTCAAAAGGGTGCTCTTCTTTCAATTGTGGAATAAAATGGTTTGCACGTTGAATAGGCCCCATAACAATGGTGGGAAAAAACCCGACGAATACAGAGTAATCAATGTAGTTTTTTTCAGCAGGGTATTTTCCCTTATAAACATCAAGCACATAACCAAGTGCTTGAAAGGTATAATAACTAGTACTGCCCGCAATGAACAAGTTGGGAATAGCAGGGCTGACAGATTGGTTTAAAAACCACATGAAATCAGAAAAAACAGTGCTGAAAAACAGCAGATATTTGGTAATAAACAACCCGCCAAGGATAATAAACACGCTGAAATACAATAAGCATTTTTTTAGAAAAGGGTTGTCTTCACATAAGCTGAAAGAACGAGCAAGCATGTAGCTAGCGAAGGTGATAAAAACAAGTAAAACCAAAGATTCTAGGCTGAAGCAAAAATAGAAATAATAGCTACAAATAAGCAGCCAAGGTGCTTTTGCCTTTTTTGGCAACACAAAATAAAACAATGCAACCAAAGGAAAAAACCAAAGGAAAGAAGCAGAATTAAAATACATGGCGGTTATTCGCCCTCCTTCGTCTTCTCTTCAAGTTCTTTTTCCAAGGTGCGCAGGCGTTCTTCAAGCAAAGCTTGTGTTTGTGCCATGCGTTTAATTTTGTCACTAAACACTGACACAGCAGAGGAAAGCGATAAAAGAATAAACAAAACAAACACGAATAAAACAATAAATACAAAGTTAACCGGGTTGATAACCCTAAAAATGTCGCCCAGAACAAGCACAACATAAGGGAAAACGGCAAATACAAGCAAAACGGCACCCGAAAGAAGCCAAATAATGGAAAACTGCACAGTCAGTTTTTTCTTTTTTAAAAGAAAAAAGATGACGGCAAGATATAATAAAACACCAAGAATCAGCACGACTCTCAATTTTACTTCATCCATGTTATTCCCCTTTCTTCTTTGTGAAGCCGATGCGGTGTATGAAAAGCGCTAACGTAACTTTTACCATATAATAAGCGCCTTTTAAAGACGTGATAGAAGACACCCCGCCCTGCCTCTCTTCCATGATAACGGGGACTTCGCCAACCCTATACCCGTTCATAACGGCAGAAATAATGGCTTCTGGTTCGGGGTAATCTTGTGCATAGTTTTCTGCAAAAAAGGCAGTTAATTCTTTATTGCAAGCGCGGTATCCGCTGGTGGTATCTTTCACGCGTTTGCCACAAAGCACCCAAATGAAAAAGCTGAGAATTTGAATGCCAAACCGCCGCATAAAAGAAGTTTGAAACCCTTCCTTTTCAATGAATCTACTGCCAATGCACATGTCAAGCGTGCCGTCTGTAATTGGTTTAATAACATCATTTAAATAAGCGGGGCTATGCTGGCCATCACCGTCCATTTGCACGGTAATGTCATACCCGTGGGTAACGGCATATAAATACCCACTTTGTACCCCACCTCCAATGCCAAGGTTAATGGGTAGGTTAATATGTGAAAAATTGTTTTCATTTAATATACAAGCGCTATTGTCAGTAGAAGCATCGTTGACGATTAAATAGTCAACCTCGGGAGCAACTTGCTTCAGCCGTGCAATAACACGTTCAATATTTTCTTCTTCATTGTAACAAGGAATAATAACCAGTGTTTTCATAAAGGAACCTTTCCATCAAAAATAAAGTCTTCCAATTGCGTTAATAAAAGGCTTTTTTGAAAGTGTTGTTCATAATAATGAAACCCATTTTCGCCCATCCGTGAAAGTTCTGCTTCCCCAAGTTGCGCCATTTTTAGAATATTGTTAGCAAGGTCAGTTGCGTTTTCAGCAGGAGAACTATACCCACAAGAAGAGTGATCTACTACATAAGCCCCTTCACCGTCCATAGAGGCTAAAATAGGTTTTGCTGCAGCGCAGTAAGAGGCAATTTTTGCAGGAATGGTAAAGCCAAGTATGCTTTTGTTAAGGGCGACAAATAAAGCATCAGCCGCTACCTGAAAAGCGGGAATATCAGTTGCGGGGTATTGCCCCGTAAAGGTGAATAAGTGAGAGATGCCGTGTTGCTTACAAAGCGCTTCCAACTCAGCACGATACATGCCATCTCCAACAATCACATAATGTACCTTATCAGGAAGAGATTCGTTTACTTTTTTAGCAGCAACTACCAGAGTGTCTAAACTTTGGGCAGGGCTAATGTTTCCAGCGAATAATATGTTAAATGCATCTTTTTTAAAAAAAGCAGAAATTTCGGAAGGTGGTATTGGACGAGTAGTATAGAAATCTTCACAGTATTGCGGAATAACGGCAATGTTATCAATACTTTTTTCAACAGAACGGGCAAGCATTTTTTGCATGGTGAGAGACATAGTGATAAGCCTATCGGCTTTTTTATAGTGCCAAAGAGAAACATCCATTAAAATGTTGCGTAAAAATTTGCTTTTTATAGGGTAAGACGCAAACAAATTCTCAGGCCATAAATCTAGTACATATAGCGTACAGGGAACTTTCGTTTTTTTAGCAAACCAAAGTGCAGGGTATGCCATAAAAACAGGGGAAGTTTCATAACTGAAGATTGCATCATATTTATTTTTTAATAGATTGCGAATGCGAAACCGTGCAAAGAATGGGAAGCTAACATAGTTCCAAAAAATGCGCCAGTTGGTATTTCCTTTTCGGCGAATTTCTTTTGCCCTATATATGTTTACCCCGTTGCGGGTTTCTTCAAAAGGGCCATTCCAGCTGTATCCGTCAAAAAATTCGCCTTTAGGGTAGTTGGGTAGCCCACATAAAACGTCTACTTCAATACCTTGCTCGGCCCATGTTTCGCAAATGTCAGTAATGCGAAAAGTTTCAGGCCAGTAATGCTGGCTGACTACAAGAACACGCTTTGCCAAAAAGTGGCCTCCTTTTTACATGGAATAAATTTGAAAGAATGTTACTTTTTGCGCCAAACGAACTCGTTGATGATTTTGGTGTAACTTTGAATAATTTTAACCACTTTTACCGAAACGTTATCATCAGTATAGTCTGGGGCAAGTATAGTGGGCTCGTCATTGTTCCACATAGCGGTGGCAAGCTCTACCGCCTGCAATACATCAGCAGCTGTAACGCCACCAATAACCACCGTGCCTTTATCAAGAACTTCAGGGCGCTCGGTAGAGTTACGAAGCGACACGCCACAAAAGCCTAAAATAGCGCTTTCTTCGGGCAACGTGCCAGAGTCTGACAGAACAACAAAGGCATTTTTTTGTAGCTTGTTATAGTCAAAAAAGCCAAAGGGCGGCAGGCTACGCACACGTTTATCAAACACGAAGCCTTTTTCGTCAATCTTCTTTTTGCTGCGTGGGTGAGTAGAATAAATAATGGGCATATTATAAGTTTCAGCCATTTTGTTTAAGGCGTCCATCAAGCCATAAAAATGGTCATCGTTGTCAAGGTTCTCTTCACGGTGCATGGAAACCAAAATGTATTCACCTGCAGTGACCTTCATATCATCAAGAGCGGTGCTGCCTTCGATTTTAGTAGCATATTTGTGCAAAAGCTCCGCCATGGGCGAACCCGTTACAAAAATATGCTCTTTCGCTACACCTTCTGAAAGAAGATAGCGGCGGCTGTGCTCTGTATAAGGTAGGTTTACATCGCTAATATGGTCTACAATTTTACGGTTGATTTCTTCAGGTAGATTTTGGTCAAAACAACGGTTGCCAGCTTCCATATGAAAAATGGGTATCTTCAACCGTTTGGCAGGTATGGCGGCAAGGCAAGAATTGGTGTCACCTAAAATAAGCAAAGCATCAGGCTTTTCGCTTGCCAAAACGTCGTAACATTTTGCAATAATGTTGCCAATGGTATCTCCTAAATTGTCGCCAGCGGCATCTAAGTAATAGTTAGGTTTGCGTAGTTCAAGCTCATCAAAAAAAATGCCATTTAGGGTATAGTCATAATTCTGCCCAGTGTGCACTAGCACATGGTCAAAATAGGTATCAAACGCTTTAATACATTCGGCTAGCCGAATAATTTCAGGGCGTGTACCAACAATGGTCATCAGTTTTAGTTTTGACATAGAAATCTCCTTCAAGCGCAAAATTAAACAGTCAAGTAATAAGTGTCGGGGTGTTCAGGGTCAAACGGTTCATTCGCCCACATTACGGTAACCATGTCATCGGTGCCAATGTTTTCAATGTTGTGGGTGTACCCTGTGGGTATATCTATAACGGTTAAAGTTTCTCCACTTACGTGGTATTCAATAATTTCATCTTCATCTATTTTACGAAACCGGATGACACCCGCACCCTTTACCACCAAGAATTTTTCATTTTTGGAATTGTGCCAGTGGTTGCCTTTTACAATGCCCGGTTTTGAAATATTGACAGAAACCTGCCCACGGTCTTCCGTGCGCAAAAACTCGGTGAACGAACCACGATCATCTGTGTTCATCTTTAAATCATAAGCGAAAGCATCGGCTGGCAAATAGCTTAAATAGGTGCTATATAGTTTGCTGGTAAGCGGGTCGCTCATGTCAGGCACAGCAAGGGTCTTTCTACTTAGGGGGAAGCTTTGAATGGTATTCGCCAAAAAGCCAAGCGTAGTGTCATACACAGGGTGCACGGCATAAAAAGCGCCGTCTGCAGTGGGTGTGCCTTGAAGTGCTAACAAAAATTCTTGTATCACATCATCAATGTAAACGGTAGAAAGAGGTGCGTTTTCATCTCGTACAAAAATATCTTCCCCGTTTGCAACATTGTGGCAAAACGTAGCGATAACGTTGTTGTAGTTCGGGCGACACCATTTGCCAAATACGCCTGGTAAGCGGTAGCAGTAAACAGGTGCGCTAGTCTCTTTTCCGTAGGTAAAAAGCAGGTCTTCTGCTTGCATTTTGCTTTTTCCATAGTCGTTATCAAGTGTAGCTTGTGTGCTACTGGTAACTAAAACGGGGCAGGTGTTTTGTGCCTGTTTTAACAAGGCTAATAAATGTTCGGTAAAGCCTGCATTGCCTGTGTAGAATTCACGGGGGTTTTGCGGGCGGTTAATACCAGCAAGGTGAAACACAAAGCTGCAGGTTTTGGTATAGGTTTGCAAAAGGCCTGGGGGGGAGTCAAGGTCAAACAGCAATAGGTTGGTGTATTCTAAGGCTTGTAACTGCGCCACCAAGTTTTTGCCAATAAAGCCTTTCGCCCCTGTGATTAGGATAGGTGCATCTTTATTCATGAAATGCCGCCAACTCCTCTTGAATATAGTCAAGCTCTAATAATTTTTCAACAACTTCGTCAACGTTCAAACGGTGCGTGTTATGAGAGTTATATTCATCAAGCCCTGAAATAGCGCCCATGCCTTCTACCATGTACTTGTCATAGTTGAGGTCACGGTTGTCAGCGGCTACTTTATAGTAATCACCAAGGTCAATGGCGTGCATGGCCTCTTCTTTTGTCAGCAAGGTTTCATACATTTTTTCCCCATGACGTGCGCCCATCACCACAATTTCATTGTCAACGTGGAACACTTCTTTCACGGCTTCTGCCAGTACACCAATGGTGCAAGCAGGGCTTTTTTGCACAAATAAGTCCCCTGGGTTTGCATGGTTAAATGCAAAGGTAACCAAAGAAACCGCTTCATCAAGGTTCATTAAAAAACGGGTCATATTAGGGTCAGTAACGGTTAAAGGTTTGCCTGCTTTAATTTGTTCTACAAATAGCGGAATAACAGAGCCACGGCTTGCCATAACGTTTCCGTAACGGGTAGAAGAAATGGTGGTTTTATCAGCCGAAACGGTGCGGGCCCGTGCAACGGCTACCTTTTCAAGCATGGCCTTTGAAATGCCCATGGCATTAATGGGGTAAGCGGCTTTATCAGTTGAAAGGCAGATGACGCTTTTCACCTCTGCGTCAATAGCAGCAGACAGCACATTGTCAGTGCCGATGATATTGGTGCGAACAGCCTCCATCGGGAAGAATTCACAAGAAGGTACTTGCTTTAATGCGGCTGCATGAAAAACATAGGCAACGCCTTTCATAACGGTTTGCACGCTGTCAAGGT
>CAZWXJ010000015.1:2327-4525 GCA_964637735.1 uncultured Oscillospiraceae bacterium | reverse complement strand
GCTGCTTTTCAAGCGGTTGCGCATGTCGTCTTGCTTTTTTTCATCACGGCTGAAAATGCGAATTTCGCCAATGTCTGTATTCAAAAAATGTTTTAAAACCGTATTGCCGAAACTTCCCGTTCCGCCGGTAATCAATAATGTTTTCTGTTCGAACATAAAAGCCTCCCAAATAAGTGCAATTCATTTTCAGGGCATAATTCAATATATTATAGCATATTATTATTTTGTATGCGACAATTTTCCCCCTTTTTGGCACATCTGCACAAAAAAGGAAAGCAGATTGTTTTTGAGAGAAGGAAAATACTTTTTATACGAAAAATAGTGACCGATGGAAAAGCGGAAGTTGTTGTATAGCAAGGGTTAAAGTGGTAAAATAAGCCATAGCTAAACAACAATGAAAGTAGTAGGTGACGAATATGAATGTAACAGACAGATTTTTACGTTATGCAAAGGTAAGCACCGCCAGTGACCCAAAAAGCAAAACAAACCCCAGCACTGCGCACCAGTTTGACCTTGCAAAAATACTAGAGCAAGAAATGAAAGGCATGGGCATACAAAACGTACGCTTGAGTGACACTTGCTATGTATATGGTGAAGTACCTGCAACAGCAGGCTATGAAGACAAAGAGCCGATTGGCTTTATTGCCCATATGGACACTGCCCCTGAATTCAGCGGTGAGGGCGTAACCCCACAAGTGATTGAAAATTACGCTGGGCAAGACATTGAACTGAAAGGCAGCGGGCATATTCTGTCTCCGAATGACTATGACAGTTTGAAAAAACACATTGGCAAAACGCTGATTACCACCGACGGAACAACCCTGCTTGGTGGAGATGACAAAGCGGGCATTGCTGAAATACTTGCCATGGCAGAAGAACTTTTGAAAGGGGAAATACCCCACGGTAAAGTTTGCATTGGCTTTACCCCAGATGAAGAAATAGGCAGAGGACCTGACAATTTTGACGTGCCTAATTTTGGTTGCAAGTTTGCTTATACGGTTGACGGTGGCACCCCTGGCATTATTTCTTACGAAAACTTCAATGCGGCTGCGGCTGAAATTGAAATTGACGGATATTCTATTCACCCAGGTGGCGCCAAAAACCGCATGGTAAATGCTATTTTGGTAGCACAAGATATTAATAGCATGTTACCTGCCTTTGAAACCCCAGCCCATACAGAAGGCAGAGAAGGCTTTTACCATTTGAATGTGTTTAATGGCACAACAGAACATGCCAACATGGAGTATATTTTGCGTGACCATGACAGTGATAAACTGGAAAAACGCAAACAGATGCTGACAGATGCAGTGGCTTTTGTCAATAAAAAATATGGTGCCGAGCATGCCAAAATGACCATTGTAGACCAGTACCGCAACATGCGTGAAAAAATTGAACCACATATGCACCTAGTAGACAATGCCATTGAAGCTGCAAAACTGGCAGGGCTTGAAGGAAAAGCGGGCGAAGCTGCCCGTGGCGGAACAGACGGCGCAACCTTAAGTTACATGGGCCTACCTTGCCCCAACCTTGGCACAGGAGACTACAATGCCCACGGACGTTTTGAATATGTAGTAGTAGAAGAAATGCAGCAGTGTGCACAGGTGTTACTTGAAATTGTGAAATTGTACGCGAAATAAAGAATAAAAAGCAAAAACAAAAGCAGGCTGAAAAGCCTGCTTTTGTTTTGCACAATTACTCTTTGTAAATTTGTAAAGATGAAAAATGCCTAAAACTCTATTCCTTTTCGTGCATCTATGCCTTCGTTAAAAGGGTGTTTAATTAACTTCATTTCAGTTACATAGCTTGCCAAAATTGTAACGCTTGCAGGGGCGTTTCTGCCTGTTAAAACAAGTTCGGTTTCAGTGGGTTTTTCGTTTAACAAGGTAAGCAATTCTTGTTCGGTAATATACCCAGCGTGCAAGCAGGCAAAAATTTCATCTAGCACAACAAGGTCAAACCTATACAAATTAGCACTTGCATAGGCAAAGGTATCACGGTTAATCTCTTTGCTAAGGGCCTGCGTTTCTTCGTCCATACCCCAGGTGAAGTTTTTCGGCTGGTTTGGTTTATGTACCTCTATACCTGCCTTTTCAAGCACCCGTATTTCAGAGGACTCCACCCCTTTCAAAAACTGAAAGAAGCCGACTTTCATGCCACTACCTACGGCACGCACAGCAAGCCCAACGGCAGCGGTTGTT
>CAZWXJ010000015.1:0-2317 GCA_964637735.1 uncultured Oscillospiraceae bacterium | reverse complement strand
CTTTGCCGTCTCCTGTATAAACGTGTAACAAGCCTTTATTCTTCACGGTTCAGTGCCTCCATATACCCCAAGGGCTGAATGGCGGTTACTTCTGCTTTGTTGCTGCGCATCCACATGTCAGGGGAGGTGCTTAAAGTATAACCTGTTCCATTGTCTGCATACCACATATCTTCCGTTTGTGCAGGAAGCCCGAGTGCAGACACCACAGCGGCAATAACATTACCATGTGCAATAACAGCGGCGTCTGTAATGCCACTTTTCATCATGCCTTCTAGCAAAGTGGAAGCAGCAGCGGCCACCCGTGCACGGAATTCTAAATAGGTTTCAGCCCCTTCAGGGGTGAAGGGTGTCTCAGGGTGCATCCAGTTTTGGAAGAACTTACTGGTGTAAACTTCTTCCAGAGGTGTACCTTCCATTGCGCCATAACTGGTTTCAACCAAAGGGGCAATTAAAATGCGTTCATGGTTTGGGTAAAGCAGTTCAGCGGTTTGTACAGCGCGCTTCATAGGGCTAACAAAAAGCGCGTCAATATGCGGGTAGGTGTAGTCTTCTTTCATTTGTAAAAGGGTGTCTCTCCCCTCGTCTGTCAAAGAGACATCTCTTCCGAACCCACCAAGCAAGCCTGCCTTATTGTCTTCCGAATACCCGTGCCGAATAAAGTGCAATCGATAGTTTTTCATGTATTCCCCCAAAAAAAGAATTGTTTTTTTGTTTGTTTTTATATTTACAAACTGTTTTTGTTAGTTTATAATTTACGATACGTATTATTTATGGAGATTATTTTTTCATGCCCATGAAGTAAAAAATAACACCTGCTTTATATTATACCAAAGAAATGCAAGGGGTGACAATTTTGGCAACAGAATTTAACCGTATTATTACGCTACTACGAAAAGAAAAAGGGGTAACGCAAAAAGAGGCGGCTGCGAAACTGGGTGTTTCACAGGCGTTGCTTTCTCATTACGAAAAAGGCATTCGCGAATGCGGGCTTGATTTTGTTGTGCGCCTTGCTGATTATTATGATGTATCTTGCGACTACCTGCTAGGCAGAAGTGCTGACAGAGCGGGCACCACCCTGCGTGTAGAAGACCTGCCCGACGGTGAAAACAATAAAGAAGACAATGTGTACAAAGGCAGCCTTTTGCCTACACTTAATAAACGTATTTTGTTTAACTCTTTAAACATTATATATGACAAATTAAACCTTTGCAGTGACAAAACGGTTGTTACCGAAGTGAGTAACTTTTTAATGCTTAGCTTTTACCGCATGTTTCGGCTGGTGTACAGCGCCAATGGCAAAAACAATGAAAAAATGTTTAGCGTAAGCCAAACAACATACAATGGTTACGCACAAGCCGCCATGATGGTAAGCGAGGCAAAAGCCAGAGCCGCCATTCGAGGGGAACTTGCCACTGATGAAAACCCCGCACCTGATACATCTAAACTTGCCATGACAACCGAAAGCTTAACCAAACAGTACCCGCTATATACAACCAGCTTGCTAAACTTAATAAAAGCCAGTGAAGACCGCATTAAAGAACAAGTGAAATAAAATGATAGAAATGACAAAACGGACGAATCATTCGTCCGTTTTTTTATTTGTGTACCATCAAAATGCAACCGCTAGCGGGTGCCCTTCTGCATAGAACAATTCCTCTAAATACGCTTCGTTTAAATAAGGCGCCAAAATGGTAGATTCTGCCGCAAGGTGTGCCGTAATCAGGGCATAAACACGATCTCCACCGTGAAAACCGTCGACATACATATCATCAGTGGTTTCGGGCAGGTAGGTATAGTCATAAAGTTCAAAACCATATTCCGCAAACAAAGGCTGCAAAGTGGGGTAAATCAAATCAATATAGCTATACTTTTCCGTTTCTTGCATCTTGCTATAAACCGACGGTGCATAAGGGGGCAAAATAGCAACAACCTGTATGTCGTTTGCCTCACAAAAAGCAAGCAATTCTTCTGTTTTTTGCAGAAAGTATGGGTGGATGCTGTCTCCGTATTCAAACCTATCAGACCCAATGTCAATGCGCTGAAGAGAGTCAGACATGGCGCTTTCTACGGTATAACTTTCCAGTATGTCAGTGCCGTAAGTGTAAGAGCCATCGGTATAAAAACCAGCGCCCCGTGTAGAGGCAGACATACCGTATACGTTAGGCGGAGAGGTTAAAACGTCGGTAATGGAATATTTGCCCAAAGCATAGTCTTGCATACAGCGGCGAATATTGGTGGTTGGTGTCGTTTCTTTGAAGGTATAAGGGTCAAATTCAGTAATGGTGGAAGTACCCCATGCGTTGTTGTAAAAATATTG
>CAZWXJ010000014.1:21107-24062 GCA_964637735.1 uncultured Oscillospiraceae bacterium | reverse complement strand
TCCGTAGCTCAGCTGGATAGAGCACCGCCCTCCTAAGGCGGGTGTCGGACGTTCGAATCGTCTCGGGGACACCAAACCGCATTACTTGGCTTTTTATAGCTTGTTAATGCGGCTTTTTATTGCGAATAATGATGTGAAATAATAAAGAATATGCTAGCGGCAACCCTTGTTCTTTAGTAGGAATTGGTATATAATATTTATCAAGATTGATTTTAGATGCAATACGCTTGCTTGTGTGCTTATATTCGGGGAAGGTTTTTGATTCTATGCAAAACGATAGATTAAAATATATGGCGAATGTTATTGGCCTAGCGGTTTTATCTTTTGTACTTACGGGGGCCTTTTTGAATGAGGCACTTTCTTTTTTTATGCGGAAAAATATAATGGGGGCAAGCCTTGCAAACCCAGTTGGGTTATCTGAAATATTATTGCAATTCATCTATTTTATGCGTTCTGTTATAACGCTTGCAGTGCCAATACTTGTTTTGCGAAAAGGAGACTTGGCGAAAAAGAGACCTTTTATTGCAACTGAACGGCCAACGCAAGATTTAAAATTAATTGGGTTTGTTTTTTTGGGGTTGATACCTTTAACAAGCCTTGTAAGTGGCGTGTTTGAACGTGTTTTTACAGATCTATTCCATATGGAAGCAGCATCAAGCATTATGCTGCCAGATGGTTTTTTTGCAACAGCGCTTTTGTTTATTTCTATGTGCATTGTACCTGCTTTATTAGAAGAGATACTATTTCGTGGTTATATACAAAGAATGTTAATGCCATATGGCGGGTTGTTTGCACTTTTGGTAACTTCTTTATTATTTACGCTTATGCATGCTCGCATATATCAAATGCCTTCTATTTTTGTGTTAAGCATGGCACTAGGGTATGTTTTTTATATGACAGAAGATATACGTGCTTCTATGTTTTTGCATTTTTTAAACAATGCCATTGCCTTCATCATTACCTATGTTGCGCAGAATATGGACGGGGCATCGGCAATGGTGTTTACAGCTATGTTATTTGCCATGTGCCTTTTTGTGGGCGCAATAGGAATTGCTTTATTACGGCAAAAAGAATGGAAAAAACTACCACCGAATAAAAGACCAGATAGAATTTCTCGTATTGAAAAACTATTAACAGCGCCATTTTTTTCGGTAGCATTCATTGTACTAATTGTATCTTTTTTTACGAGGTGAGAGATGTTTGACAAAGACGTAGCGTTTATGCAAGAGGCCCTTGCACAAGCGCAAATTGCCGCCAGTTTAGGTGAGGTACCTGTTGGTGCGGTAATTGTGAAAGATGGCCAAATAATAGCGGCTGCATATAACACAAGGGAACTAGCAAAAAATGCAACGAGACATGCAGAAATAACTGCAATTGAAAAAGCATGTGAAGTAATTGGAGACTGGCGGCTTCGTGGTTGCACCTTATATGTCACATTAGAACCTTGCCCCATGTGTGCAGGCGCAATAATCAATAGCCGTATTGACAGAGTGGTATATGGTGCAAAAGATGAAAAAGCAGGGTGTTGTGGTTCGGTGGTAAATTTGTTTGCCATGCCGTTTAACCATGCACCAACCTTAACAATAGGCGTATGTGAGGCAGAATGCCAAGAAATATTACAACATTTTTTTGAGGATATGCGAAAGGGTGGGTAACAATATGAAAATTTCAACAAAAGGCAGATATGCGCTTCGTTTTATGTTAGACGTTGCAATGGCAGGTGATGGTGCTTGCTTATCCATCCATCAAGTTTCGAAAGATCAAGACATTTCGGAAAAATATTTAGAACAAATTGTACCTGCCTTATTGAAACATGATTTTTTACAAAGTATAAGAGGTGCGCATGGCGGGTATAAACTAGCACGGGCGCAAGAAGACTATACAGTTGGTGAAATTTTGCGTGCGGTAGAAGGTGACCTTGTGCCAGTTGCATGCCTAGAATGTGGTGCCACCCCGTGCGAGCGTGCCACACAATGCGCAACACTTGAAGTGTGGAAAGAAATGCAAAAAGCAATTGATGCCGTGGTAGACAACATTACACTTGAAAAATTAAGAGATATTCAAACAGAAAAGCTGAATGTAATTAAATAAAAAGAAAGCTTGCATATGCAAGCTTTCTTTTTATTTTACGGTTGTAACAAATACTCCCAAAATAATAATACCAACACCAACCCAACGGTTCATAGGAATTTGCTCCTTGAACAATATAGCGGCGGCAATCATGACAATAGCGAATGTAAGGCTTTGAATGGGGTACGCTTTACTAATATCTACTTTGCTTAAAATATATGTCCATAATACGGTATTCACAGCATAAATACAAAGTGCAATAAAAATAGGCGGTGAAAGCATAATCTTTATAATATTTATTAGGCTGTCAAACTCTTTTCCTGTGGAGCCATATTTAAATAATAATTGCCCTATTGCCATAAGAACAGTTGAAAGTAATGTAAGTAAGATGTAATTCATGTTTGTACCCCTTTTCAATTATATTACATATAGTGTCGTAAAATAACAGTTGATACGCAAATAACCATAAACCCGCATGCCCATAATGCATAAGTAAGTGGGCGCAGGGGTTTTTCTTTTTCTGAAATTTGATTTGTAACAGGTAACAAAAACGGAATGGTAGCAAATAACCCACCGAAATAGCGCCCTTGAATACCTAGCACGGCAAGTGCACTAACGGCATTAGATGAAATATACATTGCTAAGTAGGTTAAAGCAACAACAGCAAGTACAATAAAGGTGCCCCATGCTTTTTGTATAATGCTTATAGTGTTTTCTTTTGGGGTTGGTTCAGAGACAATGCAAAAGTAGGTTACAAATGGGTAGATGAGACCAACATATGCGAAGTTATAGTAAAGAAGACCTAAAGTGAAAAGCTGTGTGTATAGGGTAGACCATTCATTGAAGAAAGTGTTTAGCAAAGTGTTGATGGCGCGCCCAGGGTTT
>CAZWXJ010000014.1:322-21097 GCA_964637735.1 uncultured Oscillospiraceae bacterium | reverse complement strand
AGCCATGTGCGCCACTGGTAACAAGCCAAATGGTTGCAATAACAGCAATCATACCTAAAACACCAAATTGATAAAGATGGTAATTTTTTTGTGAGAACTTGTTTTTTGGAATGCAAAAAATAAATGCAGAAAATGCAATGAAAGGAATTTTTGTTAATGCCAATAGCAATGCAATAGTACCGAAAATAATAAGGTGTTTTATTGTTAAACTTTTATCGGGGGCATTGCATAGGTAAATTAAATAAGCAATTAATAAAAAACTGAGGGCAAAGGTAAGTCCATCTGTATTAAAGGAAGCAGCTAAATAAATAAACAAGGGGAAACATGTTAGAAATGAAAATAAGGTTTTGAATTTTGGCGTAAGCTGTATGGCAAAAAAGCAAATAATAGCATAAATAAACAGGTTAATGGCACGGCATAAATACACAACAAACATTGCGGGCAAATGCAAAATTTTTCCTATTATAAGCCCAATAGCTGAGCCAATGTAACCATAAAAAACATAGCTTGCGGCAGTTCCTGCACCAACTGTAATGGTTCCATTGCCTGCACGAAGGCTATATAAGTGAGCATCTGAAAATCTGGCGAAGTTATAATTTGCCAAATCCTTCATAACCATAATTTTATGAATATTTTCGTCAATATCAACAGGTGAGGTTGACGTTGTGAAAAGCTGAAATTGTGCCACGGTTTCAGCACGCATGTAATGAGCGTCTTCATCTGGGGAGTCATTAATTGGGTTTAACACGCATAAAAAAGCGCCGAAGGCTAAAATAACAACAAGGCTATTAATGGCGGGGTTTTTGCCTAAAAGTAACACAGCGGCTACAATACAAATAGCCAGTAAAATAAGCAATACAGTGTAGGTGTTCGCTTGCCCACTTGGCGGAGAGTTTAGGCTAATGGCAATGGGTGCACCAATGTCTTCACCGTTCAATGTGGCATTACTGAAGTTTTTATTTTGTGGCATGGTACGTAATGCAGCAAAATTGTTTTCAGTAATGCGCCCAACAGTAATTTCAAGGCGGTAAGTATTTCCGTAAGCATTTATGATAGGCACACTTAAAATGTTGAACGTATCATCAACTTCTTGTGTTTTAAAGTCTTCTACCATAAGTAATTCATCATTTTCATATATACGCACTACATACATAATAGTAGGAGATTTTCCAAGCCTATCCAAAGATATTTTCAATTCACGAATGGTGCTGAACGGAGAAACAAAACTCTGCACCAAAATATCTTCTTCTATAATGGCAGATGTTGAACCTGTAAATGTTTCATTTAAAAAATATTCATCAGGGGCGGGTCTGTCATACAAACTACCAAAAATATAAATTAGAAAGACAGAAAGGCATATAAACGCAGCCGATATACCGGCTTTTATATACCATGTCTTCTTTGAAAAGTTAAAATGTTCTTTTATTACGGAAACGATATTTTGCACAAAAAAATCCTTTCTAAAATGCGATACTTTATTTTAACGGTTTTCAATACTTAAGTAAAGACAAAAACGAATAGAGGCTTGTGAAAGTGTGAAACTTACACTTCGTCTGATAGGTCATCATTTGGGGTAGAAGTGCCCTTATTTTCTTGTGGGCGTTTTGCAACAAAAAACAGACTAACAATTAATAAGATAACAATTAAAACGGATAGAAATAGAATGTTTCTGTGGGCAAAATTACTTGTTGCATTTGTTAGAAACTGGTTGATGAGTTGTTCATCCGTCAAAGGAAGGTTTATTTCATAAATGGTGTTTGCAGGCGTCACAGCAATTTCTGTAAAAGTGTAGTTGTTATAAAAAGAGTGAAGATCTTCTATTTGTGAAGCCGAAATGGCAATTTGCAAAGATAGAAGATTTTCTTTTTCGGCAGAAGAATAGGTAAGGGTTGCAACCTCAAACTGTATGTCAATAGGCAACTCTTCTGGAAATGCATAATTGACTAATTGCTGCTCTATATCAGGTGCTGCATCTTTTTCTAATGTGAACGTTTCATACTTGAAAGAGAGAATGTACAAACCACATAACAATACTAAGAATAGCCCTGAAAAGAGAAAGGGTAAGGCGGTTTTTTTATTAGGCATATTTTCTCCTTCCGGGTTATTTAATCAAGTCTTGTACAGCTTTTTTGTATACAGAAAATGCGCTAGGTATGCTGTAAATGGTATTTATTTCTTCTTTAGTAGCAAAAACAAAATCATTTAATTCTGCTTGCTCTGCTTTTATATAGTACCCTTGCATATGCCATTCAATATGGGTGAAAATGTGCTTTGCAGAAAGAAGTGGCTTTATTTGTAGCGCATGCACGCCAAGTGGTTTCAGGTATGCAAGTGCCTCGCTTTGGGTAAGCCACCCTTGCTGCATAGGAAACTGCCACAAAGAGGCAAGCAAGCCTTTATTTGGTCTTTTTTGAATGGCAACTTTGTTGTCTGCCACAATTAAAAAAACGGTATATTGCTCTGCTCGGCGCCCTTTTTTTGCTGTTTTAACAGGGTATTGCAGTTGTGTGCTTGCTTTATAGGCACGGCAATAAGCTGAGAGCGGGCAAGCATCACATAAAGGGGCAGCATTGGGTAGGCATATGGTTGCGCCAAGTTCCATTAACCCTTGTGTAAACGCAGAGGTGTTGTTTTTGGGGAATGAAGAAAGTAGCCATGTTCCCACTATTTTTTTATTTTTGTTATCGGCAATGTCCATGTTGTTTGCAGTAAGGCGGGTCATTACACGCAGTACATTTCCGTCAACAGCGGGGGCGGGAAGCCCGAACGCAATGGAAGATACAGCGCCCGCTGTGTAAGGGCCAATTCCGGGTAAGGTTTGCAGTTCTTCGGCAGACGACGGAAGGTTACCCCCAAAGTCGTTCACAACCATTTTGGCGGCTTTTTGTAGGTTTTTAGCTCGGCTGTAATAACCAAGCCCTTCCCATAGTTTCATCAACTGTTCTTCAGGAAGCTCGGCAAGGTGTTTTACAGTGGGGGCTGTTTGCATAAACCGTTCAAAATAGGGAATAACAGCCACAACCCGTGTTTGTTGTAGCATAATTTCCGAAACCCATATTTTATAAGGGTCAGCAGTTTCACGCCAAGGTAAGGCACGTGCATTTTTGCTATACCAAGCTACCAAAGGTTCGCCAATTTGTTCAAAGGGGTATGTATTCATAAAAGATTATGTCTCACTTTAATATGTTTTTCCTATTGTAACATATGTGTAAAGGGGGAAGTATATGAAAAGTACTCTTCGCATCAGAAGCAAAGAGTACTTTTGTCTTTACTATTTTGATTAAGCCATTTCTTGTGCTACTTTTTCAAGCATGTCACGAATTTTCAAATCATAAGGGCAACGTTCTTCACAAATGCCACATTTAATGCAAGCATCTGCTTTTACCTTCATGGTGTTATAACGTTCTTTTGCCCAATCACCCAAACCGTAATGGCGTAGGTAGTTTACAAACAAGAAGTTTGCAGGAATGTCAATGCCTTGTGGGCAAGGTGCGCAGTACCCACAGCGGCGGCAAAAGTTGTTGCCAAGTTCCTTGCGAATATTGTCACAGGCAGCAAGTTCAGCGTCTGTTAAGGGGGAATCATTTTCGCCAGCAAGGGCATTTTCATAAACCTCTTCTACGTCTGCCATGCCAGGTATGGCAATGTGGCAGTCAGGGTTTGTGAAAATATAACGCAAGGCAAGGCGTCCGTCTTCAATGTTACCGCCAGCCAAAGGTTTCATAACAATAAACCCAATGTTTTTAGCGGCAGCACGTTTAATCAGTTCTGCGCCTTGGTTTTCAATAATGTTGTATGGAAACATAATGGTTTCAATAGGAAAGTCGTCATTTTCAATCAAGCGTTCAAAAGCTTCAAGTGAGTGTGCAGTTGCGCCAATGTGCCCAATTTTGCCAGCTTCTTTTGCTTCTGTTAAAGCACGCCATGCACCTGCATCTGAAAAGCAAAGTTCAAAATCAGCATCTGTTTTAATATTGTGTATTTGGTAAAGGTCAATATAATCGGTTTTTAAATTCGCCAAAGAAATGTCAATATCAGCCTGCATAGCACCGTAATCTCTCGCCATGCTTTTGCTTGCCAAAATAAATTTATCACGTCTGCCTGTTAGGGCATAACCAAGGTACCCTTCCGAGGTGGTGTACCCACGGGCAGTGTCAATAAAGTTTATTCCTTTTTCTTCGCAGGCATCAATTACTTTTTTGGTGCCCTCAGCGTCTGTACGTTGAATAGGTATGCCACCAAACCCAACCACAGAAACCATTAAACCTGTTTTGCCTAGTTGACGTTGTTTCATTTTATGTGCCTCCTTTTTTAGGTACAAATTGTCAGTTTATAGTAATGTAAGTATACACTGCAAAAAAGCAGCAAGCAACCATAAATTATGAAAGAATACCTTTTGAAGTATATTTTTGATGAAGGTCGTTTTATATTTGTATTGGTTGTATGGGTGTGCTAAAATATGTGCAAGTGAATTTTTATTGAGGGGGCAATATAGTGGGAAAGAAAGTAGTTGGGTTTATTGGTGGGCTGGCGTGGCCATCTACCGTAGAATATTACAGAATTTACAATGAAGAAACCAATAAAATATTAGGGGAACAAGCAACAGGTGAAGCGCTGGTTTATTCTGTAAACTTGCCTGAATTTTTGCATTTGGCAATGAATGGAAAAATTGATGAACTGACTGACAGATTTGAAGAAGCTGCCAAGAAATTGCAAAGTGGTGGCGCAGGGCTTATTGAAATTTGTTCAAACACCATGCACATTGTATTTGATGAACTGGAAAAACGTGTTGACGTACCGATGATTCATATTATAGATGCCACTGCAGAAAAAGCAAAAGAAATGGGCATTACAACGATTGGCTTACTTGGCACACCTGTTACCATGGGCTCGCCTTTTTATAAAGACAGATTGATGAATAAATACGGCATTAAAACCGTAGTGCCTGACGAAGAACACTGGGAAGAAGTATTTCGTGTAATAGAGGAAGAGCTAACCTTTAACAATATTGTAGAAAGCTCTCGTCAATATTATTTGAAAGTGTTTGAAAATTTACGTGAAAAAGGTGCACAGGGTGTTATTTTGGGCTGTACAGAAATACCCCTACTGATTAAACAAAGTGATACGGACCTACCTGTTTTTGACACAACAGAATTGCATGCAAAAGCTGCGGCAGAATGGGCAGTAAAATAAAGAGGTGTTATTTTGGTAGAGCGTAAAAAAATAAAATTGGAAGTTGCCGCTGGCGTTGCTGTGGCCATTATAGCACTGCTTATTGTTTGCATCTTTCAAGATATGAATATTTCAAATGCACTGTACAACCCGGAAAGTATGTTGGGTATTGCGTTTGAGTCGTTCGGGTTTTGGCCTGCTTATTTGGCAGTACCTATTATGGGCGCTGCTTGGTATTGGGGTCCAGGTATAAAAGAAAAAAAGATGCTTGGGCTTCTCTTTTTATTCACGGGGTTTATTGGCATTTGGTATAAAACAATGGATGAGCTAACAGAAAGCGGTACCATTGCAGAGAAGTCTTATGTTCTGATTGTTATTTTAGGCATTGCCTTTGCATTGCTTACGTTTTTTATTGTAAAGCAATTTCACCGTGCAACAGTTGCTCGCATTGCCTTTGTGGGTGAAGTTGGCTTTGCTTATATGCTTTTATATAACCTTACGGCAGGTGTTATTAAAATATTGTGGGGGCGCTGGCGCTATTTTGAAATGATAGAACTTGGCAACTTTGACAATTACTCCCCTTGGTATGCACCGCAGGGCATTACAGGGCATACGTCATTTCCTTCGGGGCATACGTTGGCGGCATGTGGCATATTTTTAATTTTGGTTTATGTGTATGTAAAAAACAAAAGTAAAACAACCAAAATAGTAACGGCAATAGGCTGCAGTGTATATGTTATTTGCATGTCGGTTTCACGCATTATTATGGGGCGGCATTTTGCTAGCGACACAATAGCTGCTATGGCAATAGCCATGCTTGCATTTGCTATTATTTTGTACAGTAAGCGTTACCACAAATGGTTTTATTATTGCAAAGCCAACCAAAGCCGAGAGGGACTAAAATTTACAGGTTAATTTTTGTAAGTACGTTTGAAAAGAGATGAAATAGTGAAAACAATTTTTATAAATAAGTACGGTGAAGTGCGTTCAGGTTGGGCAATTTTGCTTTCCTTATTAATTCTTTCTGTTGTGCCAGAGGTTATATCAAACACGGTGTTAGCAATTATGCGCACGGCTGCAGCACAGGGCAATAAAGCTTTGTTAAATATAATCATGCACATTGTTTCTGGGCAAGGGTTTTATTATTTGCTTTATACAATTTTAATTGCCTTGGTTTTGCTTTTGTTTAAACTATTATATAAACGCCCACTGTGGCAAATGGGTTTTTATAAACAAAACTGGGCGAAAGACCTTTTGCTGGGTGGTTTGTTTGGCATTGTATCTATTTCCATTCCTTTTGCCATTCTTGTTGCAACAGGCAATGCCATTGTGGCTGAAGTAAATACAAATTATTTGTTTCAAATAGACTTTTTATATGATTTTCTATTCTTTGTATTTGTTGGTTTCTTTGAAGAAGTGCTCTCTCGTGGGTTTATGATGACTGCACTGAAAACAACGCGTAATAAGTGGGTCATTTTACTAGTACCGTCGGTTATTTTTGGGGCACTACATGCTACTAACCCGAATGTAACGTTGCTTTTATTAACCAACATTGCGTTGGTGGGTATTTTGTTTGCACTTTTACTTATCAAAACAGGGAAACTATGGGCGCCCATTGGGTACCATATTACCTGGAATTTTGTACAAGGGAATATATTTGGTGTAGCGGTAAGTGGCACTCAAACCAATTCTCTTATGCGTACTACGTTTGCAGGAAGTGACTTGTTAACAGGTGACGCTTTTGGCATTGAAGGCGGTATACTTTGCACGGTGGTTATTTTAGCAAGTATATTACTACTACACTTTTTTGTGAAAGACCCGACACCACCATGCTGGGCTTTAGAAAGTGACTTACCGTTGACCCGTGGAAATAAAGCTTTACCTAATGCGCCAGTAGCAAATAATAATTTGTAAATTTGCTTCATATAAAACGGGCTACCAGATATGTCTGGTAGCCCGTTTTTGGTTTATTTAAAAGAATAAGTCTTTACTGGGGTACACAGGTTCGCAGGTAAGGCGCATGTTCAAACGGCGTAAAATACTTTCATCACCCGAATGAAGCATTTGGGTTGAGTGAATGTCACATCCACGTAAACGGGGTAGCATTTCAACAGCCATAGCGGCGGTGGGGTTGGTGGCGGCAGAAATGCAAAGAGCAATTAAAACATCGTCAAGTTTTAAAACAGAAGAGCGGCTACTAAGAATATCTATTTTCAATTTTAAAATAGGCTCTAATATAACGGGGGAGACAAGCGCAATGCGGTCATCAATGTTGGCAAGCTCTTTTACTGAGTTTAGCATAGCGGCAGAGCAAGCACTCATTAAACTGCTGGCTTTGCCTGTTATAACACGCCCGTCATCAAGCTGAATGGCAACAGCAGGGGAGGAAGAGGTTTCTTTTTTATCAAGCGCAGGGCGCACAACAGGGCGGTCTTCCAATGTTAAGTTTAGTTGCTGCATAATCAGTTTGATTTTTTCCATGGCGGCTTCATTGCCTTTGCCTTGGCGGTGGTCACAGGCGGCTTTATAATAACGGCTAATTACTTCTTGCCCTGAAGCGGCCTTAACAACTTCATCATCAAATATGGCATAACCCGCCATGTTCACGCCCATGTCTGTGGGCGAGCGGTAGAAGTCGGCATTGCCGATAATGCGGTCTAACATCGCTTTTACAATGGGGAACGCTTCAATGTCACGGTTATAGTTCACGGTAGAAATACCATATGCTTCTAAATGAAAAGGGTCTATCATATTTACATCTTGCAAGTCAGCGGTGGCGGCTTCATATGCAAGGTTTACAGGGTGTTTTAGTGGCAAATTCCAAATTGGGAAGGTTTCAAACTTTGCGTAGCCTGCTTTTACACCTTTTTGGCTTTCGTGGTACACTTGTGAAAGGCAAGTGGCAAGTTTGCCCGAGCCTGGCCCTGGTGCAGTAACAACCACCAGTGGCTTTGTGGTTTCAATATAAGGGTTTATGCCAAACCCTTCATCGCTTACAATGTGGTCAATGTCAGTTGGGTAATTTTCAATAGGGCGGTGAATATAGTTGCGTACACCACGTATGCTTAATTTAGAGGCGAAATTGTCAGCCGCGGTTTGCCCTGTATAACGGGTAATGACAACGCTATTAACGGAAATACCAAGGTGCGTAATATCATCTATTAAGCGCAAAACGTCCATGTCATATGTAATGCCAAGGTCAGCACGAATTTTTGTTTTTTCAATGTCATCTGCACTCACGCAAAAAACAATTTCTGTTTTGTCTCGCAGTTCGTGAAGCAAGCGAATTTTCGCATTTACCTCAAACCCTGGCAAAACACGGGAAGCGTGAAAATCATCAAACAATTTTCCGCCAAATTCAAGGTATAATTTTCCTTGTACGGCTTCAATGCGCTCTTCAATGTACTGTTTTTGCTTTCGCATGTATAAGTCGTTGTCAAACCCAATTTCCATTCCTATTCACCTCAAAAGTCTAATTTTGTGCATTTTTATATGCAAAATTCCATAAAAAAGGGGAGACAATCCCCTCTAACTTCGTTCTGAATCAAAAATGTAAATGGCATATAGCCAATTCATAACATTTGTGTAGAGTGAAGAGAGATCTCCCAATAAAAGCTATTATGATGTTATATATGTGCGGTGCGTAAAATATCTTAAACAACACCAATAAATATACAAGAATTTATCTGTAAAGTCAATGCGTTTTTACGGTAAAATATGCAATTGTTTATCTTTCATTCTCATTTTTTTGAGATAACGCAAGGCGAATATCAGCATGGCTGAGCGCCTCTTTGGCGGTGGCACGTTTTACTTTGTCTTCGCCTGCTTCTTCCAGCATTAATTCGGCACGTTTTTTGGCTGAAACGGCTCTTTCGTAGTCAATGTCAGTAGCCCATTGAAAAGAAGAAGCAACGACACGGGTAACTTCGGGCGTAACGGTAATAAGCCCGCCAAAACAGGCAGCTTTTTGCTCAACATCTTCTGCTACAAGCACAGTGGCAATGCCGTTTCCAAGTGCGGCAATATAAGGCACATGCCCTGCAAGAATACCAACGTCGCCCTCATTCGTGCGAATGCTCAGGCGCAGGGCGTCAGCGTCAAACTGCATGCCGTCAGGTGTGACTATTTGAAGGTGGAAACTTTTCAAAAGTTATGCCTCCTTTTTGGCCTTTTCAACTGCTTCATCAATGGTGCCTACAAATAAAAAGGCAGACTCAGGCAAGTCATCATGCATGCCTTCAATAATTTCTTTAAAACCACGAATGGTTTCTTTCAATGGCACATATTTACCTTCCATGCCTGTGAACTGTTCCGCAACAGAAAAAGGCTGCGACAAGAAACGCTGAATTTTACGTGCACGAGAAACGGTTATTTTATCATCATCAGAAAGTTCGTCCATACCCATAATGGCAATAATGTCTTGTAGTTCATTATAACGTTGCAAAATACGTTGTACTTCACGGGCAACGGTGTAATGCTCTTCACCAACGGTGCCAGGCTCTAATATACGAGAGGTAGACCCAAGTGGGTCAACTGCGGGGTAAATACCGAGGGAAGAAATTTGACGGGATAATGTTGTGGTGGAGTCTAAGTGGGCAAAGGTTGTTGCAGGGGCGGGGTCGGTCAAGTCATCAGCAGGTACGTAAACAGCCTGTACTGACGTAATAGAACCACGTTTTGTTGATGTAATGCGTTCTTGCAATTCACCCATTTCAGTGGCGAGCGTTGGTTGATAACCAACGGCAGAAGGCATACGACCAAGCAAAGCCGATACTTCAGAACCTGCCTGTGTGAAACGGAAGATATTGTCTATAAACAAAAGAACATCTTGACCTTCTGTATCACGAAAGTATTCAGCCATGGTAAGACCAGACAGAGCAACACGCATACGTGCTCCAGGGGGTTCGTTCATTTGCCCATATACAAGTGCTGTTTTGTTAATAACACCAGACTCTTTCATTTCGTTATACATATCGTTACCTTCACGGGTACGTTCACCAACACCAGTGAAAACAGAAAGCCCGCCATGTTGTTTGGCAACGTTGTCTATCAATTCCATAATCAAAACGGTTTTACCAACACCAGCACCACCAAACAACCCAATTTTACCACCTTTTACATAGGGGCAAATAAGGTCAATAACTTTTATGCCCGTTTCCAGTATTTCTGTGGAAGCAGTAAGTTCATCGTACGCAGGTGGGTCACGGTGAATGGGCCAGCGCTCTTTTGTTTCAGGGGCGGGTAAATTGTCAATGGGGTCTCCAAGCAGGTTGAAAATACGTCCTAACGTTTCATCTCCAACGGGTACACTAATAGAGGTACCTGTGTCAATGGCTTCTATACCACGCACCAAGCCATCGGTAGAGTTCATGGAGATGCAACGAGCAACGTTATCACCAATCAACTGGGCAACCTCAGCAACAATTTTTTTGCCATTATGGTTAATTTCAATTGCATTTAGCAAGTTTGGTAAATGGTCATCAGGGAATCTGACGTCTAACACAGGGCCAATAACCTGTACAACCGTACCTATGTTTTGTTTGCTCATGTATAGTTAACTCCTTTTGAGAAATATTGTATTGCAATATAAAACTACGCTTCGGCGCCACCGATGATTTCAGTAATTTCTTGTGTGATGGCAGCTTGCCGTGCCTGGTTATATTTTAAACTTAAAGTATCTATCATTTCTTCAGCATTTTGGCTGGCGGCATTCATGGCGGTGCGCCTTGCGCCATGTTCTGATGCAACGGATTCACTGAGAGCACCGAAAATAAGCCCAGAAACATAGTTTGGAACAATTTCATTAAAAACGGTTTCGCTAGAAGGGTCATACATCACCTGTGTTAGAGGTTTTGCGGTTTCGTCTGTTTCTTCCTTCTGCAATGCACGCAAAGGCAAAACAGATAAAACGTGAGGGGTTTGACTTAAAACAGATACAAATTCAGTATATACAATATACAATTCGTCAAATTTTTCAGCTAAAAAACTGTCTGTTAATAGTTTTGCCATTTCACTGCAACGTGTCATGTCCACATCATCTGCCAAGGCATAATGGGTCGAAAGAATGGGAAAGTCCCTCTTTTCGTAATATTCAACCGCACGCTTGCCCACGGGAAGAACAATGACGTTTTTATCCATCATTTCAGCATTTGCAGTACGAAATAAGTTTGCATTGTACCCACCTGCGAGCCCGCGGTCTCCGGCAATTACAACATAGCAAGTGGTGTTAATGGTGCGGGGCGCTGTGAACGGAGAGGTAAAGTCAGCTCCTGTGCCAGAAATATCTGCAAGTGCTTTATGCAATAAGTCAAAATAAGGGCGCGTGCGCTCTGCACGTTCTTTTGCTTTGCGCAGTTTGGAAGAGGCAACCAGTTCCATTGCCTTTGTAATTTGCATGGTGTTTTCCACGCTTTTAATGCGTGTTTTAATGGCTTTCATGTTGCCACCGGCCATGGTAGGTCCTCCTTAATGCAAGAATTTATACTAACGTTTCTAAAAATTTTGTTTTTGTTGCATTGATAGCATTTTCCAGTAAAGTAGCTGTTTCAGGGGTTAAGTCTTTAGTAGAGAGAATGCTTTCTAATATTTCAGGGTAAGCATTTTCTACTTCGCTGAACAAAAGGTTTTGAAAGTCCTGTACTGCTTCGGCAGGAATGTCCATCAAGAAGTTGTTTACAACAGCAAATAGAATAACAACCTGTAGTTCAACAGGAAGTGGCGAATTGCGGTCTTGCTTCAATACTTCTACAATACGTGCACCTTGCGCAAGGCTTCTTTTTGTAGCGTCATCAAGGTCAGAGCCAAACTGTGAGAAGGCTTGTAGTTCACGGTATTGTGAGTAAATAAGGCGCAATGTGCCCGAAACCTTTTTCATGGCTTTAATTTGCGCATTACCACCAACACGTGAAACAGAAATACCTGGGTTTACAGCAGGCATAATGCCTGCATGGAATAGCTCAGTTTCAAGGTAAATTTGCCCGTCTGTAATAGAGATAACGTTGGTTGGAATATAAGCGGAAACGTCTCCAGCTTGGGTTTCAATAATGGGCAGTGCTGTTAAAGTACCGCCGCCTTTTTCATCTGAAAGGCAAGCTGCACGTTCTAATAAGCGTGAATGCAAATAGAATACATCACCCGGGTAAGCTTCACGCCCTGGTGGGCGGCGAATGAGCAAAGAAAGTGCACGGTAAGCCACCGCATGTTTTGACAAGTCATCATAAATAATAAGCACGTCTTTGCCTTGGTTCATGAAGTGTTCACCCATAGAACAACCAGTATAAGGTGCAATGTATTGCAATGGAGAAAGTTCAGAGGCACTGGCAGAAACAACAATGGTGTAATCCATGGCGCCTTCTTGGTTTAGGTTTTCTACAAGCTGTGCCACGGTAGACTGCTTTTGCCCAATGGCAACGTAAACGCAGATAACATCTTTACCTTTTTGGTTGATGATGGTATCTGTTGCGATGGTTGTTTTACCAGTTTGGCGGTCTCCGATAATCAGCTCACGCTGTCCTCTACCAATGGGAATCATAGAGTCAATGGCTTTGATACCTGTTTGCAACGGTACGTTAACGCTTTGCCTGTCAATAATACCAGGGGCTTCACTTTCAATAGGGCGTGTTTCTTTTGTGTCAATTGGGCCTTTGCCGTCAATCGGGTGCCCAAGTGCATTCACGACACGCCCAATCAAAGCATCTCCGACGGGGACAGAAACAACACGACCTGTGCGTTTTACCATGTCTCCTTCTTTAATACCTTCGTCTGTACCAAGCATAACAACCGCTACTGAATTTTCTTCAAGGTTTAATGCCATGCCGTATGAACCATTTGGAAATTCAATCAGCTCATTCGCCATTGCATTTTCTAGCCCATATACACGGGCAATGCCGTCTCCGACAAGAATGACGGAGCCAGTTTCACTAAGCTCTATTTTGTTTTCGTAGTTTTTTATCTGCTCTTTTATAATGCGAGAGATTTCTTCAGGGTTTAGTTGTTGCATGTATCCACCAGCTTTCTTCGCAAAAATATAATATGATTTAAGCCATAACAGCCAGCATTTGTTCACGCAGGTTGTTTAGTTTTGACTGGATGCTGCCGTCTAACTGCTTTGTGTCAAACTCTAACACAATGCCGCCAATGCAGGCAGGGTCAACGGTGTTTGTCAGTTCTACTGTTTTACCAGTAATGCTTTCTAGCTTAGCTTTTAGTTTTTCAAACAATGTGCCAGAAAGCGGAACGGAAGTAATTGCTGTTATGGTTTCAATGTTATTGTCTTTGTTATATTGTTTTACATATACTTCTAGGCATTCATTTAAATAAAGAATACCCCCGTTTTCAACTAGTACTTTTAAAAAGTTCACCACATAAGGGTGTACTTGTGTGCCCAAAACATCACTTACAACTGTAACACGGTCTTCTTTGGCAATGTCTGGCACAGAAAGCACTTTATAAATAGCAGGGTTTTGTGCAAAAATAGCACAAACTTCTTTCAACTGCTTTAATATAGGAACAGTCAAATCTTCTTCTTGCACAAGGGCATACAAAGCTAAACCATAGGTGGTTGCAAAATCTGTCATGATGCATCTCCCATTGTGTCAATGAATTCTTCGATTAACTTTTCATGGTCTTGTGGGTCAATTTCCCGTTCAATAATTTTAGAGGCAATATCAACAGCCATGCCAGAAATATCATCTTTAATTTCGTTGATGGCCTTTTTCTTCTCTTGCGTAATATCAGCATCAGCTTTTTGCAACATAAAGGTTGCCTTTTCTTGTGCTTCGGCTATAATCTCTGTTTCACGGGTTTGGGCAACAGCGGTAGCATTTTTTACAATTTCGCCAGCTTCTTCACGGGCAGACGCCATGCGTGCGTTGTATTCTTCACGCATGTTTTCGGCTTCGCTTTTTGCTTTGCCAGCTTCATCATATGCTTCGCTTATTTCCGCTTCGCGTTTGTCTAAAATTGCTTTCACAGGTTTAAACAAAAACTTTCTCATTAATAAAAATAGTATCAGCAAGTTGCCCCACTGCATAATAATCGTCCAGGGAACGAACGATATAAACTCTAAGGTTTCACCCATTGATAGCCCTCCTTTCAAAATAAAAATAGTATGAAAAGAAAAGCTTATAGTTTATCAATCCACATATTCGGTGTAACAAACAGTAGCAAAAGGGCAACAACGAATGCGTAAATACCCGTTGTTTCAGCAATGGCACAACCAAGTAACATGGTGCTGGTAACATCGCCTTTTGCTTCAGGTTGGCGTGCAATGGCTTCGCAGGCTTTACCTACGGCATAACCTTCACCAATACCAGGGCCAATGCCGGCGATCATTGCGATACCTGCACCAATGGCGGAACAACCTAATATAATAGCTCTTTCTAACATGTGAAAATCCTCCTAAATAGTTTTGAATTTTTAAATGAATTTATTTATTCTTCTGCACCGAGCTTGATGTTCATCATGGTTAGCATACAGAAGATGTATGTTTGTAAGAATCCCGAGAACACATCAAAATAAATGGACAGTACAGCAGGAATACCAAGTTGAAAAATGGGAATTTGGCTAAGCGCGCCAGGCAGCCAACTTAACAGTAAGCCACTTAACAATGCAAGCGCCGCATATATAAGAGAGGTAATAATGCCACCAGCGGCGACGTTACCAAACAAACGGAATGCCATAGAGAAAGGCGTGAACACTTCACCAAGAATGTTAAATGGAGCAAAAACGGGAACGGGTGAGAAGAACCCTTTTATGTAACCGCCAAGCCCACCAGCTTTTAATTTTGTGTACGTAATAAGCGCAAAGGCAACCAAAGCCCAGGCAAGGTTTGTGTTAATGTCAGAAGTGGGGGAGTAGGCACCCACGAGGCCCGTCATGTTGCAAAGTGTCATTAAGGCAAACAAAGAGCCAATGAAAGGCGCATAGTATGAAAATTGCGGGCCCATAATGTTGTCAACAAGGTTATACACTGTTTTTACAAGCAGTTCGGCAACAATTTGCCGTTTGCTAGTGGGGCGCAGTTTTAAATCTCTTGTTAAAAAAATGGAAAGCCCAACCAAAAGTACCATGATGACCCAAGTGACGACAACGGTTTCTGTAATAGGAATGCTGCCAAAGATGGGAATCTCGTATAAAATGCGGGCGCCTGTTACCTCAATGTTCAATTAAGACTCCCCCTGTTCTTTTCGGTTGTTGTATGCGCTAAGTACACGCACAGAAAGGTTTGCGAAAATAATAGGCAAAATGGTGGCAACCCAGTTGAACCAAGGAGACAGTATGCCAAGAACCATAAAGCCTGCTTGTAAAAGGTTACGCACCATGTAAGATGTATGAAACATTGTTTTAGCCTGTGTGTCAGAGTCGGCATCAACTGCTTTTTGCACCGTTAACCCTAAAAAGAAAAAATTTGCAGTACCAACAGCACAGCCAAGTAAAGCACCCCAAAGAACAGGCGGGTTAAACTTGCCGATGATAACAAACACAAGAACCATAACAGCTGACGCAATACACGTTAAGCCTGCAACATTCATTGTCTCTTTTTTAACGGAATCTGTAACTTTCAAATAAACACCTGCTTTTATCAACTGCTAAAAATTATTTATCGTTGTCTCGTTCTTTTTGCATACGTTTTAAAAATTGCACAAAATTGCTAATGCCTGCGCCAAACCCAAGTATAATGGCAACCAGTAATATCCAGTCCTCAATGGCAAACCGTTTTTGCAACCAAATGGCACCCAAAAGGCATAAAACAGGCGGTGTAGCAATGGAAAGCCCAAGTTGGGTAAAATAAACCAGATATTGTAGTGCATTATATGACTTTTTCATATGATACCTCATGCACAAATAAGTGAAGCATGTGCGGTAGATTCATCTATATATTATATCACAAAAAAATACAAAAAGTAGGTATGAATGGTGAAATTATATAAATTTGTAGTGTTGCTAAAAAACGGCAAAAAAACAGCACATCATTTTGCATAATGCGCTGTTTTTGTGTCGTGTTATTCTGCGAAGTCTTCCTGTGCGGGAAGTTCACGTGGGAATTTAATGGCAGCTTGTGCTGCAGCAAGGCGTGCAATAGGCACACGGAAAGGTGAGCAAGAAACATATTCCAAGCCGTTTTGTTGGCAGAATTCAATGGAAGATGGGTCAGCACCGTGTTCACCACAAACGCCTAGTTTAATATTAGGGCGTGTGTTGCGTCCCTTTTCAACTGCTATTTTTATGAATGCGCCAACACCTTCTTGGTCAAGGCGTGCAAATGGGTCGCTTTCATAAATTTGTTTTTCATAATAAGAGTCTAAGAATTTAGCGGAGTCGTCACGGCTTAAACCAAACGTCATTTGTGTTAAGTCGTTTGTGCCAAAACTGAAGAATTCAGCTTCTTTTGCGATTTCGTCGGCCAAAACGCAGGCACGTGGAATTTCAATCATGGTGCCAACTTTGTAATGTAAATCAACACCAGCTTCGGCAATAATTCTGTCCGCCACGGTGGTAACAATGTTTTTTACAAATTTTAGCTCTTTTGGTTCATTTACCAGCGGAATCATAATTTCAGGTGCAAAATTTGTCCACTCAGGGTGTTTTTTCTGTACTTCAATGGCGGCTTCAATTACCGCTTGTGTTTGCATTTCGGCAATTTCAGGGAAGGTAACTGCCAAGCGGCAACCACGGTGCCCAAGCATAGGGTTTACTTCGTGTAAATTATTGATGATTTGTTTGAGGTTGTCTAAGTCAAGGTTCATTTCTTTGGCAAGCTCTACAATGTCTGCTTCTTCTGTCGGTAAAAATTCATGCAAAGGTGGGTCTAAATAACGCACTGTTACGGGTTTGCCTTCGAGTGCTTCGTAAATGCCTATGAAGTCACTTTTTTGCATGGGTAATAATTTTGCCAAAGCGGCTCTGCGGTGCTTTTCATCAGTCGAAACAATCATTTCACGAATGGCTGAAATGCGTGCAGAATCAAAGAACATGTGTTCTGTACGGCAAAGCCCAATGCCTTCAGCGCCAAGTTTTGCGCCTTGTGCAGCATCATGTGGGTTGTCAGCGTTGGTGCGCACCTTTAACTGGCGAATATCATCTGCCCATTCCATAAAGCGTGCGAAGTCTCCGCTAATACCGGCTTCTTCTGTTGGTATTTCTTCTGCATAAACATGCCCTGTTGCACCATCAATGGAAATGAAATCTCCACGGTTGATGCGAACATCCCCTGCGATGAAATAACCTTCTTCTTCATTTACTTCAAGTTCTTTACAGCCTGAAACGCAGCAAGCGCCCATGCCACGGGCAACTACAGCGGCGTGGCTTGTCATGCCGCCACGGGCAGTTAAAATGCCTTCTGCAATGTGCATACCCTCAATGTCTTCAGGGCTGGTTTCAAGGCGAACCAATATCACCTTTTGCCCAGTGGTTGAAACCTGGTGTGCTTCGGCGGCGGTGAAGACCACCTGCCCAGACGCAGCACCTGGTGAGGCGGGTAAACCTGTTGCAACAGGTTTTGCTTTTGCCAATGCTTTGGTGTCAAACGTCGGGTGCAGAAGGGCGTCAAGTGTTTTTGGGTCAAGCATCATAACGGCTTCTTGCGGGGTAATTTTGTTTTCATCTACAAGGTCACATGCAATTTTCAAAGCGGCTGTTGCGGTGCGCTTTCCGTTGCGGGTTTGTAGCATATATAAACGTCCACGTTCAATGGTGAACTCCATGTCTTGCATGTCATGGTAATGGTCTTCTAAAATGTATACAATGCGTGTAAACTGGGCATACACTTCTGGCATAACTTCTTTTAATTGGTCAATGCTTTGCGGTGTGCGAATGCCAGCAACCACGTCTTCGCCCTGTGCATTCATTAAAAATTCACCATATAAGCGAGATTCACCTGTGGCAGGGTTGCGGCTGAATGCAACACCTGTACCAGAGTCTTCACCCATGTTGCCAAACACCATGCTTTGCACGGTAACGGCGGTGCCCCAGCTTGCAGGAATGTCGTTCAAGCGGCGGTAGTAAACAGCACGGGGGTTGTCCCATGAGCGGAACACAGCTTTTACAGCTTCAATTAGCTGCTCCTCTGGGTCTTCAGGGAAGTCAGTTCCTTTTTGCGCCTTATAATAAGCTTTAAAGCGGGTAACCATTTCTTTTAAGTCTTCGGTGGTAAAGTCTGTGTCAAGCTCAATACCACGTTCTTTTTTCATTTCGTCAATAATAATTTCGAAATTTGACTTTGGAAGCTCCATAACAACGTCAGAAAACATTTGAATAAAACGGCGGTAACTGTCATACGCAAAGCGTTCATTGCCAGTTAGTTCCGTTAAGCCTTCTACAACACGGTCATTCAAGCCAAGGTTTAATATGGTGTCCATCATACCGGGCATAGAGGCACGAGCGCCACTACGCACAGAAACCAAAAGTGGGTTGTGTTTTGAGCCAAACCGTTTACCTGTCATGGTTTCCAGCTTGGTCATATATATCAATAGGTCGCTCAAAATCTCTGGGGCTATGCTTTTACCGTCTTCATAGTAACGGGTACAAGCCTCTGTGATAATGGTAAAACCAGATGGTACAGGCATACCAAGGCTTGTCATCTCTGCAAGGTTTGCCCCTTTTCCGCCGAGGAGATCTCTCATAGACCCATTTCCTTCGGAAAAAAGATAAATATATTTGGTGCTCAAAATATTACCTCCCTTGATTGTTAGGACAAATTTAATATTTCATTTTTTAAAATATGAAACGTGCAAAATTGATAGGAGTATAACTTTGCACGTTTTCTACATAACACTATAACAAAAGTCCATAAAAATTACTACCCTTATATGAAATTTTCTTAAAAAATATTTTTTTGTGTTATTTTGCCTTGTTTTTGTTGAGAGAAACAGTATTTTATAGTACAATAATAGTGCAAGAATAAAGCAACAGTGAATGATGTTGGAGGGTTCGGGTTTGAACAAAGAAGAAACTTGTACACCACGTTACAAAGCTCTATTGCAGCGGGAAGAAAAGAACAAGAACTGTCTTTGTAAACATCTTGAAAACGGAGTGGAATTTCTCTCATTCAGCGGCATTTTTATTGACGATGACGTGATGATACAGCCGGGTGCTACCATTATGCCCGGCACTTTTTTACGCGGAAAAACAAGCATAGGGGCAAACAGCGTAATAGGCCCAAACACCGTGCTTGAAAATGTAACCGTTGGCGAAAATGTGGTTATTAACGCTTCACAGGCGGCTGATTGTGTGCTAGAAGATGGTGTAAAAATAGGGCCTTATGCGCACATTCGGCCTGACAGCCACCTGATGCAAGATGTGAAAATAGGCGATTTTGTGGAAGTGAAAAATTCAACAATTGGCGAAGGCACCAGCATTGCCCACTTAACGTATATTGGAGACAGTGATGTTGGCAAACATTGCAATTTTGGCTGTGGTGTGGTTACCGTAAATTATGACGGCGAGCATAAAACCCGCACCAAAATTGGAGACTTTGTGTTTGTTGGGTGTAACAGCAACTTAATTGCCCCTGTAGAAGTGGCTGATGGTGCTTATATAGCGGCGGGGTCAACCATTACAAAAAACATACCTGAAGGTGCACTTGGCATAGCACGTGCACGGCAAGAAAACAAAGAGGGCTGGGCAGAGAAAAAGCTTTCTGCATATAAAGAAAAGCATTCAAAATAATATAAATTTTATTGGAGGCAATGGGCAAAATGAACGTACACGGGAAGGACATTAAAATTTTTGCAGGCAACTCTAACAAAGAGCTTGCTGCAGCAATGGCGGCAAACTTGGGGCTGCCCCTTGGTAAAGCGGACATTGAAATGTATTCTGATGGCGAAATTGCGGTCGCTATTCATGAATCAGTTCGCGGAAGTGATGTGTTTTTGGTGCAAAGCACCTGCAACCCTGTTAATGACCACTTGATGGAAATGCTGATTATGTGTGATGCGTTTAAACGTGCATCAGCAGGGCGTATTACAGCAGTTATTCCATATTATGGTTATGCAAGGCAAGACAGAAAAAACCGTGCACGTGACCCAATCTCGGCAAAACTAGTGGCTGACTTAATTACGGCTGCTGGCGCAGACCGTGTGTTGACAATGGACTTACATGCTTCCCAAATTGAAGGGTTCTTCAATATTCCTGTAGACCATTTGTTTGGCTCAGCTATTTTGCTTCCTTATTTTGAAACAAAATTCAAAGGCAATAAAAACGTGTGTGTTGTCTCACCTGACATTGGCTCGGTAAAACGTGCACGCAACTTTGCGGAACGATTAGATGCCACTTTGGCGATTGTAGACAAGCGCCGCCAAAAAGCAAATGTTTCAGAGGTAATGAACATTATTGGTGATGTAGAAGGCAAAGACCTTGTGATTATTGATGACATGATTGATACAGCAGGCACGCTATGCCATGCGGCTGAAGCGCTGAAAGCAAAAGGTGCAAAAACCATTTACGCATGCGCAACACATGCTGTCCTTTCAGGCCCTGCCATTGAAAATATACAAAACAGTGACATTGATGAAGTGGTTTTGTTAGACACGATTAAACTGTCACCTGAAAAACAAATTGATAAAATTAAAGTGCTTACTGTTGCCGGCATTTTAAGTGAAGCGG
>CAZWXJ010000014.1:0-312 GCA_964637735.1 uncultured Oscillospiraceae bacterium | reverse complement strand
ACGTATTTACAGCGACAAACCAGTGTCGGTGTTGTTTTAATGATGAAGCTTTTCGGTAAAAAACAAACGGGAGACTATTACTTAATAGTAGGCCTTGGCAACCCAGGCAAAAAATATGAAAAGACGAGACACAATGTAGGCTTTGAAGCACTGGATTATATTGCAGCGCAAGCTAATATACGGGTGGTAAAGTCGAAATTTGATTCTTTGTATGGTGAAGGCACTATAAGCGGGCAAAAGGTAATTTTACTAAAACCGCAAACCTACATGAATCTTTCGGGCATTGCCCTTGGAAAAGCGGCAAACTTTTAT
>CAZWXJ010000013.1:0-24780 GCA_964637735.1 uncultured Oscillospiraceae bacterium | reverse complement strand
CTAGACACCCCAGGCCACCAAGACTTCTCAGAAGATACTTACCGTACCCTCATGGCGGCAGACTCTGCTGTTATGGTTATTGATGCATCTAAGGGTGTGGAAAACCAAACCCGCAAACTTTTCAAGGTTTGCGTTATGCGGGGTATTCCTATTTTCACCTTTATTAACAAGATGGACAGAGATGCAAGAAGCCCATTTGATTTGATGGAAGAAATAGAGCAGGAGCTTGGCATTCAAACCTACCCTATGAACTGGCCCATTGGCTCAGGAAAAGAGTTTAAGGGCGTGTATGACCGCCACGAAAAACATATTTTAAAATTTACTGCCAGTGAAAAAGGCGGGCAAAAAGAAGCAGAAGTCATTGAAGCTTCACTAGAGGATGAAAATTTAGATAATTTGTTGACGACACCCCTTGCCCAAACCCTAAAAGATGATATTGAACTGCTAGACGGCGCCAGTTATGATTTTGACATTGATGCCATTCAAAACGGAAAGCTATCACCCGTATTCTTTGGGTCAGCCCTTACAAACTTTGGTATAGAGCCATTTTTGAACAGTTTTTTAAAAATGACACCACCACCCCTTGCCCGAGAGGCAGACACAGGCATGGTAGACCCTTTCTCAAAAGATTTTTCAGGCTTTATTTTCAAAATACAAGCCAACATGAACAAAGCACACCGAGATAGAATGGCATTTTTGCGTATCTGTTCAGGGGAGTATAACCGTGGTATGGAAGTGTACCACGTGCAAGATAATAAAAAAATTAAGCTGGCACAGTCAACCCAAATGATGGCGCAAGAACGTGAAACCGTTGATATTGCCTATGCGGGAGACATTATTGGACTGTTTGACCCAGGTATTTTCTCTATTGGAGATACTCTTTGCGCACCAAACCATAAAGTGAAATTCGGCGCCATACCTACTTTTGCGCCCGAACATTTTGCCCGTGTAACACAGGTAGACACCATGAAGCGCAAGCAATTTGTAAAAGGAATTGAACAAATAGCTCAAGAAGGCGCTATTCAAATCTTTCGCCAGCTATATGGCGGTATGGAAGAAATTATGGTGGGGGCAGTTGGTGTTCTTCAGTTTGAAGTACTTGAATATCGCTTGAAAAATGAATATAATGTTGATATCCGCCTAGAGCGGCAAGCATACAGCCATATTCGATGGATAACCAGCAAGGTAGAAAAGCCTGAAAAGCTCACGCTCACGTCTGACAGTAAGGTGGTACAAGACATGCATGGCGCACCGCTCATTCTTTTCGTGAATGAGTGGAGCATTAAATGGGCACTTGACCACAATGATGGGCTGGAACTGTCTGAATTTGGCACAGCAGAATAACAAAACTTGCGAAAGATACATTTATGAAAGAGGGGAATGTAGCAAATGATTATTTATGGCTGGGGAAAAACAACTGACAAAATCGTAGGGGAATATCCGCCATCACAATGCCCAAACCAAAATTGTGGCGCCTGGATTGGCAGACAACTGATTAAACGACGCACTTGGTTTACCTTGTTTTGGATCCCTCTGATTCCTTATAAAACCGAGTACATTTTAATGTGCCCAAACTGTAAGGTAGGCAGTTTGCTCGACAAAGCGCAGTTCAACGAATTGGCGCAAGCGTTGAAAAATATAAACATGTAAAGCGAAATAGCCTTACATACGAAAAAACGACAAAACCTGCACAAAACGGGAAATACACTGCATTTGTGCAGCGGAAGAGGCATCAGCAAAAAACAGACAATTTTAACGAAAAACAAAGTGTAAAGCAATTTGCTTTACACTTTCGTGATTTCTATACTTGTATTTATGTGTAAAAATAAGTAGAATAAAAGCAATAGAATTTCCACTATAAGGAGGGGTAATATGCGTTACAATCAAGCAAGTTTTGAAAAAGGGCTTGCCCAAATTGCAAACATTCAAAAAGAGAGCCTTGGCATTTGGCCAACACCGGTGCAAACGCTGCACCATATGGAACAAGTAACAGGGTATGATGGCGTTTTTATAAAACGAGATGACATGAACGGACTGGGCCCAGGCGGTAATAAAGTGCGTAGCTTAGAGTATTTGCTTTATGCCGCAAAACAAGACGGCGCAAATGTAGTCATGGCGTCTGGCCCTATGCAAAGCAACCTGTGCACACTAGCTGCTTGTGCAGCGGCAAAACTTGGCATGAAGGCCATACTGGTGCACAATGCCGCAAAGCCTGAACGGCTGGAAGGAAACCTTTTATTAAACCATTTGGTTGGCGCTGAAAGCTATTACCTTGGTGCAGGAACAGATGAATTTCAGCGGGCAGACAAAGTAGAAGAACTACGTGCACAGCTAGAAGCAAAAGGCGAAAAGCCATACGTTGTGCTAAAAGGCGCTTCTACTGGGCTTGGCGCACTTGGCTATGTACACGTTATTGCAGAGCTTGTACAGCAATGCCTGCAAGATGATATTGAAATCAACCACCTTTTTGTGCCTGGTGGCAATGGTGGTGTGGCAGCAGGCGTGGTGTTCGGTAACTATTTGCTTGGTAACCCGTTTGATGTACATGTGATAAGCGTGGAATATAACCATGATGACTTAAAGGCAGAAATGCGCCGTATTTATGATGAAATGGAACCGATTATCGGCATGAAAATTGATGTAGATATTGATGACATGTGTGATTTACAAGATGCGTATATGGGCGCAGGGTGGGGCAGTAACACCCCAGAAAGCACCGCCATTGTAGAAGCGTTTCCGAAATGGGAAGGCATCTTCATTGAAAACGTGTACAATAGCAAAGTGATGGTTGGCATGGTAGACTATATGAAAAATAAAAAGGTAACGGGTGGTGTTTGCTACCTGCATACTGGCGGGTTTGGCTCTTTGTTCGCACAATATTAAAACAATGTTATAGTAAGGGGACTGTTTTTGCATGACGGAGGCAATTCTTGAAAAACTGAAAGAGGTTGAACGGTGTGAGTCAGTGCGTATACTGCATGCGGTAGAGTCAGGTAGTCGGGCGTGGGGGTTTGCCTCGCCTGACAGTGACTACGACGTACGCTTTATTTACATGCGCCGCCCCGAAGAATATTTGCGGCTTGACCACGTGAAAGACACCATTGAATGGCAGCTTGACGAAGTGATGGACATTAACGGGTGGGACGTGAAAAAGGCGCTACAACTGGCGCAAAAGGTAAACCCCACACTGTACGAGTGGAACAATTCACCTATTATTTACCGTACGTCCCGTACATGGAAAAAGGCGAAAGAAAAAATTGACGAGTATTTTTTACCAGGGCCTGCCTTGCACCATTATTTTAACATGGCATACAACAACTATGAAAACCACCGTGGCAAAAAACAAATTTTGCTAAAACGCTACTTTTACGCAATACGCCCCATTTTGGCAGCAAAGTGGATTTTAGAGAACGAAACCCCGCCACCTGTATTGTTTACTGACCTACTGGAAGCCGAAAAGAAAAACATACCTTACAAAGCCATTGCGGACTTATTAGAACGCAAAAAATACACCCTTGAATTTGGCAAGGAAGACCGCATGAAAGAACTAGACACCTTTATTGAAAAGGAACTTGAAAGCTTAGAAAAAACATTGCGCAACATGAACCGCCCCCCTGTGCAAGAGTGGGACGAGCTAAACAAGCTCTTTTTACAAGTGATGAGTTCTTATAATTGGAAGGATTAAAGAAAGATAGAATGGTTGGAAATAAGAGATAAGATACGGGTAATGTAAAACATGTAATGATTAATTATATGGAAAAGGTGTATGGACCATGAAAAATCTTTTTAAAAAAATAAAAATCCCAATTGGTGTTATAGTACAATTTTTTATAGTCTTTTCTTTATTTGGGATAATATATATTCAGAATTATATTTTTAAAAAAACTACATTATACACGAATTGGTTCTTTTTCTTTCTTCCAATTGGTTTGATAATACTCGTGTTTGCAATTGCTTGCGTTATTGCTATAAAAACGCAGAGAAAAAACAACCCTTATCAAAACAATATGGATAATAGAGTTTATAAATTGGGAAGGTGGGAAGGTGTATCAAAGGAAGAAAAGTATGGAATAATAAAAAACATCGTTTCTCATGAAAGCTTTACGCAACAATTTACTATATTTTTTCAATCAGAAGAGCAATTATTTGAATACATTGAAGATAGAACTACATATGAACGTAATAGGCACATAGTGTTTTATAAATCAGAAGAGTATAACAAAGAAAAAATGCGTGATGTTTTACAAATTTTTTAAACAATAATGGCCCTTATTCGAAAGAAAAGGTTACAGGCATTCCTATAATCATATGTGTTGATAAATTCAATGATGATTTGAAGAGCGAAATAAGAAACTATAAATTTGATGCACATAGTTCTGTCCCAGTACAAATTCCAATTGGCATTTCTCTTGAAGAAAACGAGATGATAATTCCTTATTATGATAAAAAAGAGGATGCGTATAAAACTTACATGAGCTATGTAGGAAAAATTTTAAAAATTTTAGAAGCTATTGTTTCTGAAAGTTTCATCGAAGAATGACAAAATTAAAAGAGTAGACTTATATTTGTCTGCTCTTTTTGTTGCGTGCATATTCATTGTTTAAAGGCTCGTATGTGTTTGATTTTCATGATTATTATAGCTATTTGCAGTAACTTTTTGGTAGTGTTCCTTTCGTTACTTTCTTGTAATGGCGCAACTGAAATAGACATGATACAATGTAAACAGACCTTATGTTATAAAACAGGCGGAGGAAATAATATGAAAAAAGCATTGGCTTTTATAATGGCGTTAACTTTATTATTTACAATGGCGGCTTGCAACGGTAAGCAAAATGATGATAGTAGCAGTGATGCGCAAACGGGAAACAATGTAGAAATAATAGATGGTGTGGCGCAGATTAAAAAACTGTCAGGCATACCTATACAAGGGACCCTACCGCAAAAAACAGAAACTGTAGATGATTTTGATGCAAGTGAATATTACTGGGGTGACAATTACTGGAATAACATTTTAGCGTCAGGAGACAAAGCATTTTTCGTTTACCATTTGTTAGATGCAACAGGCATGCCAGTGCCTGAAAACACGGAAGAAGAAAGAAATTGGTGGAGCGACACCAAACAAGCGCTGTATTTCACAGATGGCGAGACCATTTATTTACTGAAAGAAGATGTATATGCCCTATGTGGCATAGATGATACAGGGCTGTATTTGCTTGTGAGAGATGAAACGGTAAAACAGTATGATGCATATTACATAAACAAGCAAACAAGCCTTGTTCACTTCAACCCTACAACGGGGGAAAGTGAAACGGTTGTGCAAGGGGTACAAAATGCCATACTGAATGGAAATGTGCTGTATTATAGCATAGCAGTAGACAGCCAACACGCAAATAGTACATCAGAATATTTCACGAGTGAATATCTACTGCAAATTGGAACATATGACATAGAAACACAAGAAACAAACATTGTTTTTGAAGATGATATGTATGAAAAATACTCTGTTCCAACAATTGATATAAATGGAGATTTGACCACATTTGATAATGCCTATGACATTTCTTTTCAGGTAGCAGGCTATAAAGGGACGGTTTATGCTTTTTTATATTACCCAAAAGAGTCTGACCATGGGTACACCCGTGTATTAGAGCTTGAATTTGGAAATGGAGAACTATTGCAAGATAGTTTAGTAGATGGGTTTGAAGACCTTCCTCAATTTATGGGCGAGCAATGGGACGGCATTATGCATGAACAACTGGTTTTTACAAATGAAGCCGAAGAAATAAAAGGCACATTCTACTTATTTGATGAACAGATATTGTATTTTACGTCTTCCTATTTGTTAGACAAAACTGTTTCAAGCGCAGAAGTAGTACAATATAACATTTTAACAAACGGAAAAAACTACGAATTTTTTATATATAATATCTGGACAGATATCGACATTTTCGAAATGGAAACATACATAGATATATTTGAATGGAAAACGCAGGAAGACGGAGTGCGTGAAGTAAACCCTGTTTTAACCATCACGCTAAACGGTATTGAAGGCCCTCACCCGAAAGATTATACGCTGACAAGGGCGGGCAACTATTTGTTTATTCAAACATTGTCGCCATCATACATGGTTCTTGTAAATATGAATACAAACGAAATAACGGTGCTGGGCACGGCAGAAACGCAAGTTCTGCTGCCAAACTAAAACAAAAAAGCTTGGGGAGACCCAAGCTTTTTATTTGCGCTATTTTTATAAAGATGTTTTATTCTACGGCGCTTTCTAAAATGGTGAATGCACCATTTTCGCAGTTTATTTCTGCCAGGGCGCCGTAGGGCAGGCACAACATAGGTTCAGTGTGCCCGAAGTTAAGCCCAAATAAAACGGGCAAGTTTGGCAGGTTCAATTCTTCGGCAAGCACTTTTTGAATGGTTTCCATATAAGGGGCGTCCAGTTCATCTGCATAAGGTTTGCCAAAAACAATGCCGTTAATGCGCCCTAAAATACCGCCGTTGCAGGCGCTTTCTTTATCGTCTTCCATAAAGTAATAACTGCGCAGCCACCGTGCAACGGTGTCAGCAGAGGGCATTTCTTCTGAGGTTTCTAAAAATAAAATGGCATTCTCAAAATCACTTATAGGCGGAAAGAGCGGCGTGCCACGCATAAACTCTATCACTTCCATGCAGCCACCAACAAGCCGCCCTTGCACCTTGCCTTTGCCTTGCAAAACAGTAGGGGCAGAGTTTGGCTTTACGGGTTTTGGTGTGTTTTGGTTTTCGGGTGTCCATAAAATCAGTTCACGGGTAAAATGGGTTGCAGGCTTTATTTTGCCAATGGGTTCGATGTTAAACAATGTGCGCAGAATGCTTTCTGCCGTGTAAGGGAATATCTCTATATTTTCCGCAAACTCTGCCAGAATGGTGGGCCCGTATATAGAAGAAATGCCTGCTTTCATGCACATAAAGTGAAATACTGTGTTGTCAGAATAGCCCATAAAAATTTTCGGGTTGTTTTGAAGCACATCAAAATCAATATAAGGCAGTAGTCGTATACTTTCTGAGCCGCCAATAGTGGTAAAAATTGCTTTGATGGTAGGGTCTGCAAAGGCGGTCATCAAGTCTCTCGCACGTTCTTCTGGGTGGGCATATACATAGTCACTTCCTGCAAGGGTGGTGGGGTATTCTACCACTTGTAAGCCAAACTGGTTTTCAAGGCGCTGTTTGCCTATGTTATACCGAAACAAAAACGCCGCATCACCCGCCATGCCAGAGGAAGGGCTGAGAATTGCGACTTTGTCTCCTTCTTGTAGTGCTTTTGGTTTTTGCAGTTGTAACATAATAACACCCTATTTCTTTTCTAAGTTTATATGCACATTGTGCCATAAACAAAAGGTGTGCGCAACCTTCAGTTCTCTGTCACTTAGAGAAGGGGATTTGAAAAGACAACATGGCTGTGCTAACATTATGATGACGAAGTAATGGGGTTTGGGATATAAGGTAAACAAATTGTTTTATATATAGAGGTGAGATTATGTGGACTATTGTTTTTGACAAAAAAGGGAAAAAGATATTACTTGAACAAGATAATCCCAAGTTCTATTTATGTAACAGATTTTATGCGGATGACGAATATCGGAAGTTCAGCAAATTACCTGTTCATGAAATAGTATCGGTTGATAGTATGTTGCACCCAATCAATAATAGAATTTTGCTTGATGAACAATCAGCGAAGTCACAAAAAATTGAAGCAGGAAAACAAATATTGCGTGTGTTTTGTATTGATAACCCAGAAGAAACACCGTTATTCCCAGAGAAGATAGACGGGTTTGTATTTTGTGGTTATGATTTGGCAGAAGAATTTGAAATAAGCGCACTGACAAATTGTGGTGGTTTTGATGAGACATATACATATAAAGACCTAAACTCATTTGGGCTTATTCCGAACTATTTAGCCGCACAGGAAATACAAAAAAACCTATCTGCCAATAACCCTAATGAAGAACATGCAGACTGTTTGTTATTTGCGATTTGGCGGAGAGTATAATAAACGTCATGGTATAATAAAAGAATTATGATATATACTTTTCAATTAATAGGGGGAATATAGAATATGTCTGATAAAAATACAGCCTTGTATGACATCGCCATCATCGGCGCAGGGCCAGCAGGGCTTTCCGCCGCCATTTATGCGGAGCGAGCGGGTTACAATACCATCTGCTTTGAAGGCAATGTACACGGTGGGCAAATCATCAATACACCTGAAGTAGAAAATTACCCAGCACTTGGTAAAATAAGCGGTGTAGAATATGCCATGAATTTGTATGAGCAAGCCATAGGCTTTGGCACCACTGTAGAATATACCGCCGTGTTAGAAGCGGACTTGAAAAGCACACCGAAAAAAATTGTTACTGCACAAGGGGTTACCTTTGCCAAAACGGTTATTGTTGCAAACGGGGTACAGCGCAGAAAGCTGGAATGCCCTGGAGAAGACAAATTTCTTGGCAGGGGTGTTAGCTATTGTGCCGTATGTGATGGTAGCTTTTTCAAAGAGATGGAAGTTGCTGTTATTGGAGGTGGAAACACCGCATTAGAAGATGCTGTTTACCTTGCCTCTTTGTGTAAAAAAGTGTACCTTGTGCACCGCAGAGATACCTTCCGTGGGGCTTCACATGAAGTTGCAAAGGTGCTTGGAAATAGCAAAATTCAAGTGGTGTACAACCATGTGCCACTTGAAATAAACGGTGGCACGAAAGTAGAAGAGCTAACGTTGCAACATGTGGGCACCAAAGAAACAACAAAAATACCTGTTAGCGCTGTGTTTGTTTCCGTCGGCATGATTCCACAAAACGACATTTTCTCGAAAAGTATTTCCCTTACCAAAGAGGGTTATATTAAAACAGCGGAAGACTGCAAAACAAACCTTGCAGGCGTGTTTGCCGCAGGGGACACCCGCCACAAACAACTGCGCCAGCTTGTTACTGCAGCGGCAGATGGCGCCATTGCCGCTACTTCTGCCGCTGCTTACCTTTCAGAAAATACTACACTTTAACTTCATAGAAAAGAGATGAACCATGAATACTATCAAACGTGTTGTTTGTTTTTTGTTAGCCGCTATTATGGTGCTTGGTATGGTTAGCATGTTGTTTACAGGCTGTACGAAAGACGGAACGATAATTGAAACAAGTGAACTGGACCCACCTACTTCTGCCATTGAAACAAATGAACCTGATGAATACCGTGCAGTATGGATTTCTTACCTTGAATTTGAGAGCATTGATTTTAGCACTGAAGAAACGTTTCGAACGGCAATAGGAACGATGTTTGAAAACAGTAAAACCCTTGGCTTAAACGTGGTTATTGTGCAGGTGCGCCCCTTCGGAGATGCGCTTTATGAATCAGAATATTTCCCGTGGAGCCACCTAATTACAGGCGAGCAAGGCGTAGCACCGAGTTATGACCCTTTGCAAATTATGATAGAAGAAGCCCATGCCCGTGGGTTGAAGATAGAAGCGTGGGTGAACCCATACCGCGCCCGCTTGAATAAAGATAAACCTGCTACTTTTGCACAAAGCAACCCTGCTGTACTGCATGAAGACTGGGTGCTTCCCGCAAATGGAGGGTTATATTACAACCCCGCTTTGCCTGAGGTGAGGGACTACATTACAAATGGCGTTGTCGAAATTGTGCAGAATTATGATGTAGACGGTATTCATTTTGATGATTATTTTTACCCTTTCCCGCTAGACGAACCCTTTGATGAAAACCTACTGCCCGCAGGTGAGAGTTTAGCTGCATGGCGCCGTGAAAACGTAAATATATTGGTTCGGCAAGTGTATACCGCCATTAAAGCAGAAAACCCAAACGTACAATTTGGCATTAGCCCACAGGGTAACCGTGAAAACAACTATACCCAGCAATATAGCGACGTTGACCTGTGGATGAGCGAGCCTGGTTATGTTGATTATGTAATGCCGCAAATTTATTGGGGGTTTGATTATGAGACTTCATCAGGCAAAACCATATACCAATATGATGTACTGGTGCAGGAATGGGCAAGCCTGCCACGAAGTGAAAACGTAAAGTTATACATTGGCATTGGGGTGTACCGTGTTGGCGCAGGAGACGGCGGAGCAAATAGCCAAGATGAATGGATGAGCGGGCATAATGTAGCAAACATGGTGCTGTTTGCCCGTGAAACGCAGGACGTAAACGGGTATGCCCTATACCGCTATTACCATGTGTTTACTGATGATGACCTGAATGCACAAGAGAGGAATGCCTTGCAAACCGCTAACACGGAACAGGAAGAATAAATATGGAACAGACAAACGCAAGCAACTGGGAAACGAAAGCGATGCCCTGTGAAAGTGCCCACTTCATGCTAGGTAGAGCAATAACTGACAGGGAATGGAGTATTTTACAAAAAGGGCATATACCTAAAGATATGGATGATCGATGGTTTTTCTACACAGAAGAGGATAAAGTCTATTTTCATAGAAGCTGGACAGGGATCTGTATTTATATTATAAAAATAGAAACAGAGGCAGATGGAACGAAAACATTAACCGATGTAACTGTAAACCAAAATAAAGAGCAATATAAGGCTGACCTTGCAGAAAGTGAAAAATTACTACAAACCATGTTAGACAGAAGACTTCGTTAAAAGAGGTAAGTATGAAAAAATTTATAATAGAACAGCCATTTTGGGAGCTTTTCCCCGATGCCGAGATTGGCGTTGTACTTGCAAAAGGAATTGACAACACAGATGGTTTACCTGTGCAAACCAAGCAAGAAATAGATGCGTATTTCATAAAAAGCAATGAAGAAGCCAAACAGTTTTTAGGCGCAGAAGTGTTTAGCCAAAACCCTGCCGTTGCTGTGTGGAGAGAAGCTTTTGCGAAGTTCAAAACCAAAAAAGGCGCACGGGCGTCTATTGAAAACCTGCTGAAAAGAGTTGAAAAAGGAAACCCCGTTGGCAGCATTAACCCGCTGGTAGATATTTACAATGGTGTTTCTTTGCGTTTTGGCTTGCCCTGCGGCGGAGATGACCTTGCTATTTTACAAGGAGATTTACGCCTGACCGTTACAAACGGCGGAGACGATTTTTTGGCACTGGGTGATGAAGAGCCCGACAATACCTTACCGGGTGAGGTTTGTTATTTAGATGACTTAGGCTGTGTTTGCCGCTGCTGGAACTGGCGAGGCGGGCAACGTACCATGCTGACAGAGAAAACAAAAAATGTGATTCTCATTATAGAAGCTGCCGATAAAAAACGTACAGAAGATTTACAAACCGTCACAAAAGAGCTTGCGAGTAAGGTGCAAACATGGCTTGGTGGCACGGCAGAAGTGTTTGTGATGGATAAAGAAAAGTCAGAAATAGAACTTTCATTTTCATAATGCAAACAAAAAAGGCACAGTTTATAAAACTGTGCCTTTTGCTTTATATAATTGGTGGGTGGTTTTACCATGTGCCATAATGTGTTTTTTGTTTTGCAGTGTAGGTGGGTTGCTCTAACTTAGGTGAAGAACTAGTTGCATACCCAATGCCAATGTAGCAAGGCATCAAATAGCCAGAGGGTGCATTTACAGCCTTTGCAACTTGTTCATGCTCTTCCCCTACGGGAATGCGCATAGAACATGCGAGCCCTTCAGCGGTTGCAGCAAGGAAGATATTTTCAATAACGCACCAAATAGAGGCGAATGAATTGAGTGCATTGAACGAAGAGGCTTGAAACGGTCCATTTCCGCCTTTGAAAAAGGGTAGTACCACACAGGGGCAATTGCCCAACATGGTATATTGCCGTGGCATGGCATAAGCATACATTTTTTGCGCAGGTGAAAGGGGTGCAGGTGTGTTTTTGTTTTCACCTTGTGCTTTTGCCCAGTCTGCAATATGGCGCAAGGCGTTTTCTTTGCTTGCTGGGTCTTGCAATACAACAAATTCCCATTCTCGCAAATGGTTGTTAGTAGGCGCTTGTAGCCCCGCATTCAAAATGCGCTCTAGCATTTCAGTAGGTACTGCTTTGTCGCTAAATTCACGTACGGTTCTGCGGTTTTGAACAACTTCATAAAACTCCATATTACCCCTCCATATTATCATTTGAAAAATGGCTTATTATTTGTATTGTAGCATGTGCGCTTTTCCTGTCAATAAACGGAACATCATAAAAAGGCACAACTTATAAGTTGCGCCTTTTTATGATTTGCTAATTTATATAGCTTATTTTAAAACACCAATAACATTAGTTGGTAATATGCAATGAGCACCACGAAGAAAATACCCAGAACTGGTATGGTGCGTTTTATTAGTGCACCAAAGTCTGTTTTGAAATACTCACTTGCAAGGGTTAAGCAAACGTGTGTTGGTGAAACTTGCATGGCAACATATGTGCAAGACATGAGGAACACCATAAGTGGTAAGCCTGCCCCAGGAATTGCTTCGAATGCCATCATCAAACACATAGAGATGATTGCGGTAGAACCAGCAACAATAGTACCCAGAATAAACAGTAAGCCAAATACTAAGAATGTTGGAATTGGCAATTTTGCGAATAGAGTAGGCAGTTCGGTAATAACATTGGTGTAGCCAAGCAATGCGCTAAACGGCATAACAACCAAAACGTTTGTTACAATGCGCCATTCCCATGCAGAAATAAAGTATGGGGTAATGTCAGAAAATTTGAACTTACCTGTAATAAAGTAACCAACAATGGCAATAAAGGTTACGGTGTAAACATTAATCATCGGTTTCCAAGAAGCTGTTGCAATACCAGGTAAACGTGGGAACACAACCAAACCGAAAATAACGAAGATGATAGGCCACAAGCTAACAAATAAATCTTTTAAATCAGCAGTTTTGCTTTCACTTGCAGGTTCGCCAGTGTCTTTCGGCACTTTGCGTAAAAACAAAGCATAACCAATTACATACAGTGCAACTACCATAGGCAGCATGCCCATTACGAACGAGCCAGAGTCAATCCCTGTCAACTGGCAGGCAAGAATAATAGAAGAGTAAGTAGGCAAAAAGCTTTCAGGAATATGGCGGAAGAAAGAAGTTACAAATGTTTTATCTTCTTGGCTTAAGCTATCGCCAACTGCGTCATCTACCATAGAACCAGCAATGAAAATAGCACCAGGGGAAGGTAGCAAGCCAATAATAACAGGTGTTAAAGAAGCATTGATACGTCTGTTATTGAAAATGCGAGACATCGCCTTTTGCGCTTTTTTCAAGTCGCCTTTTTGTTCCATCATGCGTTGTAAAAATGTAATTACATAACAAGAAGCAATAACGGTAAAGGTTTTGTTGTCTAGTACCGAAAGGTTAAAGTCGTAAATTGCCTTTTGCACTACAGACAGTGTGTCCATTAAAGGAATACCGTATAAAATAACAGTTAGCACCGCACCTACCAATATTGCAATAGACAGTGGCTTTTTAAACCGTAAAACTACAATAATGGCGGCAAATACAATAGCGAGCTTTATGAAAGAGCCGTATACCGCAAAAAATTCTCCCAAGAAAGAAACCTCCAATCAATTGTTTCACAAAAATATCTCAAAAACTACACAAAGAATGGTATCATAATAATAGTTAGAAGTCAAACCAAATTGCAAAAATATGGCGGAAAAATAGTTCGAAATTTCTTGTTTTATACATGTAATGTTTAGAAAATAACATAGAGCTTATTACAAACAAATGGTATAATCAAATAAAATCACTCTAACGCAGAAGAAAGGAAATGAAAAATGGAAAAAACATTACTGATTAACCGTGAAATGGCAGAACAACTTATTACAATGGATGCTTGCATTGGTGCTATGAAGAAAGCTTTTGAAGATGTCTCTAGCGGAGATGTTACCATGCTACAGCGCACCATGCTGCCTACCCAAAATGGAAACAAACTTGGCGGCATGCCCGCTTTAAATGAAGCCGCATATATTTGTGGTAGTAAGGTGATTGTATTCGCAAGTGCAGAAGTATCTCAAAAGGGAACAGCGCAAGGCATTATTCCGCTTTTCTCAAGCATTACAGGGCAACTACTTGCCATTGTAGATGCAAAGCATCTCACCAAGCTACGCACAGCGGCATCTACTGCCGCAGCTACCGATGCCCTTGCCCGAAAAGATGCGACCACCCTTGCGCTGCTTGGTTCAGGTAGGCTTGCACAGGCGCATTTAGAGGCGATTTCACTGGTGAGAGATATTCAAAAAGTATATGTATGGAATTATACCCCAGCAGGGGCAAAGGCTTTCTGTGAAGCGAACAAAACAGAAGGCAAAGAGTTTGTTTTTTGTGAAACCGCTGAAGAAGCGGTGCAACAAGCCGATATTGCGTGTACCGTTAGCCGTGCAACCACCCCCATTTTAAAAGGGGAATGGTTACAACCAGGAGTACATGTAAACGGGGTAGGTGCCTGTGCACCCAATGCCCGTGAGGTTGACAGTGAGACGGTTTTAAAATGCACTGTTTTTACAGACCAAACCACCGCCGCTGTGCGAGATGGCGGAGACCTTGCCATTCCTATTGCTGAAGGGGTATTTAAGGTAGAAGACATTGCCGCCGAAGTAGGCGAAGTAATGCTTGGTAAAAAAGCTGGTAGAACCAGTGAAACGCAAATGACGTTCTTTGAATCCGTCGGGCTTGCGGTGCAAGACCTTTCTGCTGCTTATTATGTATATGAACAAGCGAAAGAAAAAGGTGTTGGTACGCCGTTTGCATTTTAAACTTTTGGTTTGATGCATTTATTTTAAGAGAGTGAGAAAGGCTTTTTATGAGGAAACGGTTTATACAAAAATGGGTATGTGTTATTTTGTGCCTGTGCAGTGTAATAGGTATGGCAGGCTGTTCAAAAAAGATGAATATGAACACTGTACTTGACGAGCCGAACTTCGCAGGTATTGTACTGGAAGTAGATGAAAAAACCATACTTGTAAAAGTGAATGAAGATGAGGACGCCTACAAAAGCAGTGACCTTATCTGTGTTTCGATTGATGTTGAGATTCCAGATGGGCTGTCAGAATATGAAGTGGGGGACGAAGTGCGGGTTTATTATGATGGCAACATTGCTGAGAGTTACCCAGCGCAGGTGCATAAAGTGTATGCCATTACCATTGTGTACGAGGTGACAAAAGAAAGCGAAGAAACCATATAACCGCAAACTGTGGAAGACAAACCTATTTAAGGTGACCTAATATTTTTCCTTTACAGATGAAAAGTTTCATGATATGATAATGCACAGTTAATAAAAGGCAAGCATGCTTGCCAAAAACAGAGGTAACTTTTATGCAACAACATCTTCTAAACAGCTATTACTTTATTATCGTCTTTGCTTACGTCCTTATTAGCAAGGGTTATTTGAGTTTAGCTGCCAAAAGAAGAGCTGTGGTTTTTTAAAACGTTTTTCGTTAACCATTTTGCCCTCGCAGTGAAACTCACTGCGAGGGTTTTTTTATTGCATATTCTAGTAACGTAAGTAGGCAACCAAAACGGAAAGAAGGAAAAAGAATGATTGTTCAACTAAAACCTGGTGTGGAAGACGCCCAGCTGACGCGCCTTGTTACATGGCTCGAGGGGTTGCACATTAAGGTAGAGGCAATGGTGGGGGAAAAACGCACCGTGCTTGGCTTGATAGGTGACACGTCAGTGGTCGACATTGATATTGTGAAAGCAATGCAAATTGTAGAAGATGTAAAGCGGATTCAAGAGCCTTATAAAAACAGCAACCGTAAATTTCACCCGCAAAATACAGTGGTAAATGTTGGCGGTGTGAAAATAGGCGATGGGCATTTTGCAACCATTGCAGGACCTTGTTCAGTAGAAAGTGAAGAACAAATTGTGCAAGTTGCAAAAGATGTGCAAAAGGCGGGTGCGCAGCTTTTACGTGGCGGTGCATTTAAACCACGCACCTCTCCTTATTCTTTCCAGGGGCTGGGTGGTGAAGGCATTCGGTTGTTACTACTTGCCAAAAAAGAAACAGGGCTGCCCATTGTAACTGAAATTATGGATCTTGCGAAACTTAGCCTGTTTGACGAAGTAGATATGATACAGGTAGGCGCACGGAATATGCAAAACTATGAACTGCTAAAAGAGCTTGGCAAAATAGACAAACCTATTTTGCTAAAACGTGGGCTTTCTGCCACACTGGAAGAACTTCTCATGAGTGCGGAATACATTCTTTCAGGGGGAAACCCCAATGTCATTTTGTGTGAGCGTGGCATTCGTACCTTTGAAACGTACACCCGCAACACGCTTGACCTTTCTGCAGTGCCTGTGTTGCAAAGGCTTTCTCATCTTCCTGTCTTGGTTGACCCAAGCCATGGCACGGGTAGTTCTTCTTTGGTGCCAGCCATGGCGCTGGCTGCAACAGCTGCAGGGGCTGATGGCTTGATGATTGAAGTACATAATGACCCTGAGCACGCTTTAAGTGACGGACCACAAGCCATGCGCCCTGATGATTTTGCATTGTTGATGAAAAAGGTAAGCAGCGTAAAACAAGCGCTGCATGGGTAATGTTATGCAGACTATGAAAATTGGTATGGTGGGGCTGGGGCTTATGGGAGGCTCCATGGCAAAAGCAATGAAGGCGTTTACACCGCATACGGTTTATGGGTATGATATTTCGCAAGATACTATGGAAACAGCACTAGCAGAAGGTGCAATAGATGCCCCTTTAACGAATGACACGTTACCTGTATGTGATATTTTACTTGTTGGGCTATACCCGCAAGCCACCATTGCCTATGTACAACAAAACGCACATCTTATTTCTTCTAAAACAGTGGTGATAGACTTATGTGGTGTAAAACGCACCGTGCAAGCAGCACTTGCCAAAACGGCGGAAGATTATGGATTTACCTTTATGGGCGGGCACCCCATGGCGGGGGTGGCAAAAACAGGGTACGCAAATTCTTTTGCAGAAATGTTTCAAGGCGCTTCGATGATTTTAACCCCCACTGCACACACACCACAAGAAATGCAGGAAAAAGCGGAACGACTTTTTTTAAGCATGGGGTTTGGCGGTATTACGTGGTCATCACCTGAAGAACATGACCGTATCATTGCGTATACGTCGCAACTGGCACATGTGCTGTCTAGTGCATATGTCAAAAGTCCTACGGCGCTTACCCATACGGGGTTTTCTGCAGGAAGCTTTAAAGACATGACCCGTGTTGCATGGCTAAATGAAACCATGTGGGCAGAACTGTTTTTGCAGAACAAAGACTTTTTAGCAGAAGAGATAGATGGGCTTGTAGAACGGCTACAAACGTATGCAGTGGCGCTGAAACAAGAAGATGAACAAACCTTAATACAGCTATTGCAAGACGGAAAAGAACGAAAAGAGCATCTTTCAAAATAAAAGCACAACAAACACCATTTAAAAAATGCACAGCAACATAAATAAAAAATGATTTTGTGAAAGGGTATATTCTTATGAATGAAATAACAGTACGAACGGACCCCTCTTATAGTGTTTACATTGGCAGAGACTTGCTACAACAAACGGGAGAGCTTGTCAAAAAAACAATGCTGCTGCGGCGCAATAGCGTTCCGCATATTGCTGTCATCGTCACCGATGATGTGGTTGCCCCTTTGTATGAAGGTATTGTCAAAAACACACTGGAAGAAGAGGGTTTTACTGTTATTACCTATGCTTTTTCACATGGTGAACAAGCAAAAAGCATGGAAGAGCTTGAAAAATTGCTTATTTTTTTGACGGAAAACAATGTGCTGAAAACCGATGTCATTCTTGCCCTTGGTGGCGGTGTCGTCGGAGACCTTGCGGGGTTTGCGGCATCTGTGTATTTGCGGGGTACACCGTATATACAAATTCCTACCACTGTTCTCGCTGCGGTAGATTCTTCCGTCGGCGGTAAAACAGCGGTGAATCTTCCGCAGGGCAAAAACTTAGCGGGTGCTTTTTACCAGCCCGAAATGGTTTTATGCAGTACCGACACTTTTCAAACCTTACCAGAGGAAGTATACACCGCTGGTTTGGCAGAGTGCATAAAGTACGGTATGATAGAAGACGAACACCTGTTTGCGCAGTTTGCTAAATCTCGTAAAGCAGTGTGTGAGCAGATAGATAGCATTGTAGCGTCTTGCGTGGCAATTAAGGCAAGAATTACCGAGCAAGATGAGTTTGATGATAACACCCGCAGGCTTTTAAATTTTGGGCATACAGCGGGGCACGGCATTGAGGTGTGTAGTAATTTCACAATTTCACATGGGGAAGCTGTTGGCATTGGTATGCTAATTGCCGCCCGTATTGCTGAAAAGCTGAACTTTTGCGAAAGCCCTTGCAGTGAAAAACTGAAGAAGGTATTATTAACACAAGGGTTACCCGTGCAAACAAGTGTTTCTGCCGCACAACTGGCAGAGCTTGCACTGCGAGACAAAAAACGGCGTGCCAATGAAATTACCATTGTGCTTCCTAAAAAAATAGGGAAGTGCGAATTATATACAGCGCAAACAAATGAACTGCAATCTCTTTTTGAAATGGGGCTGGCAGAATGACAAATAAAACAGCGGTGTTCTCACCTGCAAGGTTGCAAGGTGAACTTGTGGCGGTTCCGTCTAAATCAAGCGCTCACCGCAAACTTATTTGTGCTGCCCTTGCAAATGAAAAAACCCTTGTGAAAAACGTGGGAACATCAGAAGATGTGCTTGCTACCATGGCAGGGCTTACGGCAATGAGCGTAACCATTACCCAACAAGGCGAAGATGTGCTTGTAACCCCACTTGACAAAGCAAAAGCAAAAACCATGCAGCCCAATATTCACTGCAGAGAGAGCGGGTCAACCTTTCGGTTTCTTTTACCAGTTGCGCTTGCTCTTTTTGAAAAAACGACATTTACCGCAGACGGAAACCTTCCAAACCGCCCTTTTTCTGCATTTGCAGCTGTTTTACATGAACATGGAGTTATGTTTCACGGAGAAAAGCTACCTTTTGATACAAAAGGGTGTTTGCAAAGTGGTATATATGAAGTGCCTGCCAACATCAGTTCCCAGTTTATATCGGGTTTATTGCTTGCATTACCCCTATTACAAGGAGACAGTGAAATTCGTTTCACAACCGAAGTAGAGTCGCAGGGTTATATTGACATGACAATGGCAATTTTGAATGAATATTCCATTAAAATTACCCCTATTGGAACGGGGTACATTATCCATGGTGGGCAAACATTCACATCTCCTAAAGAGACCATTGTAGAAGGTGATTATTCGGGCGCAGCCTTTTATTTATGCGGTGCTGCGCTGACAGGTAAAATTACTTTACAAGGGCTGCAAAAAACATCTCTTCAACCAGACAGTGCCGTAATAGCCACCCTGCAAAAATTTGGCGCAACCGTTACTATGCACAATGGTAAAATCACCACCGAAAAGGGTGATTTGAAGGGTATTGAGGTAGATGCAACGCACATTCCTGACCTTATTCCCATTCTTTCTGTTGTTGCTGCGAAGGCAGAGGGAGAGACGGTATTTCATAACATTGCACGCCTGCGCTATAAAGAGAGCGACCGTGCCGCTGCTATTGTAGAAATGTTGCAGGGGCTTGGCGTAAAAACAACCCTTACGCAAAACACACTGACTGTGTGGGGGCAGGCTACTCTTTCAGGTGGTGCGCTTCATAATTTTCTTGACCACCGCATCGCAATGTCTATTGCCATAGCAGGCGCTGCCGCAAGTGAAGAAATAACCATGGCGCATCCGCAGGTGGTGGCAAAATCTTACCCCACTTTTTATGAGGATTATCAAAAACTGAATGGGAGAGTGTCTTATGTCTAACATTGGTGAACATGTGCAGGTTTCTGTCTTCGGCGAGTCTCATGGTGAGGCTGTTGGTATGGTGCTGACTGGCATTCCCGCAGGGGAAACGGTGAATATACCGATGCTAGAAGCTTTTATGAAACGCCGTGCACCAGGTCAATTCCCGTGGAGTACCCCACGCAAAGAAGAAGATATTCCCATATTTCTTTCTGGTATGACTGACGGAAAAACCAATGGGTTTCCTATTTGCGCCATTATTCAAAATACAGGTGCCCACCCGCAAGACTATGACACATTACAATACACCCCCCGCCCAGGCCATGCAGACTATACTGCCGCTTTGCGCTATGCAGGCAAGGCAGATATGCGAGGCGGCGGGCATTTTTCAGGTAGGTTAACGGCGTCACTTTGCATTGCAGGGGGCATTTGCCTGCAAATTTTGCAAAGAAAAGGTGTTGCAATTGGTGCACACGCCATGCAAATAGGCACCGTGCAAGATGTGCCATATACACCCACTAATTTACAAACGGAAGAACTGTATAAAGCGGCTGAGAAAAACTTCCCTACAAACAGTGAGGAAGTAGCGAAAAACATGATTGCCGAAATAGAAGCCGTGCAGAAAAATGAAAATTCTATTGGTGGCATAGTAGAATGTGGTGTAATAGGTATGCCTGCGGGCATTGGTGGCCCGTTGTTTGAAGGGCTAGAAGGCAAGCTTGCAAAAGCGCTTTTTGGCATTCCTGCTGTCAAAGGGGTTTCTTTTGGTGCAGGGTTTCAGGTAGCAAATATGCTTGGCAGTGAAAATAATGATGCTTACCATATGCAAAATGGTAAAATACAACCTGCTACCAACCATAGTGGTGGTATGTTAGGGGGCATTACAACAGGTATGCCACTTTTAATAAATATAGCAGTAAAGCCAACGCCGTCTATTAAAAAACCGCAAAAAACGGTACATACGGCAACATTGCATGAAACAGAAATTTTGATAGAGGGCAGGCACGACCCTTGCATTGTACCCCGTGCCGTGCCTGTGGTAGAAGCGGTTACCGCCCTTGTTTTGCTAGACTGCTTGTACCAGCAAAAAGGAGAGGCTGCCTTATGAACAGTTTAGAAGAAGCCCGTAAAGAGATTGATAGCATCAACAAACAAATAGCAGAGCTTTTTAAGCGGCGCATGCAGGCAAGTGTACAAGTTGCAAATTATAAAAAAGAACATAACCTACCCCCGCTTGACAAAGCTCGTGAGCAGGCTATTTTACAAGAAATGGAAGCCCTTGTAGGGGAAGACCTTGCCGTTTATACACGGGCATTGTTTACCTCTCTTTTTAATATCAGCAAAGCATACCAAACAAAGTTGCTTGCCACAAAAACCACGTTAATAACCCAAATTGAAGAGGCAAAAGTAAACAGCAAGCACACGTTTCCTGCTACGGCTACCGTTGCTTGCCAAGGTGCAGAGGGTGCTTATTCGCAAATTGCGGCAAACAGGCTTTTCACAAACCCGAGCATTCAATATTGCACCCGTTTTGAAGATGTTTTTGAAGCAGTAAAAAATGGAAACTGCCAATATGGTATGTTGCCTATTGAAAATAGCTCTTATGGCTCGGTGAATGATGTATATGACCTATTGCACAAATACAATTTTTATATTGTACGTAGCTTGAAATTACCCATTCATCATCATTTACTTGTCAAAAAAGGTACGTCTCTTGCACAGGTGAAAGAAATATTCTCTCATCAGCAGGCGCTTGGGCAATGCAGCAATTTTTTAGCGTCTTTGCCGAAAGATGTGAAGATAACGGCCTGTGAAAACACAGCTATTGCTGCAAAAATGGTTGCCGAAAGTAACCGGGAAGGCGTCGCTGCCATATCATCTGAAAGCTGTGCGAGTTTGTACCACTTAACTGCCCTTAAAAATGATGTGCAAAATGCCCACAACAACTATACACGCTTTATTTGCATTGCAAAAGAGATGGAGCTTTATGAGGGCGCAGACCGCATTAGTTTATTGCTCACCGTTCCGCATGAGCCGGGCACGCTTTATAACATGATTTCAAAATTCGCTGCATTGGGGCTGAACCTTACCAAGCTGGAAAGCCGCCCCATTGCAGGGAAAGATTTTGAATTCTTGTTTTATTTTGACCTTGAAGCGTCAGTATGGAATGATGGCTTGATGGCATTATTTGCTGAACTGTCAAACACAGAGGAACTTTTTGTGTTTCTTGGCAGTTACAGTGAAGTATAGGTAGGGCACTGTTGATGAAACAAAAACTTTATGGGCTACTGGGTGAAACATTAGAGCACAGTTATTCAAAAACCATTCACGAAATGATAGGGAAATACCCTTACATGCTGTTTGAAGTAGCGCCGAGCCAGTTAGAAGGCTTTCTTGCAAGCAAAACCATAGCAGGGCTGAATGTTACCATTCCATATAAACAAGCGGTGATACCGTTTTGCACACGGCTTTCACCTGAGGCAGAGGCGATTGGTGCGGTGAACACTATGGTGCAAGAAGAAGATGGCACCTACACAGGCTATAACACAGACTATTTGGGTATGCACTTTTTGTTACAACAAGCTGACATTACACTCGCAAATAAAAAAGTCATCATTCTTGGCAGTGGGGGCACTTACAAAACGGCGCACTATGTGGCACAGCAAGAAGGTGCGAAAGAGATTGTCTGTATCTCTCGTGCAGGGGAAAACAATTATGAGAATTTACACCTGCACCAAGATGCGGATATCCTCATCAATACAACGCCTGTGGGCATGTTCCCGCATTTGCAAAATATGCCCCTTTCGTTAAAAGCATTCCCACAGTGCAGTGGTGTAATAGATGTTATTTATAACCCACTACGCACACGCCTTGTGCTAGAAGCAAAGCGCATAGGCATTCCCGCAATTGGTGGGCTGGGTATGTTAGCAGAGCAAGCCGTGCAAGCGGCAAACCTTTTTACCAAAGAGGTATTACCACCTAGCACCACAAGCCACATTTTAAAAGAACTTATACAACAAACGGAAAACATAGTTCTTGTTGGTATGCCAGGCAGCGGCAAAACCACGCTGGGCAAACAGGTGGCAGAAAAAGCAAACCGCACGTTTGTTGATGTAGACGATATGATTTTTCAGGCAGAGGGCAAAACGGCAGAGGAGCTGATTGTAAGCAAAGGTGAAGAATATTTTCGCAGCTGTGAAACCAATGCCATTTTGGAACTTGCAAAGCAGACAGGGCTTGTTATTGCTACAGGCGGCGGTGCTGTTTTACGAAGCGAGAACACAATTGCCCTAAAGCAAAATGGGCGTGTTTACTATATTAAACGGGGGCTTACAAGCCTTGCAACGGCGGGGCGCCCGCTTTCGGCAAACCTTACAGCGTTATTTGAAAAGCGTGACCCCATTTACAAACAAGTGGCAGATGTAGAAATTGAAAATAATAATACCCTTGCTGACGCAGCAAAAGCGATATGGGAGGATTTTGCAACATGAAAATTTTGGTAATGAGTGGGCCAAACCTAAACCTGTTGGGCGTGCGTGAACCGCAGATATATGGCACCCAAACCTATGCAAACCTTACCGCATTTGTGCAAGCTTACTGTGAAGGAAAGGGTATTGCGGTAGATTTTTACCAAAGCAACCACGAAGGAGACTTGGTAGACGCTATTCAAACAGCGTGGCGCACCAAAACAGATGGTATCATCCTCAATGCGGCGGCATACACCCACACCAGCATTGCCTTGCTAGACGCACTGAAAGCAACGGCCATTCCCACAGTGGAAGTACATCTTTCAAAGGTGGAAGAGCGGGAAGATTTTCGCCAAATTTCATATATTAAAGGGGCGTGTATTGCCACAATTAGTGGTAAAGGTTTTGCAGGTTATACCGAAGCCGTAGATGTTTTGGAAAACCATTTGAAATAGTAAAAAGCACTTCCTGAAAAGGAAGTGCTTTTGTTTACAATAGGTATATTTGCTACTACAAAACAAAAAAGCAACGAAGCGTAACAAAATGCAAATCGAAAGACATAGACATTTATAGGCGGGTAAGTATAATCAAATTATAGGCAGCCTATTAACAAATGCATAATAGCAGAAAAGAGAAATGATATGTTAGGTGAAAAAATAAAATCTCTTCGGAAAAAGAAAAAATTGACACAAGAAGAATTGGCGGCAGAAATTGGGGTTTCTCGGCAGGCGATAGCAAAATGGGAAACGGAAGGCGGTATGCCAGACATTGAAAACCTAAAAGCGTTAAGTGATTATTTTGATGTCTCTATTGATGAACTTGTAAAAGAAAGTGATAAGCTTAAAACAAAAGACCCCCTGCAAGAGAAATTTCGGTATGCTGAAGGCTTTGCCTTTTTTCTAGGGCTTACGCTTTGGTTCTTTTCAAAAGATACATACTTCGGGTTTACCATAACATTTTTATTGCCCTCAGCCGTGTGGGCAGTAGAAAAATTTGTGCTAAACAAATATTACCAAAAAACACAGCAAACCAAACAGCAGAAAGAGAATTTACAAGAAGTAATGCCAACCAACTGGTATGGAAAAAAGGTTAGTACCAGCCCTACAAAGCTTGCCAAAAAGGAAAGGCTGAAAAACTACGCCTCAAATGCGTTTGGGTTAACAGCCATATGGCTTTTGTTTGATGTTGTGACTGCAACATTTGGCACGTTTCCTGCGGAAAGCCCTGTTTTTCAAAACCCTTTTCTAAATTTCTTTTTTGAATTTGCTTTTTCGTTCATTGTTATTTTTTGTATAAATGTTTGCCTTGGTGAATGGGTTATTAAGAAGTATAATAATATAGAATAATTTGCATGTTTTGTAAAAGAGAGATATTATGAAAGAAAAAACAAAGGAGACACCACCATGAAAAAGGCATTTTTAGTTGCGTTTTGCGCAATGCTTTTGTTTGCCACCGCTTGCACAAAGGCAGAGGACTCCGCACCAGAAGAAACACCAGAAGGTAGCATAGTAGAAACAGAAGTACCCGCAGGGTTTAAGCAAGAAACGGTTACTTT
>CAZWXJ010000012.1:0-24981 GCA_964637735.1 uncultured Oscillospiraceae bacterium | reverse complement strand
GAGTATTGTATTATTGATTTAACATTACAGTACGAAACGGAGAAAATATGGAATTTGTATGGGATACAAAGCTGGAAATATTCGCTATTCGCATATGATGAAAATCAGATATATTATTCACATCGAAACGGCAGGTATCTTCCAATAGGGACGGACACTTACTAAATTCCTGTAGTTGTTGTTGATGGAAAAGGAACCATAACTTTAACAACATACCCTACGCAATGTACGCAGTTACAGGTGCTTTCAGCTGAAGCAGGTGAGATATATTTATTACCGCCGCAGGAAATACCCGAACCATTAGAAGAGTAAAAAAGGACAGAATATAGTCTAAAAAAAGAGAAGGCAAATCGCCTTCTCTTTTTCATTTATTTTCCTACTCTACTGTAGAAATTTCCTCTATCTGTGCTATTTTTGCCCGCTTTCTCAATATACGTGGGCGGTGGAAAAGCTGTGGTGTTAGCGCAGGCACAACAAATATATAAGAAATTAAGTACCCGACGGACAGCCCTACAGATAAAGTGAAGCTTTCATTTAGGGCTATTATAATACCACGGGTTAAAAACATTAGCACAACTGCCAACATGGGTAAATTTTTACGAAAGAACACATAAATGATTTGCATGCCAGACAAAAAGTTCTTCTCAATGTGGTCTACACTCGAAACGTTGAACGGATTGTAAGACTTTGTTAGCGTGTCTACAATAAACCCAAGCGAGCCTTTCATCATGGAATAAGAATGCCCGAAAAAGGTAAAGCCTAAAATGGCAAAGTCAGTGAAGACGAGTAAACGTGGTAGTTTGCCTGTTTTCATGTTCATTAAATAAGCGTGCAGAACAGGAATTATAATATACACAATTAAGTTAATAATAATACCACCGAAGAAGTATTGCACGAAGATGGTAAACATCAAGAATACCGTTGTTGGAATACAGGCGGCAATGTTAATGCAAGAGCAAAAATAGGTAAATAAGTCAACAAGGTAAAAAGGTTTCAGCTTTTGCTTGCGCTTGTCTTCATACGGCTTGTTTTGGGCATGGTGGGCAAAATGTTCTTTGAAGTCACGGAAGATCATTTCATGTATACCGTAACAGTACCGTTGTTGTTTTGCTGTTTCATCAATAAAAGTTTCGCACACATATTCTGTAAAATCAAGGTCTTTATAGGTTGCATACTTCCCGTGAAAGCCCATGCGGTACGCATCAAGAGATTTTGCAAGGTCTTCTGAAACACGGTCTTCCGCCCACATGCCAGACGAAAACAAGAACGATTTTCGCACAAAAGCATTGTGCCCCATTAATGGTACAATAAGCCCTTGCAGTGCCTTGTTCGGCAAGTGCGTTTCAGAAAGGGTGTTCAAAAAGTTGCCCATGGCTTTGGTAAAGTAACTACTTTTTGAATTGATAGACTTTGTACAATGCTGTGTGTAGGCAAGTTTTGGGTCTAATATAAATTCGGGCACGGTAGACGCAATAATATGTGGAGGTACCCCGCTGTCCTTGTCAAGAATCAGCAAGAGTTCATGAATGGTAATGTCTCCTTCAAAATACCCGCCGTAAAAATCACTATCTCTGTCTAACAATGCTTTACGGGTTGCGCCCTGTGCAAGCTCTTCTGCAAGGCGGTAGGTGTAGTTTAAGTTGCCACCTTTTTTAAATTTACCAGGTCTGCCTTTTATGGACCTTGCCACAAACGAAATATTGTTTTGACGGTAGAAAATAATACGTTCAACCGCTTGCATTTCTTGTGCAGAAAGCATGCCAGGTTGGTAGAATTTTTGAATATAGTCTGCAATAATGGGTTCATTTAACTTACCGCTTAGTAGCTTGAAAATACCATCATCTGAAACAATTAAATTTGCCACCTGCCCAGTGGTAAGGGCATAGTTTTGAATGGCAATAAGGCTGTCACGCATGGTGTCAAACACAACACGGTTATCTTCGGTGTAAATGGCAATTCCAATGGTAACGGGTGGCATATCTTTTTTGCGAATAGGCTCTGGCACGGTGTTGGCATAATACCTTGTTCGAAAATTTGTGCGGTGGGCATTGTTGTTAATAACTTCCTTTTTCATGGCAAACATAGTGTTCATCAAAAAGTTCATGGGGTAAACCGAGAAAATAAACCCAATGAGCAAGGCAATACGGTCAGTTGCGCTGGTGGGCGTAAAAATAAAGGTGGCCAAATACAGAATAATGTTGAAGGAATAAGCAATGATAAAAAGCTCACCTGAAAAGCGACTGTTGCCAAGGTTCAACTTTTCTTTATAACGTGGCACAGCACGGGTTAAAATAGCTTCGTTGATGAACTGGTTTAACAGTACACCGAGTAGCCCTGAAAAGAAGAAAGCCATAAAGTAAAGCCCTAGGCGCCCGCGGTAATATTGAAGGGCAACTTGTACAGCAACACTTGCCGCCGCAAAGCTGAAAAATGCAACCGATATCTTCAGCGTTTTAAAACGGCGCTCTTCTTTTTTTATAGCCTTTGTTTTTGCAGAAACTGCGGTGAGCAAAGGAATGTCAGCAAACAAGGCAACAAAAGCAGCATAGGCAGAGATAGAAGCCTTTTCTTCAACGGCTTGTAAGTTTACGGCAAGCCCGTGTGCGTGGGCATATGCTGCCAACTGCTCCATAATGTCAGGGGTGGTTTGCAACTGGTATGCGTCAAACTTATAAACGGTATCTCCCGAAGGAGATGTGCAAGGGTAAGAATAATAAGTGTCTACGTCATAGCCTTTTTCTGTTGCGACTAGTTTTATCACCATGCCACGGTCGTTTTCAACCAGCACCGTTTCTGAACTTGTGCGCTGAAACACAAATTCTGTGCTATTTAAAATTTGGTTTGCCACCACAATAGCTTGCATAATCTCTTCTTCTTGCAAGTTTTTGCTACTTAAAAAGCTTCTTCCAGCAAGGTACGAAAGAAAATTTCATCTTTGGTTTGCGCCGCATATGCCATGTAAAAAGGTAAATGGTTACCTTTTCCCATATAGCCACTTCCCCTCAAAGCAAACAAGGTGTGGGTTCAGTCGTTCGTTTGCACAGTTTTATATTTGTAAATGTTAGAAAAAGTATACTATTTCTAGCCACAAAGCACAATAACAAATTGAAAAATATAAAACAAATAATAGAAGCGCTATAAAACATATTTTGCAACCTTGCCGTACGGCACAGTATGCCTTATTATAGACGTATTGAACAATGTCGTGGTAAAATAAAACAACAATAGTATTTATGGTTTGATTTATTTAAGAATAATACAAAAAATGTGTTTTATGAGGTGAAAAGTGAGTATAAAAAGATTGGAAGATTTTGACCACAAACCTTATCTTGTCGTTGACAGTTTCATTTTCAATAACAATAAGCCTTTTTTTGAAGAATTATTTAATGAAGAAAGCTACTTTTTCATGAGAGGGTTTAAAACTTCTTCTGCATTACCATTTGAAAACAAAACAATTATTGACCTCTGGCCTAATACTGAGAACTGCAGCGTTGGAAGTGAATTGATTTCTTTAATGGCAAGAATAAGAATTGAGAAATATGCACCTTCTATTTGGAACAATGAAACAGATAATTTAAAGAAAAAAATGAAAGACTATGAAACAGATTTGCATTACTGGAGAGAGCTGTTCACAATATTGCTTATCAAAAAAGGAATACCGCAAATTGGCATCTTTTGGCAGAGGAGTATAGAAGATTTTTATTCAGAAAATTTCAAAGTTGAGCAAATAGCATATACACCATTTATTGGTGACCTTTTAGATGGCAAATTTACTTGGCTGGCTCCAATATATGATGAAAAATTATATGATAATCGTTCAGAAAAAGAAAAAGAGGAAATATTAGGTTATCTACCTGCAAAGCAAAACAAACTTTATAGTTTAGAACCACATACAATTTTGTATCTTATGAATAAGAAAACATGGTAGCCTACATAGTAAGAAGCTTTGAAAGGAGAGAAAATGCATTACAGCGAATTGAATAAACCATATGACGTAATCTCTTTGTATGTTAAAAAGCACAGTTGCCCTGTTTGTGGCAACAAATTAAAAATAATAAAAGTTACGAAATTTGTTCATCGTAATTCAGAAGAAGCAAAAAATTGGAGTTTTTCTTTACCAGGAAGCAAGTTTTTGGGAGATGCATTGTTTTACGTCCGTGAATTTTTTTGTTTAGAATGTGGGTATCAAATAAGAGATAACGATTTAGGATGGTTAGAAAATAAAATGATACAAAAAGGTAGTGACAAAATATATTGGGAGATAAATAAAAAAACCGCAAATGAAAAGGATGTTTACCAACCTAAAATGGCAGTAAAATATTTGCAAAATGCTGACCCAAAATACATTTATGAAACAACAGAAAACAGAAAACGTCTCTGCCATGATTGTAAAACAGTAATGGTTTCTACCTACGACTATAAAATAATAGATTCTAATTCCCCTGAAGCAAAAGGCTATGATTTTACAATAGGCGGCAAACAAATTGAAGGACGTGTGGAATTTAGAGACGGGTATTTTTGGTGTCCAAACAAGAAATGCGATACGAAAATATCTTTTGCAGACATGAAAAAGTTAGAAACGGGGACATATTAAGGGTGAAATGAGATTATGCACCCAGAAGAGAGGAAGAGAGGTAAATTGTATAGCCGAATAGGATCAACTTTTAGCCCGACATATATGTATTTAAGTGCACATAAATGCCCTATTTGTGATAATGAATTGAGTGTTATAAAAGTCACGAAATATGTTGCCAAAACTTCACCAGAAGCGGAAAAATGGAATTTTTCTGTAGGAGGAAGAACTTATTGGGGGGACGCGTTATTTACGATTCATGAGTTTTTTTGCACAAATTGCCATAATCAAGTAGGAGAAGACCGTTTGATACGCATAGAAAATAAAATACCAGATGATTTTAATGAGTATAAGCCACCATGGGCAATAGTATATGTTAACAATGCAGATGTAGAATATATTTATGTAACAACAAAAAAGAAGAAAAAGTACTGCCCAGAATGCGGAAAATCAATGATTTCCACTTACGATTATAAAATAATAGATTCTAACTCCCCTGAAGCAAAAGATTATGACTTTACAATAGGCGGCAAACAAATTGAAGGACGTATAGAATTTAGAGACGGGTATTTTTGGTGCCCAAACAAGAAATGCGATAAAAAAATATCTTTTACAGACATGAAAAAATTGGAAACGGGTTCATATTAAAAACGAAAAAGAGAAGGCATCTCGCCTTCTCTTTTTTATTATATTGTTTTATATTTACGATTTTCGCGTAGAAACACGGAATTTTTGTAAAGGTACCTCTGTGGGAGACAGCATGTGCATAACAATGTTATGGAAAATAGGGTCAATGGCAAGGTCTTTCCAGTTCTCAGGCTCATAAAGCACAATGTTTTTCTCTTGCACAGCAGCTATGCTATCATCTCGGTGGCAGGTAACTTCAAACAGTATGGTTAGTGTTTGTGGCAAGTTCTTTTGTTTTTTTACTGAGAAATACTGGTAGTTAAAGGTAAGTAGGTTCACGGTACCAAATTCCTCGGTTTCAACAGGTGTGTTAATGTGCATACGGGGTAATTGCCGCACTTTTTGCTTGTGGTGGGCAGTCATACCTTTTACAATCTGGCGCAAGTTTTTGAACAACTCAATATCAACAACATGCGGGAACATATGGTTTCTGTCATATAATATTTGAAAATATTCGCTTTTGTCTCGCTCTTCTATTTCGGTAATCATCAGCCCGTATTGCCATTGGGTTTCTACTTGCTGCACTTGCCGTACAATGGTGTCCATACGGGCTTTGTAGCGCTTGTGTTTTATGCGCAGCTCAAAGTCTTCATCAGCAGGTAAATATTCAGGGGTGTTTAGCAATATTGACATCCCGCCTTCTGAAATATTAGAAGTGAAACCTCTTATCTCACGTACATCAGGCAGAAGTGTAACGGGAATAGTAGCGTCAATACGTTCGGCGGCACGTGCATTAACACGCCCCACGTAATAGGCAATGGCATAAATTAAAGCAAATACATTAGAAATAAGCCAATATAATGCAATGGCAGCGCCTTCATACCGTACAACAAACAATTGGTAGCTACAAATAATGGCAGAAGCAACGGTTAAAAACAGAAAAATGAAATGCGGTATCGCAAGCCGCAAGCGAGAGTTACGCCCTTGCACTTTGTCTTTCGGGGTAACCCAGAATTTCTTTTCTGGAATTTGCAATGTGCCTGCAATAACAGGAAATATTAAATAAGGGAACTGAATGGTGTCCATAATAGAGGACCACAAAGAGCTAATCGTTCCGTTGGTCATCTTGTCCATGCCATAGTTATAAATCAAACGGTATGGCACCCATATCAAAAGCAAATTCCACAAGCTAACATCTGCAACGGCAATGCCAAATAAAGCATATACAACAGGTGAAAGCAGGTAAATCATTCGCCTTGGAAAAGACCACCAGTATAAATAAGAAAGGAAGAAGTTATACTTTGCCTTTAGGGGCATTTTACTTTTGAAAAAGTGTTTGGTTGCCACAACTTGTGCAGAGCCACGGCTCCAGCGTTTGCGTTGTTTAATAAAGCTATCAGCATCTTCAGGTGAAAGCCCATGTGCCAGCTCTTTATCTACCGCCATAGAAGTATAGCCGCAGCTTAGTATTTCAACACTGGTGGCAAGGTCTTCTGTAATAGAATAAGTTGCAAGCCCGCCTGCGTCTTCTAGCGCTTGGCGTAAAAACAACGTGTTTGACCCTGCAAACGCAGCTGAGCCAGTGTAAGTACGTGCTACGTTTACCGAGCGGTAAAAATAGTCTTGCTCATTTGGCACATTCTCTTCTAAGTAAAGGTTGCGCTGTAGTGGGTCAGGGTTGTAAAAGCTTTGTTGTGTTTGTACATATCCAAGGTCTTTTTCGCCTTGCACAGCGGCAAGTTCTTCCTCTGTGCGTTTGCGCCATTCCCCGTCTTCTTTTATCATTTGTTTTGTAAAAAAGTACGGCACGGTTTCTAGCAAAAAGTTGCTGGTGGGTATCATGTCTGCATCAAAAATAGCAACCAGAGGAGATTCGGTACGTTCAAACCCATAGTTGATATTCCCTGCTTTTGCATGAATATTCCCTGAAAACCCGAAATAGCCAAAGCCCATTTGTTCAGTGAGCTCTTTTATTTCAGGGCGGTTTTGGTCATCACAAAGGTAAATATGCACTTTGTTTTTGTCAGGGTAGCTTAAATAGCGGCACCCATTCAATGTTTTGTATAAAAGCTCGGCAGACTCATTATGTGTACAAATAAGCAGGTCTACATCTGGGTACATATTATTTGGTATGTCAGGCATTTCAGGCAGGCGCAAATTACGCACATTGTTAAAATGGGTAAATGTTTCAAGTACAGTAATCGCCTCTGAAACCCATAGTAATATACCCCAAATAAGGGCAATTACCCCATGGTGTAAAGGTAGTGTGAAAAGTAGACGCCACACAATGTATATGAACGCCGAAATAAAAGTAGCGAAGAAAATTGCATTTTTGCTAAAAAGACTGGTGTCTTTTTTATCAGCTTATTTAACAGGTTGTTGTTTCAAGTGTCCCCTTAACCTTTCTTGTAGAAAAAAATTGGTAAAAAATAATAAATTTATGTACATATTACATAGATATACTTATAAATTTATATACTAAGATGTACATTCTACTAGAAAAGTCCTATAAAAACAATAGAAATTGAAGAATTTGTAAAAATACCTAAAAAATTTACAAATTCTTCATCACAACAATTTCCACCATGTCTGCCACTTGTTCGCAGGCATCACAGCAATTTTCAAGGCAGTCATAAAGCTGGCTCCAGGCAGCAATGGCAATGGCATCGGTCTCGTTTTCATATAATTCACGCATGGCCTCAATATAAAGGGCATCACCCTCTTCTTCCAAAGCGTTTATGTCAATTAAACATTGTGTAAGCATGGTTGATTTTCGGAATGCCGAAAACTCGCTCATTGCCTTTTGCAAAGCGGTACAGCACCGGGTAATAAGCGTGGCAAATTGCAATGCAGGCGGGCGCAGTGTTTGAATGTTATACATGTATAGCCGAATTAAAATGTCGTCAATATGGTCAGTTACATCGTCAAGCTTGTTCGCAAGCTGAATGATATCTTCACGGTCAATCGGCGTAACAAATTCTTTCGCCAGTTGCGCCATAAGGTCATGCCGCACACCGTCCTGTGCATGTTCAATGGCATGCATTTCGGCACGCTGTGTTGCCAAAACAGCAGGGTCATAATGGGTTAATACAGTTTCTAAATAAGTTGCTGCTTGGCTTGCCATGTCAGCCAGTGTAATAAACCTGTTAAAATAGGGGTTGTTCTTTTTTGCCATATGCTACACGTCCATTCTGTTTATATAATAGTATTATTTGTTAAAAAAGAAAGAGGAAAAGCCGTGCCATTAAAAAGCCAATGAGCCCGCACCCAGGGAAGGTCATCACCCAGGTAAGCATCATGTCTTTCACAATGCCCCAGTTTACACTGCGCACACTGCGGGCGGCACCTACCCCCATAATAGCGGTGGTTTTAGTAGCCGTGGTAGAAACAGGTATACCTATTAAAGATGAAACCAAAAGGCACCCTGCCCCAGCAATATCGGCGGAAAAGCCTTGATAGGTTTCCAGCTTCACCATGTCCATGCCAACCGCTTTAATAATGCGGTACCCGCCTATTGATGTTCCAAGCCCCATCATGGCAGAGCAGAGCAAAATGAGCCAAAACGGTATTTCAAAAGTGGTGGTAGAGGTATTGCCGTTGGCAAGAGCAAGCCCCAGCAAAAATACACCCATGAACTTCTGCCCGTCTTGTGCGCCGTGCATAAAGGCCATGGCGGCGGCACCACCAACCTGTGCTTTTTGAAAGAAGCCAGTGGTTTTTCGCCTGTCTGCCTTACGGAACATTGCTTCCACCAGCTTCACGACGCAATAGCCCATGCCAAAACCTAAAAAGGTAGAAAGCCCAAGCCCATATAGCACTTTTACCCATTCACTGCCGTTTACACCGCCGAGCCCGCCATGTATGGCAATGGCGGCACCTGTTAACCCTGCAATAAGGGCGTGGCTTTCACTGGTGGGTATGCCAAATGCCCAAGCGGCAATGGCCCACACCACAATGGCAACCATAGCGGCACATAAAGCAACCAGCGCTTCGTGTGCATTGTCGCCAAAGTCTACCATGTTGTAAATGGTTTCCGCCACGGTTTTGTTAATAGTAGTCATCACCAAAATGCCGAGGAAATTAAAAACAGCCGCCATAATAATGGCACGCCGTGGTGCAATGGCCCGTGTTGAAACCGCCGTCGCAATGGCGTTGGGGGCATCTGTCCATCCGTTCACCAAAATAACGGCAAGCGTTAAAATAACGGTTACCAAAAGGGCGGGGTTTTGCGTTAATTGTGAAAGAAAACTTGTTAAATCGGTCATCTTTTCATACCCCCTTAAAAGCATTTTATAAAGCAAAAAGCAGCCGAAAAGCAGTAGCTTATTACTGCTTATATCGTACTGCTTTTATATGTTCAATTCCGCATTTTTTTATGAAGACATTGTAAATTTATGTTCATCAAAAAGCATTATTTGGTGCGTTGCATAGCCGTTGCTGCTTTGCCAAGTGCTGTGCGCAAAAGTATAAGCGCAAGGGAAGCAGTTACAAGGGCAATGCAAATAGAAATGTTATAGCTTTGCGTGGTGTCAAAAACAAACCCAGCAATAAGCGGGGCAAAAATAGAGGCAACCTGTGTTGCAGCCATAAAAAACCCAACCAATTTGCTGTACTCTTTCATGCCGAACAGGTTTTCAACAATGGCTGAAATCGGGGAAGACATCATGACAAAACCCACCCCAAAAAGGATAGCAAATGCAAACGCAAATGCCGTGTTTTGCGCATTTAGCAAGAAGAAACAGGCGGTAACATAAAAGGTTAACAAAAAGGTAATTGCTTTGCGAATGCCGAATTTGTCAATGCCGAAGCCGATGAAAATTTTGGAAATGGTGTTGGCAAAAAATTGTACGCTTAACACAAGCGGAATCACCGTGGCAAGGAGTGCCTTTTCGGTTAATATGGCGGCTACATTCGGGTAAATCATCGAAAAGCCAAAGGTAAGTAAAAACATGCCTAAAATACCAAGCCAGAAGTAAGAAGTGCGCAGGGCCTCTTTTACGGTAATGCCTGTAATGGCAAGGGCGGTGTCAGGCGTATCTTCATCAGGTGAAACATTTGCGATGGGGATAATTTCTTTCGGGCGTTCTTTCAAAAACAGCAAAACAGGTACAAATGTTATTGATAAAAGAATGGCGCTAAAAAAGTAAGATTTTTGCCATCCGTAATGGGTGATAAAATAACTGACAACAGGGTTGAAAATAGTACCGCCTATACCAGTACCTGCTGCAACAATACCAAGTAAGGTTGCACGTTTTTCGGTAAACCATTTTGCCACCAAAATAGCCAGCACAGAAATATTAGAAAAGGTGGAAAACATACCCCGTATGGCACCCGCCAAGTAAAGCATCCATAAACTGTTTGCCTGAGACGATATAAATAACATGGCAATGCCTGCCAAAACGCCAAGGCATAAAAGGCGTTTTACATCTTTTAACAAGTTTAATAATTTTGCCAGAAGCAAAGAAAAAACAAGCCCTGTACAGGTAGAAAGGGTATTTACCAAACTGTACTCAAACCGTGTTATGGCAAGCCCTTCACAAATGGGCACCACATACAAACTGCTTGTGTGTGAAAGCAAACCATACCCAACACAGTTAATTAACACAAGTAAAAAAATATTCACATAGCCATATTTGTCTTGTTTCATACGGTTCCCTCTTTACCCATTCCTCATTTGTTTTCTTAGGTAAGTATACCATATGGCATGGCAAAACAAAACGGCAGATGTAAATCTGCCGTTGTTGCTTTATAAAAGTTCTTTTGGGTTTTGTTATAGTGATGTATTAAAGCCCTGTCCAGCCCATGGCGCCAAGGAAGTAAAGTTGTACCCAGGAAATAATCATCAATATAGCAACAAGCGGAATGCTGAATTTCCACCATTGTGTGAACTCAACACCTGCTGTTTGTAAAGAGCCAGATGTCCATCCAAGAGACGGTGTGATAGAGTTTGTAAACCCGTCACCAACTTGGAAGGCTTGTGCCGCAACTTGTGCAGGAATGCCAAGAGCTTCAGTCATCGGGCGAATGATAGGAATAAGAATGGCCGCCTTGCTAGAAGCAGATGGGATGAACAAGTTGAGGAACATAACAACAATAGAAACGCCGATAGCAATTAAACCAGTAGGTAAGCCGAAAAGTGGTTTGGAAGCAACATAAACGATGGTATGAATGATGTGACCTTGTTTCATAACTTCGCTCATACAGCCAGCAAAACCAATAATTACGCCTACAAAGCCCATGCCCGCAACGCCACGTGCGAAGGAGTTACCAATATTGTCAAAGCCCATGCCGTAAATAAAGCCGCACAATAATGATGCAATAATTTGCACAGCAGGCATAACAGGGTTGCCAAGAGTTGTGCCAAGCATTAAGCCAACAATAATAACATATTGACCGAAGAAAATAATGGTAACCAAAGCTGCTTTCCAGTTGAATTTTACTTCTTCTAAAGTGTCGTCTACATCCGTATCGTTTAACCATTCAGTATGCCCCATGTATGACTTACTTGGGTCTTTCTGAATGCGTTTTGCATACCACAATGTATAAATAGCGCATATAACAATCGCTAAACTCATAATTGCAAAACGTGTGCCAAACCCAGAATAAACAGGAATATCAAGCATGATTTGTGGAATCATGAGTTTGGTTGGCCCAGTAGCAAAACCAACCATAGAGGCCATGAAGGTAACAGCTGCCGCAATAATAGGGTCAAGTTTCAGTTTTTTCGCAAACATAACCCCAATGGGTACAATGGCAACCAGTTGGTCTCCGCCGCCGAAAGCGCCTAGTAAGCCAATAATAACGCACATAAGTGGTACAAGTACGGTTGTGCCTTGGTCTTTCAGTTTGTAAATGGCCCAGTTAATCATTTCATCTAATGCACCAGTGTCAAGAACAATACCAGTTGTACCGCCACCAATAAGTAGCATAGCAATAACCAGTGAAGAATTCTGTAAACCAGGTAAAATAAGTAGAAATGCTTTCCATGGGCTAATAGGGGTTTGCGCCCCCAAGTAGTTAAACTGGTCGCCTATCAAGGCGCCTGTTTCTGGGTTGGTTGCATATTCTCCTGCTGGAATGATGTAAGTCATAGCACTCATGAACAAAATCAAACCAAGCATTAAGAATAGCAAGTGGGGCATTTTAAAACCCTTTTTCTTCTTTGTTTCTGCCATTAAAGTTCATTCCTTTCCCTTCTTGTCTTTGTCAAGCAAACCCAAGTTTTAAAAACAACAAATGGGTTTGTTTTATTATGCCTTTAAAATAAATGGGAATTAGTCCTCAAAATCGGTATACCCTTGTTTTGCCAAAAGGTCCATTGGCCTGCCGTTGTATGGGGTGAATACAGGTGTAATTGGGTTTTTCAAGAATTCATAGGCATAAGCCGCAGAAGCTGCAGCACCCAGCACCAAAACGTCTTCATCAACATCAAAATATTCGTTGTGGTGTTCAGCGCCAACACCTTTTTCATCATTCTTCATGCCCAAAAATGCAAATGCACCAGGCCATAATTGCAGGTAGATAGAGAATGGTTCAGATGCCATCCATGGGTCAACCTTGCCAACATATTCTTCGCCCAAATGCGTTGCGATTGCTTTTTTTGCAAAAGCAGACATGTCAGGGTTATTCAGCACTGCTAAACCAGGTTGGCTTAATGTGGCTTCATAGGTACAATGGTATGCTTCACAAGTAAGTTTTAACAAATGCTCAAATTCTTCACGGAATTTAAAGCCAAGGTCTTGATTGAAGAAACGTGCTGTTCCTGAGAAGGTTAAATCATCAGGAATAACGTTACCTTGCTTGCCAGAGGCGAGTTGCCCTACAGAGAAAGTCAAGCTGTCAAACGGCGTAATATACTTTATACGCAGTGCATTTAGCCCTGTATAGAAAGCATTAAAGCAGTCAATCGGGCTAATGGAAAGGTCAGGGCGTGAACCATGCCCGCCACGGCCAGTTATTTTTACATTAAAGCCGAAGGCACCGGCCATAACACCATTCGGTTCAACCGAAATTTTTCCAGTTTCATAGGTGGAAAGAAGATGTGTGCCGTAAATGGCATCAAACGTAATGTCGTGTTCATCAAAGTAACGCAGCAAGTAACGCATGTTACCGCCTGTTTCTTCTGCACGTTCAAATACGCAGTATACCAGCCCGTCTAGTTCATCTTCCATTTCTTTCAATATTTTGGCAGTTATTAGCATCATGGCGGTATGTCCGTCATGCCCGCAAGCATGGCAAACGCCGTCAATTTTACTAACGCAGTCTTTCGGCCCTTTTAAGTTGTTGGGGTTCTCTTGCATAGGTAGGGCATCGCAGTCTGCACGCAAAAGAACAGTTTTTCCTTTGCTTGCGTCACCAATGGTAGCAATAATGCCGCCGTGTTTTACTTCAAACCAGCTTACACCAAAGTCATCTAGTTTTTCTTTAATGTACTCAACTGTGTTAAACTCTTTGGTTGAAAGCTCTGGGTTTTCATGTAAATGTCGGCGCATTTCAATTAGTAACGCTTCGTTTTCTTTTACTTTTTTAAAAATATCCATACGTAAAAATCCCCTTTCTTGTAAACCTGTACATCATTTCCATAAAAAATAAAATTGTGTACCCCCTCTCGGTACACTGCATCAAACCTCCATTCTATAGTTATTTCTTTAGCAAGAAACAACTCAAAAAGCATAAATATAAGAATTTATGCATATTATATGAACAATATAGCATATATCACAAATTAAAGACATGTCTCGTTTACCAAATTTAAAAAGTAAAATTTGGCAACAATGTCTACAAAAAGGTGAAATATAGCAATTCGGTAGCATTTAAAAAAAGAAAAACGAAATAATGGCTTTATAAAAAAAGAGAAGCCGCTGGAAAACAAAATAGAAAAAGTTAGATATCAAAATGTAATAATATACATTTGTTTACAATAAACAAAGCTGAATAAACACAAACAAAAAAATATGTTATACTATGCATAACTTCGTTATTTCGAAAGGGGTCTTTCACACATGGCAGCAGAGGAAAAACAAAAGAAAGTAGATACAAGAGACAGCCACTCCTTGCATCTGTTTTTCTTTTTAACACTCATATTGTTTGTTGGCGCCGCATTTAAAGGGTTTTTCACGAATGAAGCAGTGAAAACAGGGTGGTCTTATGCGGCTTTCGTTGTAGCGGTTCTTGGGGCGAGCGTGTTTGTTTCTCGCTTGCTGAAAAGTACTCGTGCACCCTATAAAAAAGTAATTGATATTGCCATGTGCGCCATCATGCTCTTTTTCATGTCAGACCTTATTTTCGAATACCCATTTTTAGAAGCATTGCGTCCATGGTTTGCCAACCCACTGGTTATTGTACTATTTGGGTTTTTCTTCATGGCATATTATAAAACTTTCCCTGACTTTTCTGCGGGTAAGGAAATGGCGGAAGCACAAAAGAAAGCCCGTGCCCAGATGATGGACGAATATAAACAGAAAAACAAAGACAAAAAGAAAAAATAAACAATTTGAAAATTTACATTAAAAAAGCCCGCCGCCTATGTTTATAGGTAGCGGGTTTCTTGTTTTTTTATTTAAAATAGTTTTATGCGGTGTAAAGCAGTTTATTCGGTATGCCAGCAACGGTTAACGCCTCTGCCAGCAACTTACCATTGTCAGCCGTGTTTTCAATATAGCCATAATGGTACGGTACAACCAGTTTTGGCATGGTATCCATTGCTAGAACTTGCGCAACTGCAAGGTCTGTGTAGTTCGGCATATTATATTGTCCGTCACACACAACAAACAATACATCGCATACAACGTCTTCTGCCAGTACGTCGGTATCGCCTGAAAAATAGTAGGTATACCCCCCAAGTTCCACAACGGCGCCAAAGCCAAATTCAACGGGGTGGTTTTTGTTTTCTGCAATAACGGGTTGCACAGAAATGCCATCTTCAAAATACACAGTTGGAGAGTCCCACTGTAACACCACAATATATTCATCTCGAATACCAAGGTCTTCACGCAGTTTTGCCGCACCTTCAAAGGTGGTAATAAAGGTGGTGTCTTCTTTTAAAATCTTCTGTATGTCTGGTGCAGAGTAATGATCTCCGTGCGTGTGTGTAATAATAACAATATCAGCGTCTTCATAATGCCTTGAAATATGAAGGGGGTCAACATAAACTGTTAAATCTCCGCTGTGCAAACGTACACTTGCGTGGTATATCTCGGTGACATGGTCAAGGGCGTTCATTCAAAAAGCCTCCTATAATACAATGTCTTTTCAAAAGTATAACATATATTTACAAAAATTTATATCTGTAACAAAATACCACAAACTGCAGAGCCCGCCAGCCAAACAACAGGGTGCACTTTTTCAAACTTCTTGACATGTACCAAAACAAGCACAACCAAAAATACAAAAATGGCTTTCCAGTTGAAAAGGGCAAGTTGTATATTACTAATGCTAAACGCTGGTAGCACAAGGGTTACCTGCATAAGCCCCACCAGTGCAGAGGCGATCATGGCGGCAACGGCAGGGCGTAACCCCGCAAAGGCAGACTTTACCATTTTATTCTCACTAAAATTCGCCATGAATTTGGCAATGAGTAAAATGATGATAATAGAAGGTGTTACCAAAGCAATGGTGGCAATAAATGCGCCTGGTATGCCAAGGGCAAGGTACCCCGCATAAGTTGCCATGTTAATGCCAATGGGCCCTGGGGTGCTTTCTGAAATAGCAATCATATTCGCAAGTTGTGCCTGTGAATACCAGCCATATTTTACGCTAAGGTCAGTTAAAAAGGGTAAGGTTGCAAGCCCGCCCCCAACTGCAAATAACCCTATTTTTGCAAACTCAAAAGCAAGGGTGAGTGCCAGTTGCCAAAAGCTCATAAGCTCGCCTCCTTTTTACCCATCAATAGTACGCCCAATAAGGCGGCTAATATAATAGGCAGAATGGGAGAAACCGTTGTAAAAGCGGCGGCCAAAAAAGCCCCTGCAAAAATAAGCACGCTTAGCAAGTCTTTCACGTTGCGCCGCAACATTGAAAGCACCGTTTTTAAAACAAGTGCGCACACACAGGCACGCACCCCCGCTAAGGCATGTTGCACTACCGTTAATTCAATAAAATTGTTCAGCAAACTTGCCACTAACAGTATAACGATAAAGGAAGGTGTTACAACGCCAAGGGCGGCAGCAAGCCCCCCCATAACGCCGCCTTGCTTGTAACCCACGTAAGTGGCAGTGTTTACCGCAATAACACCTGGTGCACATTGTGCAATGGCATAGGCATCAAGCACTTCTTCTTCCGTTGCCCAGTGGTGGCGCTCTACCACTTCTTTTTGCAGCATCGGCATCATGGCGTAACCACCACCAAATGTTAAACCGCCAATGCGCACAAAAGAAAGGTATAAGTCTTTTAATAATGATGTATTCAAATAGGGTATCCTCTTTCTATTTTTCATAAATGGTTCTTATGAAGGCATTATTAATTAGCAAGCTGTAAGGCAAGCGGGGCAAACTGCATGCAATAGCCAAACATTTGGTCAATATACTCGCCGTATGTTTCCCCTAAAGACGCTTTATAGGTTGCCCACAGCCCCCACATAAACCCACCCAAAGCAAGGTAAGCGTAAAAGCGCAACCATTCATTTTGTGTAGGGGTACGTGTTAAATAAAGGGGTAATAAATCATCGCATGCCTCTTTATCATACCGTGCTGAAAGGCACCACATGGAAGCATCTGCAACAGGGTCACACATGCCTGCATATTCCCAGTCAATCAAAGCAACGGTGTCATCAGGCATAATTAAAAAGTTGCCAGGCACACTGTCAATATGGCAAAAGCAAGTTTCTTTTTCGGTTTGTTGTAGTAACAAAAGCAAATTTTGTACCAGTTGTTTTGCCTCCACGTGCCCGTCAGGCAAGGGTAAATCTCCTTGCAAGCATAAGGTTTCATAGTAAGAAATACGTTCGGCAAAATCAAAGGTGTGTTCTACCGTAATACCGCTTTCATGAAAGCGCCTTAACGCCGCCATGCAGAGCTGTAAATCTTTGGTATCCGTTTTATCAGGTGTGCGGCAATCGGCAATAAACTCCGTCATTTTAATGCCTGTAATGGGGTTGTGGTAAACAACGGTGTCAGCAATGTTACTGCCTTCTAATGCCAAATAGTTACTGTATTCACGGTACCTGTCAACCAGTTGGTCAGTACCTTCCCCCGGTAGCCTGAAAATATACTGCTTCCCTTCAATTTCCACAAGGAAGGAGCGGTTGGTCATTCCCTGCGCCATTGGGGTGAATTGGTGTATGCTTTGCGGAGAGATTTGCAACGTTTCACAAACCACTTTAATCATCTCTTGGCGTTCATGCAAAATACTTTCCGCTTTTTCAAAGTCAAACTTCATTAAGGTGGTGCGCCCCAAAAAGGTCATGTAAAAACCTTGTTTTTGTGGTAATAATATATTTTGCAAATACAAATCATGAATGGCATCTTGCACAGCTTTTTCAGGTAAAAACAAATGCTCGGCAAGCTCTTTCGCTGAAAAAGAAGGGTGCTTGTCTACTTCGGCAAGAATAAATAAAGAAAAACGATTCAAATAACAAGCACCCCCTTTGCAAAAAATAAAAATAAACACAGTTCCTATATTTTACATCAAAAAATAAAACCAGTCAAAAAAGGCTGAAAGCGCAACCTGCACTTTCAGCCTTTTCAATGTAAGCAAAAAGATTAATATTTTGAAACTTTTTGTTTGTATGTGGTATGTAACAATTCATGAGATTTATGGCTATTTGGCTCGCCAAGGAACTCTTCATACACCTTTTTCACCAGTGGGTTCTCATGGCTTTTACGTATGGTTTTCATTTTGTCGTTGCTATACAAAGCCTGTGCACGTAGTGCTTGTAAGTTAGTAAAGTTCAACACGTTTGAAGGCTGTGTTGGTTGCCCGCCACCATTAATGCAGCCACCCGGGCAAGCCATAATTTCAATGAAGTCATAGTGGGCTTCACCGTTTTTAATGGCGTTTAAAACTTTGTCAGCATTGGCAAGCCCGCTCACCACGCAAACACGCAGTTCAACGTCTCCTAGTTGGTAAGTGGCTTCTTTAATGCCTTGTGTACCACGCACAGCTTCAAAGTCAAGCTTATCAAGCGGTTTGCCTGTTACCACTTCAGCAGCAGTACGTAAGGCAGCTTCCATAACACCGCCTGTTGCCCCGAAGATAACCCCAGCGCCAGAAGATTCACCCATGGCAGGGTCAAATTCTTCATCCATCAAGTTGGTAAAGCTTAGGCCAACACGGTCTATCATGCGGGCAAGCTCTCTTGTGGTCAATACCGAGTTTACATCAGGCACGCCTGCGGCGTCTTGGTCTTCACGGAATTTCTCATACTTTTTAGCGGTGCAGGGCATAATGCTTACTGTGTAAATGTCTTCTGGTGCAAGGCCCATTTTTTCGGCGTAGTATGTTTTTGAAAGTGCGCCAAACATTTGTTGTGGGCTTTTGCAGGTAGACAGGTTAGGAATAAATTCTGGGTGGTGAATTTCGCAGTATTTTACCCAGCCTGGGCAGCAACTGGTAATCATCGGTAAGGTTTCACCGTTGTTTAGTCTGTGTAAAAACTCAGTTGCTTCTTCCATAATGGTCATGTCGGCGGCAAAGTCGGTGTCAAACACACGGTCAAAACCAATGCGGCGCAGTGCAGAAACCATTTTGCCTTCTACATCTGTACCAATTGGCATGCCAAAGCTTTCGCCAAGTGTTGCACGCACAGAAGGTGCGGTTTGTACAATAACATGCTTGCTTGGGTCAGAAATAGCGTCCCATACTTTGCCAGCACAATCGTTTTCACTTAGTGCGCCTGTTGGGCAAGCAACAATACATTGCCCGCATGAAATACAGGGGCTTTCGTCAAGCGGTGCTTCAAATGCACAAGAAATATGTGTGTCAAAGCCACGTTCGTTTGCGCCAATACAGCCAATGCCTTGAATGCTTTGGCAAGCGGCAACACAGCGGCGGCACAAAATACATTTTGAGTTATCACGATACATATGCACAGAAGATTTATCAAATTCGTATTCAGGTTCAGCACCTTTGAAACGGTTTTCATCTTCAATGCCGTAACGGCGGCTTAATACTTGTAATTCGCAGTCTCCGTTGCGCACGCAAGAAAGGCAATTCTTTTTATGTGCAGAAAGAATAAGCTCAAGGTTTGTTTTATGCGCAGCACGTACACGTGGGGTATTGGTGAAAATCTCCATACCGTCACTAACAGGGGTTACGCAAGCGGTAACAAGGTTTTTAGCACCTTTTACTTCTACAACGCAAATGCGGCAAGCACCAATTTCGTTAATTTCTTTTAAATAGCACAAAGTCGGAATGTCGATGCCTTGTTTATAAGCGGCTTTCAAAATAGTGGTGCCCGCTTCTACTTCAGTGGGGATATTGTTTATTTTAACATTAACCATATTTTCCATGTTCACATCACACTCCTTCTCTAAGCTTTCACAATAGCACTGAAACGGCATTTTTCCATACATACGCCGCATTTAATGCACTTGTCTTGGTCAATAACATGTGGTTCACGCACATTGCCTGAAATAGCGCCAACAGGGCAAGCTTTTGCACATAAGGTACAGCCTTTGCACAGGTCAGCAACAACGCTGTAACTCAGCAAGTCTTTACATACGCCAGCAGGGCAACGTTTATTTACAATGTGTTCTACATATTCATCTCTGAAATATTGCAGGGTAGACATAACAGGGTTTGGTGCGCTTTGCCCCAGCCCGCACAAAGAGTTTTCTTGAATGAATTGGCAGAGTTCTTCAATTTTATCAAGGTCTTCCAGTTCACCGTTTCCGCTTGTAATTTTTTCAAGCAATTCAAGCAACCGTTTATTACCAATACGGCAAGGTGCGCATTTTCCGCAGCTTTCATCTACTGTAAATTCAAGGTAGAATTTAGCAATGTCAACCATACAGGTGTTGTCGTCCATAACAATCAACCCGCCAGAGCCCATCATAGAACCAATAGAAATAAGGCTGTCATAGTCCATCGGGGTGTCTATTAACGAAGCAGGAATACACCCGCCAGAAGGACCACCCGTTTGTGCAGCCTTAAACGGTCTGCCATCAGGAATGCCACCGCCAATTTCTTCTACAACTTCACGCAAGGTGGTACCCATAGGTACTTCTACAAGGCCAGTGTTGTTAATGTTACCGCCAAGTGCAAACACCTTTGTACCCTTGCTTTTTTCTGTGCCAATGGCATTAAACCATTCAGCACCGTTTAAAATTATTTGTGGTACGTTGGCATATGTTTCTACGTTGTTCAAAACAGTTGGTTTGCCAAACAAGCCTTTTACAGCAGGGAATGGAGGTCTCGGTCTCGGCTCACCACGCAAGCCTTCAATGCTGTTCAGCAAGGCAGTTTCTTCACCGCAAACAAATGCGCCAGCACCCAGTTTAATGTCTAAATCAAAACAGAAGTCCGTTCCGAAAATATTCTGCCCAAGCAGGCCATATTCACGTGCTTGCCCAATGGCAATTTGCAAACGGTGTACAGCAATGGGGTATTCAGCACGTACATATACATACCCTTGTGTTGCGCCAATGGCATAGGCAGCAATGGCCATCGCTTCAATTAAAACGTGTGGGTCCCCTTCTAATATAGAACGGTCCATAAAGGCACCTGGGTCACCTTCGTCTGCGTTACAGCAAACATATTTTTGGTCTGCTTCGCCTGTGGCAAACTTCCACTTTAAACCCGTTGGGAAGCCTGCGCCACCACGCCCACGCAAACCAGAATCTAAAACCGTTTGAATGACATCAGCAGGTTGCATTTCAGTAAGCACTTTACCAAGTGCCATATAACCGTCATATGCAATGTATTCATCAATGTCTTCTGGGTTAATAATACCGCAGTTACGTAGGGCAATACGTTTTTGCTTTTTGTAAAAGTCGGTTTCGTTCAAGCTTTTTATAATGTCTTGCTCTTCATCAACGGTTTCATCATACAAAAGGCGGGTAACAACACGGCCTTTTAGCAAATGTTCGTCAACAATTTCATGCACGTCATCAATGCTTACCTGTGAATAAAAACTACCTTCAGGGTAAACAACAACAATAGGGCCAAGTGCGCAAAGCCCAAAACAACCAGTACGAATGACCTTGATTTCTTCATTCAAACCAGCTTCTTTAATTTCTGTTAAAAATTTATCGTGAATCTTATCACTGCCGGAAGAGGTACATCCTGTACCGCCGCAAATCATAACATGGCTTCTGAACATTATTTCCCCTCCCCTTATTCCCCAGCGGCGCTTTGTGTAGCACCAATGGTATATTCTTCAACTGGGTTGCCGCCAAGCAGGTGTTCGGTTACAATGCGGTCAACTTTTTCTGGTGTCATTTTTACATAGGTTACCTTTTCTTTACCTGGTTCTGAAACTTCCACAACGGGTTCATACTGGCAAATGCCAATGCACCCTGTTTGGGTAACAACTACGTCTGGTACATTTCTGTTTGCTACCTCTTCGGTAAAGGCGTTTAATATAGGGCGTGCACCTGCAGCAATACCGCATGTTGCCATGCCAACTAGCACACGTGTTTTCCCGCCTTCGCCTTCACGGGTACGTACAGTTTGTTTCATTTTATCGCGTATAGCGGCCAGTTCTTCAAGTGTTTTCATATCCCAATACTCCTGTTCTGTATGTGGTTTGTATGCTCGTACACATAGTCTCTTAAAAAAACAGCAACTTGTGGCTCTGCCAGAGAAACATCTCCCAAAATGGTACGCAATTCCCGTGTGTCTACCGTAAAGGTGTCTTCACCATCCGTTATGGTATACACAAAGTCAATGTCGGGGTTGCTTTGCACCAAAGCGGTTATAGTTGCGGGCATATCTCCTAGTGGTAGCAAGTTTACATGCCCCAAAGCAAAGGTGGCGGTTACCACTGTGCCTTTGCCTAAAATAGAGGAAAGTGTAAACTGACCACTTGTTTGCTGGGCAAGTTGCTTTAAGAAGGAAAGCCCTAGCCCCACATGCCGTGTTGTGCGGGAAGTGTAAAAAGGGTCAACGGCCTTTTGCACCTCTTCATCGCTCATGCCTTTACCATTGTCTGTAATTTCAACAGAAAGCAAATTTGCTATCATATGTATGCCAACAGATATGGTGATTAGGCTTGCGTTTGCAGCAACACTGTTTTCAGCTATGTCTAATACGTGTAAAGAAAGCTCTTGCATACAGTCCTCAATTATTTCATAAGGTTAGTCTTGATACTTCGCCAAAATTTCTTTCAGCTCACTGTCGTCTCCTGTTAAGCGCCCGTAAACGTCATCATTCACGGTAATAACAGGGGCAAGCCCGCAAGCACCTATGCAGCGGCACGCCTCAATTGAAAATTTCCCATCTGTACTGCACTCGCCGCCTTTTATGCCAAGCAAAGCTTGCAGTTTGTCATAAATGTCTCCTGCGCCTTTTACATAACAAGCGGTACCAAGGCAAACAGAAACCTGATACTGACCTTTTGGCGTTAACGAAAACTGAGAATAGAAGGTTGATATACCGTAAATTTCTTCCAGTGGTACGTCCAGTCCGTCACTTACCATTTTTTGCACTTCAAGCGGTACATACCCATAAATATCTTGTGCTTTTTGCAAAGCAGCAAGGTTTTGCCCGGGTAAGTCCTTGTGTGCCTTTAGCCAGGCTTTCAGCTCGGCTTCTTGCTCTTTTGTACCTTGAAAAGGTACCGTAGAAAAACGTCTCATGAAATCCCTCCTGCAATTGTTAAAAAAGTAACAACTGATAAATCTACACAATATTATAACAGCATACTAAACAAAAAGCTACTATTTTTTAATAGTAATAAAAGGCATACAAATTCACCATACAAATTGGCAAGAAATGTAACTATTTTATACAAAAAAACAGTTGCCCTTTCCTTATAAAATCAGTATAATTTTTCTGGAACAACAAGTTGTTAAATTTTTCACTAAAGAGAATTTCACATAACCTTTTTGCAGAACGGAGATACTATATGACCATTCAAGAAATAAAAATGCTTTTGAACGCTACCCTTCTCACACCAGATGTTAATTTAGAAACCGAGGTGCATTCTGCCTGTGGAAGTGACATGATGAGTGACGTGCTTGCCTATGTGAAGGACCAAGCTGTTTTGGTAACGGGTTTAAACAACCCACAAGTTGTGCGCACGGCTGACATGATGGACATGGTGTGCATTGTATTTGTGCGTGGCAAGCAGCCCACCGAAGAAGTAGCCGCCTTGGCAAACGAGCGGGGAATAGCCCTTTTATACACAGACCTTCCCATGTTTCCAACGTGCGGGTTACTGTATGAACACGGCTTACGTGGTGCATCATGAACACCCCTGAAACGCTTTCCTATTACGTTCCAGGAGATGACTTTTCAAAAGCGGGGGAAGCCGCCAGCAATTTAAAACGGGAACTGCAAAAAAGAAATATTTCACCTGCGGTGATTCGCAAAACCTGCATTGCCCTGTATGAAGGGGAAATTAACATGGCGCTTTACGCAGGTGGCGGGCAGGTGTTTGTTGAAATATTTGACGATTGTATCACGCTTCTTCTTAAAGACAATGGGCAGGGTATTGAAGATGTTGAAAAAGCTTTGCAACAAGGGTATTCTACAGCATCTGATGAAGTGCGTAGCCTTGGCTTTGGTGCGGGTATGGGCTTGCCAAACATGAAGCACCACAGTGATGCGTTTGAAATTCATTCTGAACAAGGCAAGGGTACGCAAATAAACATTAAAGTGTATATTCACCCGCCTTTTGCGGTATAATGGCATTACAAAATAAAGTAATAACCTTAGCCAAATGGGCACTGTGAAAGGGTAAATAAATGGAACATAAACCAATTACAACTTTATTTATGCTAATGTCTGCTGATGGGAAAATAAGTACAGGAAAAACCGACGACATGGATATGGACGCCGATTTGCCCAAAATTGCGGGCGTGCAAGAGGGGTTGCACCAGTATTATGATATTGAGCAAACGACGGACTTATGGTCTCTTAACTCTGGACGGGTGCAAGCAAAAATTGGGGTAAACACAAAACCCTTGCCCCCAAAAAGCGACGTTTCATTTGTGCTAATTGATAATAATAACTTGACAGAACACGGTGTGCAGTACTTTTGCGCATGGGCAAAAACATTTGTGTTAGTAACAACAAACGCAAGCCACCCTGCTTTTGCGGTAAAAGAAGATAATTTACATATTGTGTTGCAAGAAGAATTAAACCTTACAAACATGCTTACCACATTAAAAAACGAATACGGGTGTGACCGCTTAACCATTCAAACAGGGGGCACATTAAATGCACTTTTTTTAAGGGAAAAGTTGTTTGATTATATTGATATTGTTGTTGCCCCACTTTTGGTTGGCGGAGCAGAAACATCTACTTTAATAGACGGTACATCATTTACCTCTGTAAAAGAGCTTGATAAGCTTGGTGTTTTGCAACTTGAAAAATGTGAACCTTTACAAGATTCTTATGTTCGTTTGCGTTATAAAGTAATAAAGTAAACACAACTTCATAATAAAGCAATAAAAAGAAAGCGAGTACCTCATGAAGGTAACACACCTACCCCACTTAGAAGAGATAAAACAGCTTACCTGCCCGAATAAAAACGCAGACATACAAAGCCTTTTTTGCGGAGATTTGCACAGCTGGGCGGTTGCGCATTTGCAAGAGGGCGCTTGTTGGTGTACAGTTATGGCGAACGTGAACACGTTGGCAGTTGCCAGTTTGCAGGGTGCGGCATGTGTTATTTTGTG
>CAZWXJ010000011.1:11562-25776 GCA_964637735.1 uncultured Oscillospiraceae bacterium | reverse complement strand
CCTCCTAATGAAGAAACACCGTGAAAATTTTCACGGTGTTTCTTCATTAGGAGGATAAGCCACATTTCTTTATTCTACAACCTCGGGGTTGATAGAAGCAAAACGCCAAGTATACTGGAATGCCGTAATGACAAGCCCTTCTACTTTTTCAGATGCAATAACATCTTTATATTCATAGTACAGCGGGCCTGGACCCATGTCTTCACCAATCAAAATCTTTTCAGCTTCTGCTAATATTTCATACCTTGTTGCTTCGTCGGCTTCACTTGCGGCAAGTGCCATTAAGGCATCATACTCTTCATTTACATAAAGCCCTGCATTGTTACCGTTGGTTGAAATAAACACTTCTAATATGCTTGAAGGGTCATTATAGCTGAGCCCCCAAGAGTCAAGGCAGAGGCAAAAGTCTTGGTCTATCAAGTGTTGAATTCTGCTTTTATATGGCATCACTTCAATTTTTACATCAATGCCCAGTTTTGTTTTCCATTGTTCTTGCAAATAAGCACAAACGGTGGTTGCTGTGGTGGTGTCGTCACAAATAATGGTAAGGTTCAAGGTTTCTTTGGTAAGCCCTTCTTCTGCAAGCCCTGTTTCAAGTAAGGTGAGTGCCTGTTCAGGGTCATAAGCAAACTGGTCTCCTACACGGTTATAGAACATATCGCCTGTGGAAAGCTCAGTGATGGACTGTGGCACTATGGTGTATGCTGGTTTGGACGAACTTTTCAGCACATTGGTACATAACTCTTCATTGTTTACAGAAAGAGTTAGTGCTTTTCTGATATTCTCATTGTCAAGCCCTGGCCAGCTGTAGTTATAGTCAATATAGTGAATTCTGGATGACTGGTAGCCGATAACTGGTGCACCTTCCCCTTTTAACAACTCCGCTTGTTCGCCTGTTAGCTCAAACATATAGTCTAGTTCGCCTGCACGAAATGCGTTCATTGCTGCATTGGCGTCGGTAATCATTTTAAAATAGATTTTGGGTATTTCTACTTGGAATGGACCGTTATATCCTTCCATTTTTTCAAGCAGAACATAATCTTCGTGCATCCATTCTGTTACAACATATGGGCCATTGGTAACCAGTTTGTCGGGGTCGGTACCGTAACTTTCAGGTCCAAATTCTGCCGTAATTTCATTGTATGCTTTTTCGTTTATCGGTGCGAATAGAGACTGGCTAAACCTGCTAAGTGCATAAGGTGTTGGGCTTTCTAGCACTACTTCTAATGTGTAGTCATCAAGCGCTTTTACACCCACTTTGTCAGCTGTTACTTCGCCATTTGTGTAGGCTTCGCCATTTTTAATAATAAAGCCTGCATATGCATAGGTTGCCGCAAATTCGGGGTTTAAAAGCGCTTTCCAGCCAAATTCAAAGTCGTGTGCAGTTACAGGGTCTCCGTTGCTCCACACTTGCCCTTCACGAATATAAAATGTGTAGGTTAAGGTTTCTTCATCATACTTCCAGCTTTCGGCAGCATTTGGCACAATAGCGCCAGATTCATCTTGAATGACAAGTGAGTCTAATATATGGCTTAGTACCGTGTTAGACTTGCTGTCAATTGACAAGATATTAAACATGGTTGGTGGTTCACCACCAATGTTTACTGTAACACTATCCGCAGTCGGGGTGCCAGGGTAATACCCATTTACACCTGCGCTGTTGCTATTTCCATTTGTATTGCAAGATGCAAACATGCAAACAGCCATTGCACCTGCCAATATAAGTGATGTTAATTTTTTCATGTTATGTCCTCCTCAAATTCATACCCTCTTTGTATGTTGTGTGTTATTATACATTTATTGCTATATTTTTTGCAAGTTTTTTCATTCAAATTCATTAAAGATGATAAAAAATGCACAAATAATAGCCTTCTTTTGTATAAAACAACGAAATGGCAGTGTAATTTTGCAAATATATACCGTTTATGCAATGTATAATATGCATTATTGCAGTGTGCATCTCTTTTGCTTTTCACACATAACCCATATATCTTTCATAGTTTTGCAACAGAATAGTCGCTTTGTTTTCACATCTCTTCTTTATAATAAAGGTACATTCAGAAGAAAAGGAGATGTCTTCCATGTTAGACGATGATAAGCCACCAGTACTGTAAAAGTGCTCGGCCTGGCTTTGATGAAACGGGAACAGGCGCTTCAAAAATGTATACCTCTTACAAAGGTAGTGTTTTAAAAGTGGTCTTCCCAAAAAGCAAAGAAGAAAAACGTCTGACAAGTGAGCATTCAGTAAACATCTTTTCTTCTATTTACAGCACGTAGTATGTGCTGTTTATATAAAAAGGCTTCATGCATGTACTTTATGCATGAAGCCTTTATTTATTCTATTTTATATCGTTACATTAGTTCGCAAATCTCTGTTGCAAATGAAACAGGGTCTTCAATAGGTAATCCTTCAATTAGCAATGCTTGGTTATATAATAAGCTTGTATATTTTTTCACTTTTGCATCGTCTTTACCAAACAAAGCTGTCAGTTTTTCAAAAACAGGGTGGTCTGCATTTAATTCCAGCACCTTTTCTGCCGTTACTTTTTCAGCGTTTGGCATGGCATTCAGCACTTTTTCCATTTCAATAGAAAGCGGGCCTTCAGCCGATAAACAAACAGGGTAGCTTACCAGCCTTTGTGAAAGCCGCACTGACGTTACTTTCCCCGCAAGCGTTTCTTTCATGAACATAAACAGCTCTTTGTTTTCTTCGTTCTTGGTTTTTATCTCTTCTTTTTCCTCTTCGCTTTCCAGCCCTAAATCTCCACTTGAAACCGAGCGGAATTCTTTGTCCCCTTCACTGTCTAAAATATTAATCACAAATTCATCTATTTCGTCTGTCAAACAAAGAATGTCATACCCTTTATTCTTCACAAGTTCAACCTGTGGCAGTTTTAATATTTTGTCAATGCTGTCTCCCGCGGCATAATAAATATACGGCTGGTCTTCTGGCATAGCTTCACGGTATTCTTTTAGCGTTACCATTTTTTCAGTGTTTGCACTGTGGTACAAAATAAGGTCTCGCAATAAGTCTTTGTTCTGTCCATAATCCATATAAATGCCAGCTTTTAACTGCATGCCAAAGTTTGCAAAAAATGTTTCATATTTTTCTCGCTCATTCTTCAGCCACTTTGCCAGTTCATTTTTAATTTTTCGCTCTAACGAGCTACGAATAATGCGCAGTTGCCCGTCTTGCTGTAACATCTCACGTGAGATATTGAGTGAGAGATCTTGGCTGTCAACCAATCCCTTTGCAAAGCTGAAATAATCAGGCAATAAGTCAGCGCATTTTTCCATAATCAGCACGCCAGAGGCATATAATTGCAAGCCTTTTTCATACCCTTTTGTGTAAAAGTCATATGGGGTGCGCCCCGGTATAAACAGCAAAGACGTATAAGTTGCACTGCCTTCTGTTTTGCTTTGTATTACCTTTGCAGGTGGGGTAAAGTCAGCAAATTTGTCTTGGTAAAAGCCTGCGTATTCTTCGTCGGTAACGTCTTTTTTGGCTTTTTTCCAAATCGGCGTCATGGAATTTAAAACTTCTATTTCTTGTACTGTTTCATACTCACCCTCTTTGCCTTCTACAGGGTGAGTATGTTCCATTTCCATGTAAATGGGGTAGCGTATATAATCAGAATATTTTTTCACCAAGTCAGCAAGCCTGAACTTATCTAAAAACATGTCATAATTTTCATCATTTTCATTTTCTTTTATCACCAAAATAATTTCGGTGCCAAAATCTTTTTTGTCATACGGGGTTATGGTATAACCGTCAGCGCCTTTGCTTTCCCACTCAAGCGCTTCCTCTGCGCCATACGCACGGCTGCGCACAGTTACTTTGTCTGCCACCATAAAGGCTGAATAAAAGCCAATACCAAACTGCCCTATAATGTCAACATTTTCACCAGCATCTGCGTTTTGCTTAAAGTCAAACGAGCCACTTTTGGCAATGGTGCCAAGGTTTTTCTCCATTTCTTCTTGTGTCATGCCTATGCCTGTGTCTTTTATCATTAACATGCGGGCGTCTTTATCTACCGCAATGTCAATGCGGTAGTCATCACTTTTTTGGGTCACGCTGTCGTCTGTCAATGCTCTGAAATGCAGTTTATCAAGTGCATCACTTGCGTTAGATACAAGTTCTCGCAAAAAAATCTCTTTTTGTGAGTATATGGAGTGAATCATCAAGTCTAGCAGTCTTTTAGACTCTGCCTTAAATTGCTTTTTTGCCACGAAATCAACCTCTTTTATGTCTTTAATTAGCACTCTTTTTATTGAGTGCTAATTAATTATACAACACCTGCCAAAAAATGCAATATTCTTCACAAAATTATCAACTCTTTGTATTGAAAAGCCTCAATTTACATTTTGTTATTTCTCGTTTTGCAATTTTTGTGGTATACTATATATAGTAATTGATAATTAGAAAGGAGCCTTACCAATGCAAAAACCCAATACAATATCTGTGCCTCTTTCTTTTGATCAACTCTACCTTGAAGTACTGCAAACCAAAAACAAAAAAGACACATTGCTTACCACCGTGAAGGAAGCCCCAAACGGCACTATATTTGTATATTGTTTTACCCCACACACCGTGCAAGACTTAATTCTTGCTTTTGAAGCAATAAATATACCTTGCTTTTTTGATGACCCCGTACTTTCTGATGCGGAAAAGAAAAAGCTATTTGCACCTTTTGCCACCTATGAAAAAGCTGTGGTGTTTTTTACTGATATCCCATCTGCCGCTGTGCAAAATGTAACAGCATCACAAATCATTCATTATAATATGCCCATTGGGCTGGAAGCATACCTTGCCCAAATTGCCCAGGTAATAGGCGAGGGCACTACCCGTGCCACCATACTGTATAATAGTAAAGACATTATTGCCGCGCGCACTTACCTTTACCACCTGCACAAAGACGAAACCGTGAGCGAAGAAGAAGCGGAAGCACGCCAAAACGAAGAAAACACCCGCATTAAAGCGGTTATACAATATTGCCACACCGAAGAATGTTTGCATTCTTTTATACACCATTATTTTGGAAATAAGGATGCTTTGCACTGTGATAATTGCAGTAACTGTGAGCACAACTTTGAAGAAATTGACGTGTCAGACTCTGCACGGGTACTGCTTACCTGTGTTTACCGTTTGGGGAAACCCTATGACGTAAAAACCATTGCTGATATTGTGCGTGGCATGCACAGCGAGCCTGTGCGCACCCACCACTTTTACCACATGCCAGTGTTTGGCCTTTTGAAAGATTTGCGGGAATACCAAATACAAGAAACCGTTTGCTTTTTACAAGAAAACGGCTACCTTACCTCGACAGATGACCCTGCTGGTTATATGTTAACAGACAAAGCCAGTGATATTTTACAAACCGACTGTGAAATTGTTATGCGCATTAAAAAGCAAGCGGCTTTACCCACGGCGGGTAAACGGGGCGGCAAACAAACACCCGAAAAACTGGCACTGCTTAACAAATTACGGTCTACCCGTTCTGCCCTAGCACGGGGTGCAAGTGTACCTACCTATGGCATTATCCCTGACTCTGCCTTGCAAGAAATGGTGCAAAAACTACCTCGCACCAAAACTGATTTGCTTGATATTAACGGTTTTTCAGAGGCAAAGCGCAAGCAGTACGGAGATGCTTTCTTGAAAGTCATCAATGCACATTTAAAAGAAACAACCTAACTTTGTAACACATAAAAAGCACCGCTGGTAAAACACTTTATGTACCTTTTATATTGTGTAACCACAGCGGTGTTTGTAAATTCAACAGAAAGTAGGCACTTGTTATGACATTGAAAGAATTACTGCTGCAAAACCGCAGTTACCGTGGGTATGATGAAAGCTACGCCTTTACCAAAGAACAATTGGCAGACTTTGTTGACCACACCCGTTATTGTAATTCCAGCATCAATATGCAGCCATTCAACTATTACCTTGCCTACAAGCCTGAACAACTTGCCCTCATTCAACCTTTAACTGGCTGGGCACGTGCGCTACCGAATATGACGCTTCCACATGATGGCATGTGCCCCACGGGGTTTATCATCATATGCCAAAACACCACTATTTCGAATAATATTGCCCGCTTTCAAAAAGACGTTGGCATTGTGGCAGAGGCTATTTTGCTTGCCGCAACCGAAGCTGGGCTTGGCGGTATCATGATTGGCAATTTCTCACCTGAAAAGGTAAGCGAGGCATTAACGCTACCCGCAAGCCAAACCCCTGTTTTGGTTGTTGCCCTTGGCAAGCCAAATGAAACCATTGTTTTAACCGATGCAGACGAAAAGGGCATTGATTACTACCGTGATGAAAACGATGTACACTATGTGCCAAAACGTTCTTTAGCCGATATTTTAATAGAAGAGTAAGCATGCTTTACCATACATTTTAACAAACGGAGGAACCAGTATCATGGCAACCATTCTTTGTTACCCGAAATGTACCACCTGCCAAAAAACACTAAAATGGCTTGATGCCCATGGCATCGCCTACACTTACCGAGATATTGCAACTGATAACCCTACCCAAGAAGAACTTACCAAATGGTATAAGCAAAGCGGCTTGCCCCTTAAAAAGTTCTTCAACACCAGTGGGCTGGTTTATAAAAACGAGCATATAAAAGACAAACTACCCACCATGCCAGAAGATGAGCAACTTGCCTTGCTTGCTACAAACGGCATGCTGGTAAAGCGCCCTATTTTTATTGATGGCGATACCGTTTTGGTTGGGTTCAAGGAAGAAGCATGGCAAAGTGCCTTGTTAAAATAATAATATGGAGAATACATACATGACCATACTGGTAATAGACGGGCAAGGCGGGGGCATTGGCAAACGCCTTGTGGAAGAACTTGTAAAAAAAATACCTACTGGCATTCAAATTGTTGCAGTAGGCACCAACTCGGTGGCTACCTCTGCCATGTTGCGTGCGGGGGCAACTGCTGCCGCCACAGGTGAAAACCCCGTGCTTGTAAACTGCAAAGGTGCACAGGTTATTGCAGGGCCTATGGGCATTGCCTTAGCAAATGCCATGTACGGTGAAATTACCCCTGCCATGGCAAACGCTGTGGGCGCTTCATCTGCCGAAAGGGTACTCATCCCCGTTGAAAAATGCAACACCCATGTTGCAGGGGTTGCCCAGTTACCTTTGGCGCAATATATTGAAGACGCTGTATACACCATTTTAGAAATTGTGGAAAAGACATAAAAGCATATCGCTCTTCTTCCATTTGTTTCTTCCCGCCATTTATGCTATACTTACAACCTGTAAAATAAATTAAGAAAAGAGAACTACATGCAAGATACAAATATTTTCAGTACTTTACCTGTTTCTGAAAGCATTTTACGTGCTGTCTCAGAAATGGGTTTTTCTATGATGACCGACATTCAAGCAAGCGCCATTCCGCTTATTTTAGGCGGGGCAGACATTATTGGGCGTTCTGCAACAGGGACAGGCAAAACAGTTGCTTTTGGCATACCCGCCATTGAAATGGCAAGCCAAAAACAAGGCACACCCACCGTTTTAATATTAGCCCCTACAAGGGAGCTTGCCGTGCAAATTACCGACGAACTGCGTAAGCTAAGCAAGTACATTGAAGGTGTACCCGTTGCCACCATTTACGGTGGGCAACCTATGCAAAGCCAAATAAAACAACTTAAAAATGCCAAAATTGTGGTGGGCACCCCTGGCCGCTTGATGGACCACATGCGCCGCAAAACCTTAAAACTTGGCAACGTTTCTATGGTGGTGCTTGACGAAGCCGACGAAATGCTAAACATGGGTTTTGTTGACGATATTACCACCATTTTAAAAGCAACTCCTGAAGACCGCCAAACCTTGCTTTTTTCTGCCACTATGCCCCCTGCCATTGTACAAATTACAGGCGAATTTCAAAAACTGCCACAAATGGTTGCAGTAGATGGTGGAAAACGTATTACTTCTTCAGTAAACCAACATTATTACGTGGTGCCGCAAGCCCGCAAGACGGACACCTTAAAGCTACTGCTTGAAACTCATAATGAAGGCAAAAACGTTGTTTTTTGCAACACCAAAAAAATGGTAGATGAACTAGTGGAAGAACTTACCCGCCAAGGGTATGCCTGTGCTGGTTTGCACGGAGACATGAAACAAGCTGCACGCAACAGCGTAATGGCAAATTTTAAAAGTGGCAAAGTGCGCACCTTAATTGCCACTGACGTTGCTGCACGTGGCATTGACGTAAACGACATTGAAGCTGTTTTCAACTATGATATCCCGAAAGAATATGAATTTTATATTCACCGCATTGGGCGTGCAGGGCGTGCAGGCAAAAGTGGCGAAAGTTACACCATTGCCACAGGGCGCCAGCAAATACAACAAATTCGAGGTATTGAAAAGCACACAGGCACTTCCATGAAAGAAGAACCCCTACCCAACGTGGAAGACTTCATTCAAAAAAGAATTGTGGAAATTAAAGAAAGCCTGCGGGAACATGCCAAAACAGAACCCAAAGCTGAATGGCTTGCCCTTGTGAAAGAGCTGGAGGAAGAGGGGTATTCTACACAGGCACAAGCGGCCGCTTTGTTTGCCTTGTTTGCTGAAAAAGACAAAAAGCTGGCAAAGCTGAAAGTGGTTAGCCCGTTTGCCGCTTCCAAAACACACGCACTTTCCTCTGCAAATACAACGTGGCTACAAATTGACATTGGCGCAAAAGAAAAAATAGGCCCCAACTTTATTGTTGGTGCTATTGTAGAGGCTTCCGGGCTTACCTCAGCCGAAATTGGCAAGATAGATATTTTTGACAAATACACTTTAGTAGAAGTAAACAACAAACATGTGGGAGACATTGTTGACAGCATGTTTGGCACTAAAATAAAAGGGAAGCTGGTTACTGTTTCTATTTATGACAGACCGCATACCCCCAAAGCCGATGGTGGCGGGCAGCGCACAAAGGGCAGAAGCACCCGCACCAAAAGCAACCACTACATGGCAAGCAAACGCAAAAGCACAAAGAAACCCAACCGTAAAAACGGGTAGTAAAAAAGCCTTCATCTGAAGGCTTTTTCTTATTTTTCTTTTTAAAATTCTTTTTTCTTATATATCTGTATAGAAATGTATAGCGATGCAATAAACATAACCACCAAACCCACTGGTAATAATATCATTATTAACTTTAGTGCTTCGGCTGTTATTGTCAGCCCCATTCGTGCCACTACTAAAATAAGCACTGTTGGCAAAATCATAACTGCCATCATTAGCATGCGTGCCTTTTCAGAACCTAATTTAAACAAAAATGGCAGCAGTGCACTGTTGATAAAAATCCCTACACCAGCACAGGCAAGCGTTACCACACCAAGCATTGCTACATCAAGCGTGGCGCCTTTTAACAATGTTACAATAACTGACATTGCAAAGCCTATTACAATACTTACTACTATTAACAGCAGTGCTAAAATATATTTGCTAACCACTAACTGCGTGCGTGAAAGTGGCAGTGTTAATGCATATCGCTCCCACTTCGCTTGTTCGTCATACGCCATGGCGGTAATGGGCAAAATAGAAATAATAACTGTAATCATGCCAATTAACATGCTTGCATCATCTTGCATAAAACCTAATACAGCGTACAAAATCATCATTACGCCAAAGGTTTTTGCCTGCCTTTTTAAACTCAAAAAGTCTTTGATAATTAACCCTTTCATATTCTTTTTCCCTCCACATAATACAGCATTACATCTTCAATGGTGGCGTGTTCCACCATTATGCCTGGGTTTTGTTTTTCAAACAAGCTTCTGTTATTGGTTAGCAGTTCACACCCAAACATGTTTTCTTTATACGTTTCTACCGTTTCTTTGTTCAGTGTTTCTAGTTTTTCTTTTTCGCATTTTGCAATGCCGTAATTGTCATGCAAGTCGTCTTTGCTTTCAGTAAAAACAATTTCGCCTTTGTGTATAAAGGTAATGTAGTCACAAATCTTTTCTAAATCACTGGTGATGTGTGACGAAATAAAAATACTATGGTTTTCTTCTTGTATAAACTCTAAAAAAATATCTAAAATTTGGTTGCGAATAATGGGATCAAGCCCGCTGGTGGCTTCGTCTAATATTAGCAACTTCGCCCCGTGTGACAGTGCCACCGCTATGGAAAGCTTCATTTTCATTCCACGAGAGTATTCTTTCACCGCTTGGGTAGGTGGTAGTTCAAACCGCTCTATATATGAAAAAAACACGTCTTCATTCCACTGGGTGTACACGTTTTTCATAATTAGTGAAACTTGCTTTGCCGTTAAACTGTCATGGAAAAAGCTTTCGTCTAACACCACGCCAATTTGTTCTTTTAATATCGCATCTTTGTCAGTTAGTGTTTGCCCTAATACGGTAATCTCTCCACTGTCTTTGAAAATCAGGTTCAATATTGCTTTAATGGTGGTAGATTTCCCCGCACCATTTTCGCCAACAAACCCCATGACCGTGCCTTGTGGCACCGTTATGTTCACATTTTTAAGGGCAAATGTTTTAAATGCTTTGTTTAAATTTTTTACTTCAATTACGTTTGCCATAACATGTGTTCTCCTTACTCGTCTTTATAAAATACAGTTAAAATGTCAGTTAATTCTTTTAAAGGAATGCCGCTTTTCTGTGCAATGTCTGCGGCTTTTTGCAGGTGGTCTTCTGCCATACGTAAATTTTCTTCCCGCAGTAGTTCTTTATTGGTGCTTGCTACAAAGCTACCTCTGCCTTGTACCGTTTCAACAAACCCGTCTCGCTCAAGGTCTTCATAGGCACGCTTGGTGGTAATTACGCTAATGCGCAATTCTTTCGCAAGTAGGCGCATGCTAGGCAGGGCGTCACCCGGCTTTAAATCCCCCGTCATAATCTGGCTTTTTATTTGGGTGGTTATCTGTTCATATATCGGCTTTCCGCTGGTGTTGCTTATCATAATATTCACTTTTTTATTTTCACCACCTGTATATATTGAATATATACACTATACTCTCACTATACACACTTGTCAATAAAAAATTGCTATTTTTAAAAGTTTATGTTTCTTTGCTTTTATTCATGTACAATATGGTTATAAAATTTTTATAAAAAATTTTGTTTTTTTGAAGTAAACAAACCACTTATTTCGTACTTATGTATGAGGAATGATTCACGGAAGGGGGCGTGTATAGTTGTATGACCAATGAACAATTTCGAGACATTACCATACAATATGAAAAGCTGATATACACCATTTGTTACCAAATGACACGCAATTCCCACACCGCAGAAGACCTCACCCAGGAAACATTCCTCTCAGCTTATACCCACAAAGAAAGCTGCCCCGAAGACTATACCAAACAATGGCTGGCACGCATTGCCACCAACAAAGCGAAAGACTTTTTAAAAAGTGCATACAATAGGCGTGTTTACCTTGACGCTGGCGAGACTGGGCTGGAAGTGGTCTCTCAAGAGCCTTTACCCGAGCGCCTTGTAGAAACGGACACGGACACAGAACATATACGCGGCTTGGTAAATACCTTGAAAGAACCTTATTTAAAGGTATGTACCCTTTATTTTTTTGAAGAGTATAGCACCGAAGAAATTGCAGACGCCTTGCAGCGCCCCAAAAAAACCGTAGAAACCCAGCTTTACCGTGCAAAACAAAAACTGCAAACATTAATAAAGGAGGACAGTGATGGAACTTTTTCATGAAAACGGACATTTGACAGACGACGCTATACAGGCACTACTGAATGATTCTTTAGATGAACTTGGGCGCCTTGAAGTGGCAGAACACCTTGCTTTTTGTGATGATTGCCTTATAACATACACTGCTCTCCTCACAGAAGATACCCTGCTTACCCCTGCCGCACCTGTTGCCCTTACCGCATGGGAGAAGATAAGACAAAAGGCACGGCAAAGCTTTTTCAGCCGTTATGTGTCTGCGGCGGCATGCGCTGCACTTGCCCTTTTATTATGGACAACTGGCATCTTCAACCTAGACATTAAAACATTCAGCGAAAATACCCTTACTACCGTGAACGAAACCACACAAATGATTTCCAGTTCCACCAGTGGCTGGGCACAAGACCGCATTGCTGATATACAGAATATATTTGATAAAGAGGAAGGAACTGTAAAAAATGAACACAAAGAAAAGTAGATTATTCACATACTTTTTTGGGCTATGCCCAGGGGCGGGGCATATGTACCTTGGCCTGATGAAGAAGGGCACCCTTTTAATGAGCCTGTTTTTCGGCATCTTCGCATTCGGCACATTCTTTGGGCTAGCGCCTATTTTAATCATCTTACCAGTCATCTGGTTTTACTCGTTTTTTGACGTGATTAACCTCTACCCGCTCTCAGATGAAAGACGTGCGGAAAATGAAGCAAACTTTTTCAAAGGCTTTGGTAGCCTTGACATGGACAACAGCATTGTAAATGCCTTTTTTGACAAGCGAGGTTTGTTCATTGGCTGGGCACTTATTCTATTCGGCGGCTACATGGTGTTTGACAATGTTATTATGGATTTATTCCTGCGGGAATTTATTTATTCTTACCCCATCATTCGTGATATTTACTACCGCATTCCCACTATGGTTTTAGCTGTTGTACTATTTTACTTTGGTTTTAAATTAGTACGTGGCCCAAAACCTGCCCCGAAAGACGACACCGATGATTACAAGGAGTTTGACGGACATGACAAATAATATAGAGCACGAAGCAAACACAGCCCCTATTGATGTAACCGCCACACCTGTAGCAACCATTACACAAACCGAAACCCCTGTACGACGTGTTGGTATTTTCACCCTTGGCATCTGCCTTATTTTATCTGGCATTTTTCTGCTTCTCGTTTTGTTCTTCCCCAGCATTGACTATACCTTTGTGGCCAAGCTTGCCCCACTTATTTTTATTTTAATGGGTGTTGAGGTGCTTATTGGCTACTCTCGCTCAAAGGATGGAAAAGTAAAGTTTGACTTTTTTAGCGGTGTTATTTGCCTTGGGCTCTCTTTCCTGTGCATTTGCATGTCTTTCGTTCCTTTGTTTTTAGAGTACTGGGGACCTGAACGCAACATTGCTGAACAAAATGCCTCTGCTGCTGTTTATGAAACCGCTTACCAAACCCTGCAAGGTACGCCCATTACCTCTCTTTCTGTGAATATTGACCTTGCACCACGTAGCACTTACCCTGCCAATTTCTCTGTGAGGGACCTCACCTCACGTGATTATGTTCATTTGTATATTGACTTATACGGAGATTTTGAAACTGCTGAAGACTTTGCCATAGCTGCCAAAACTGTATTAGAAGAAGCAGAGGCGCTACAAATTCCAAACTGTTCTCTCCGCTTTTCATACGGAGATAGCGATCATTCTTTTTACTTAAGCATTTATGATGACTTTACCGCTGACCTGCCTATTGAACAACTAACAAAGCAGGTGGAAACCACCATTCATATATATAATGAATACACTTATGAAGACGAGTACGAAGAAGAGTACCCCGAAAACGAAATAGATGACACCGCTGACGTAATAGAAACGGAACTTGAAGAACCAAATGCAGCATAATAAAACGCCTTTTTCAAACAACCCTTTTTAGGGTTGTTTTTCTTTTAACTTACCTTGCTTCTTTACTGTAAAATGGGTATAATTTGGGTAACCTATATTCTACAAATTTTTATATAAGTGAGGTTTCTTATGTCTGCCTTCAACAAAAAAACGGTGAAAGACATTGACGTAGCTGAAAAACGTGTACTTGTACGGTGTGACTTAAATGTGCCCCTGCAAGACGGTGTGATTACTGATGACAAACGCATTAAAGAAAGTTTACCTACCATTCAATATTTGCTTTCTCAAAACGCAAAGGTTATTTTGTGTAGCCACTTGGGTAGACCCAAAGGGGAAGTAAACCCCGCCTTTTCTTTAGCACCTGTGGCTGCCCGTTTAAGTGAACTACTTGGCCTTCCTGTTGTTATGGCGAAAGACACCACCGGCGAAGATGCACAGGCAAAAGCCGCCGCTTTACAAAATGGGCAGGTGCTTCTGCTTGAAAACCTGCGCTTTGACGCCCGTGAAGAAAAAAATGACCCCGCTTTTGCCAAAACCCTTGCCAGCTTTGCTGATGTTTATGTGAATGATGCATTCGGCACTGCACACCGTGCCCATGCTTCTACCGTAGGTGTTACCGTTTATTTACCCGCTGTTGCAGGCTTTTTAATTGAAAAAGAATTAGCTGTTTT
>CAZWXJ010000011.1:6508-11552 GCA_964637735.1 uncultured Oscillospiraceae bacterium | reverse complement strand
GGTGGTGCACTTGCTGACCCGAAGCACCCCTTTGTTGCCATTCTTGGTGGTTCAAAAGTGGGCGACAAAATTGGCGTGATTGAAAACCTTCTGCCAAAAGTAGATACCCTTATTATTGGGGGCGGCATGGTATTTACCTTTCAAAAAGCGCTTGGTGGCAACATTGGCAACAGCCTTTGTGAAGACGACAAATTAAGCCTTGCGCTTGAACTAATAGACGATGCCAAAACACAAGGTGTGAACCTGCTGTTACCCGTTGACTGTGTAATTGCTGACCGTTTTGCGGAAGATGCAGCGGTTGACATTTGCGATGCAGATGACATTCCTGATGACTGGATGGGGCTAGACATTGGCCCAAAAAGCATTGAACTGTTTACCAATGCACTAGAGGGTGCAAACACCATTATTTGGAACGGACCAATGGGCGTTTTTGAAATGCGTGCCTTTTCAATGGGTACTACCTCTATTGCCGAAACGCTTGCCAAATCAAACGCTACCACCATCATTGGTGGCGGAGACTCAGCGGCGGCTGTTGAGAAATACGGCTTTGCTGATAGCATTACCCATATTTCAACAGGGGGCGGCGCTAGCCTTGAATTTTTAGAAGGCAAAACCTTACCTGGTATTGCTGCCCTGAATGATAAATAACCATGCACTATACCCAGAGCTTCTGTTCTGGGTATTTGCAACACTTCTTATTTTTACACTTTATATTGGAGGACTTTATGAACCTGCTTTTACGCACACCTCTCATAGCTGGAAACTGGAAAATGAACAACACCATAGAAGAAGCAACCGCCTTGGTGGAAAACCTGCTTCCCCTTGTTGCTGGTACAACTTGTGACATTGCCGTTTGCCCGCCTTTTACAGCACTTTTTTCAGTAGGCAAATTGCTTGCACAAAGCAATATAAAACTCGGCGCACAAAATTGCCATTTTGCAAAAAGCGGCGCTTACACGGGTGAAATTTCAGCTGATATGCTATTAGAAGCTAGGTGTACCTATGTTATTTTAGGGCATTCAGAGCGGCGGAGTTATTTTGGCGAAACCGATGAAACCGTTAACCAGCGCCTACATGCTGCACTGCAAAGTGGGCTAACTGCCATTTTATGTGTTGGTGAAAGCCTTACCCAGCGAGAAGAAGGTATTACGGAAGCCTTTATAAAAAGCCAGCTTGAAAATGCTTTGGCGGGTATACCTGCTAACTTACTGCAAAACCTTGTTGTTGCGTATGAACCCATTTGGGCCATTGGCACAGGGCTTACTGCTACGCCTTTACAGGCAGAGAAAGTTTGCGGGTTTATTCGCACCTTGCTTGCCGCCGCATATGGTGAAGACTTTGCACAGCATACACGTGTTTTATATGGTGGTTCTATGAATGCCAAAAACGCCGCTGAACTGCTTGCCATGCCTGACATTGACGGCGGGTTAATTGGTGGCGCTGCCTTAAAAGCCACTGACTTTGCCGCTATTATAAACGCCACACAACAAGGTGGTGCTTTATGAGTTTTTCTGCTAAAAAACAACCCCTTGTTTTATGTATTTGTGACGGGTTTGGTTGTAGCGATAATGCCGAAGGTAATGCCATTTCCGCCGCAAAAACACCGAATATAGATGAGCTTTGGGTGAAGAACCCGCATGCCCGCATTTCTGCTTCAGGGGTAGATGTTGGGCTACCTGCGGGGCAAATGGGCAATAGTGAAGTTGGGCATACCAACATTGGTGCAGGGCGCATTGTTTACCAAGACCTTTCTCGTATTTCAAACGCTGTAACAGATGGTTCTCTTTTTCAAAACCCTGTTTTACTGGGCGCTATGCAACATGCAAAAACCCATACTTTGCATTTAATGGGTCTTTTTTCTGATGGGGGGGTGCATGCCCATATGAGCCACCTGTTTGCCTTGCTTGACATGGCAAAAGCACAAGGTGTACAAACTGTTTATGTACACTGCTTTACTGATGGTCGAGATGTTTCGCCTACATCTGGTGCAGGCTTCATGAAACAACTGGAAGAAAAGCTTACTACCCTTGGTATAGGGCAAATTGGTACGGTTGTTGGGCGGTATTTTGCTATGGACAGAGACAACCGCTGGCAACGTACCGAGCGTGCTTATAATGCACTTTTATGCCACAATACCCCTTATATTACAAATGAAGCACCATCTGCCTATATTGAAAGCCAATACGCCCAAAACATTACCGATGAATTTATTGAGCCTGCCACTTTTATAAACACGCCCATTCAAAAAGATGACAGCATTGTTTTTTATAATTTCAGACCGGACAGAGCCCGCCAGCTAACTCGTGCTTTTGTTGACCCAGACTTTACTGGGTTTGAACGGGTGAACGGGTACTTCCCACTTACCTTTGTTTGCCTTACTGAATATGACGCAACCATGCCACACGTAGAAGTTGCCTACCCACCCGAAACCTTAAATAACACCCTTGGTGCATTGCTTGCAGCGGAAGGGCTTACCCAGTTGCGCATTGCTGAAACTGAAAAATACCCTCATGTTACCTTTTTCTTCAATGGTGGTGTAGAAGTACCATTTGAAGGGGAAGAACGCATTTTAATCCCTTCCCAAAAAGTTGCTACTTATGACTTACAGCCTGAGATGAGCGCTTATAAAGTAACCCATACCCTACTGAAAAACCTTGCCAAATTTGACGTTGTTATTTTAAACTTTGCCAACTGCGACATGGTAGGCCATACAGGAGATTTTGCCGCTGCTGTAAAAGCTACTGAAACCGTAGACACCTGTGTAAAAGAAGTGGTAGATGCTACATTAAAACTTGGCGGAAAAGTGCTTATTACCGCTGACCACGGCAATGCTGAACGGATGTTAGACGAAAATGGCAAACCATTCACTGCACACACTACAAACCTTGTGCCTTTTATATTGTGCGGTGCAGGCGATGTTTCTTTGCGGCAAACAGGCGGTAAACTATGTGACATTGCACCCACTATGCTACAGCTTTTAGGCTTGCCACAACCTGCTGACATGACAGGGGAAAGTTTGTTACAAGCAGAATAATCTTTTTTGTTTCATTGTTTAAAAATTGCTCACAATTTATTCATTCATACAGAAGAATAAATGTATATACTATAGCCATACTATATTATTAACAGAAAGGTTGATACACATGAAAGAGTATACATGCACCGTTTGCGGTTGGGTTTACAATGAAGCCGATGGCTGGCCAGATGCAAACATTGCCCCGGGCACCAAATGGGAAGATATTCCAGATGATTTTGTTTGCCCACTTTGCGGCGTTGGAAAAGACATGTTCGAAGAAAACGAATAATAAAGCTACACAAAACACGGTAACGAACGGTTACCGTGTTTTCTTTTTCGCATACAAGTATGTTATACTGTGTGCAAACTTGTTTGAAGGAGACTTTTATGGCAAAAGGACCTAACCAAAAGCTAAAACTTCTTTATTTGAAAGACATTTTAGAAGCCCATAGTGATGAACAACACCCGCTTTCTATGAAAGATATTTTGCATCTTCTTTCATTGCAGGGCGTTTTGGCTGAGCGCAAAAGCATTTACGACGACATTGAAACCTTGCGCAGTTACGGGCTTGACATTGTTTTACAAAATGGAAAAAATGGGGGCTACTACATTGGGTCTTCCTCTTTTGAACTGCCTGAGTTGAAACTTTTGGTAGATGCCGTGCAAGCCTCTAAGTTTATTACCCATAAAAAATCTGCACAGCTCATCAAAAAAATTGAAGGGCTGACCAATGAATATAATGCCCGTTTGTTACAGCGGCAGGTGTATGTTACAAACCGCACCAAAACATTGAACGAGCAAATTTATTATAATGTTGACACCTTGCATGAAGCCATTAGCAACCGTGTGCAAATTCAGTTTCAATACTTCGAATGGCAGCTTGACCTTTCTGCAGGTAAGCCCATTAAACGTGAACTGCGCAAAGGTGGCGCCAATTACACGGTTAGCCCATAGGCGCTTAGCTGGGATGATGAAAATTACTACCTCATTTCATATGATGCCCCCACCGAGATGATTCGCCACTACCGTGTTGATAAAATGCAACATATCTCTTTGCTTGACGCCCCACGTGAGGGTAGCGAACATTTTGAACAGTTTGACATGGCCATTTATTCTAAAAAAATGTTTGGCATGTTTGGCGGGGAAGAAGAAACCGTTACTTTGCAATTTGCAAACCGTCTCATCGGCGTTATTATTGACCGTTTTGGAGACAAACTTTCCCTGCAAAAAGGAGATGCTGATGATACTTTCCGCTTAACTTTGCCTGTTGTGGTAAGCGACCAATTCTTTTCTTGGCTTTCTGGCTTTCGGCAAGATGTACAAATTATTTCACCTTTGCAAGTGAAAACAGACTATATTACCTTTTTACAAAGCGGATTAGCCGAATAACTTTTTATTGTTACCTTTTTGTATACTTTTTTAGTGAATTGTAACCTTTTTGCAGTTGTTTTCATCCCTCTCAAGGTCTATACTACATTTTGCAATAAACTTGCAAAGGAGGGAACTAGTTTGAAAAAATTACTTACACTTGTATTGGCTTTAACTATGGCTTTCACATTGGTAGCTTGTGGTAAAGATGAAGTTGAATCTGAAGTTGAAGAAGTTGAATCAGCAATTGAATCTGTTATCGAATCTGAAGTTGAAGAAGTAGAATCTGCTTTAGAAGAAGGTGCTGAAGAAGAAAGCACTGAAGAAGGCGCTGAAGAAGAAAGCACTGAAGAAGAAAGCGCTGCTGAATAATTTGTTTTTATAACTTATTCAACCGAGCCTTGCACAATTTGTGTAAGGTTTCTTTTTTTGTCAAATTAAAGTCCGTTTTATTGTACACAATCTTTCTTATACTATAAATAACATCGAAACCCTTCTTTATTTATAGTAGAAAGGACGTGCAAAAATGGCTGTTGATATTCGCATTGTAGACGGACACGTAGAAGTGTATGACGGACAAGGCAATTTTTTATTCTCTGCCGACACCACCAAAGAAGCCATGCAAGAACTGGCGGCTTAAGTTTTGTATTACCACACAAA
>CAZWXJ010000011.1:0-6498 GCA_964637735.1 uncultured Oscillospiraceae bacterium | reverse complement strand
AAATCATGTAAAATAATGGCATATTACTAAAAACGAGGTGTTATTTTGGAAATTGAACGCAAGTTTTGGCTAACCTCCTTCCCCGAAGGGTTGCCCCACCTACAAACTGCTGTTATGTACCAAGGGTATATTGCAACAAACCCTGTTGTACGTATTCGCAGCACTGAAACACAAAGCGGTATTACTTATATTTTGTGCTTCAAAGGCAAAGGTACCCTTGTGCGTGAAGAAATTGAAACCGAAATTGACAAAGACTTGTTTGACAAACTCTCGACTTTCATTGGCATGCCGCTCATTCGGAAAGACTTTAGAACTTACACCCTACCAAGCGGAGATATTTTAGAATGCAACCTTGTTGATGCTGGTGAAGGTTCTTCTTTCTTCTATGCTGAAGTTGAATTTGATTCTGTTGAAAAAGCAAATGCTTTTGTACCACCCGCTTTTTTAGGGGAAGAAATTACCGAAAGCAAAACCTTTTCAATGAGCAAATATTGGAAACAGAAAAAAGAGGCATACCTAGAAACCCACCCAAGCGAAGATTAATTTCCTTGTCTATTCTGCCCAAAGCCTATCTTATTTCTTTCGTGAAACCTGTCATATTTTCCATAAATTTCACAAAACCATTTTTTTAGTGGACAAACCAAACTTTATTATGCTATTCTTTTGAACATACAAAAAGTTGATAGAGGCGCGGTACGAATGAGTACTTTACCGAGGGGGCACCCTGTGACGTAAAGGAAAGGAACTATCGCCGAAGGGAAGCTTGTGGGCACACACTTCTTCTGGGCACGTGGGGAACACCCATGTGACTCCCGCTTTTCAAGGCGGAGGTGCTATCGGTGGTAAACAACTTTCAAAGTAGTATTTCTGAAAGAAGTTGCATCGATGCGATGCAACTTCTTTTGTTATATTATTTTGAGAGGAGTTGACTTTATGTCAACACAAAACGACACTGTTTCGGCGTTGCAGTCGGAACAAACGGAACTGAAAAGAGAAGTCGGCCTATTCGGCGGTATCTCGGTACTTGGCGGCATCATGATTGGCAGTGGTATTTTCTACCTGGGTAGCTATGTGCTAATACGCAGCGGCATGAGCCTTGGCCTTGCCCTGCTAGTATGGGTACTTGGTGGGCTTTTCACCTTGGCTTCTGGGCTTTGCTACGCAGAGCTTGGTGCTATGATGCCCCGTGCAGGTGGCGGTTATGTTTACCTACGTGAAGCATATGGCGAACGTGTCGCCTTCATGAGTGGCTTTTCTGGCTTTTTGCTTGGGTCTTCTGGCTCTATTGCGGGGCTTGCCATTGCACTGCCCTCTGCACTTTCTAGCTTAATTCCCATTTCAGGCACAGGCGCAAAACTTTTTGCCATGGGTATTATTATTCTGCTGTCTATTGTAAACATGTTCGGTATTAAGCTGGGCAGTACCATTCAAAACATTTTCATGGTATTGAAATTATTACCCATTGGCATTATTTTGATATGTGGCATTTTTATGGGTACACAGCAGCCAGACCTCACCCTGATGCCTGCCTCAAATCCTTCGTTTCCACAGCTCAGCGGGATGATTGCTTTTGCAGTGGTTGCCACCCTTTGGGCATATGAAGGCTGGACAAATCTGAATACCATCAGCGAAGAAATAAAAAACCCAAAACGTAACCTGCCTCTTGCCATCATTCTTTCTATTTTAGGGGTTACCGTTTTATACACATTATTTAACTTTGCTATTTACCGTGTTTTACCGTATGATACCATTGTAACGATGATTGCCAATGAGGACTACTTCCTTGGCACTGCCGCTGCCCAAACCTTATTTGGCAACACGGGTATGCTCATTGTCGGCGCCGCCATGATCATTTCCATCTTCAACTCACTGAATGGTTGTGTTATGGTATTCCCACGTACTTATTACGCCATGGCAAGAGACGGCGCATTCTTCCCTGGCATGGCAAAACTAAACGAAAAATACAAAACACCTATCAATGCACAAATTGCTTCAGCCATCGTTTCTATTGCTCTTGTGTGGGCACGAGACTTAAGCCAGCTTACAAGCCTTGTTGCATTCAGCAGTATGTTTTTTAATATTCTTACCTTCAGCGCAGTTATTAAACTGCGTAAAAAATACCCGACAATGGACCGCCCTTACAAAGTATGGGGGTACCCCATCACCGTTGTTTTAACCATTCTTGTTACCATTGGTCTTCTCATCAACACTTTTATTGAGGACCCCGTTACATCACTAATAGGTCTTGTTGTTCCTGTGGCAGGCCTTGTATTATATGAACTTTTTTTCAAAAAAAATAAAACGGTTTCTGCACATACAGAAACCCCAGTGGAGGAGAGTACCCTATGAACGCATTTGTAATTACCAACGGCAATATCTACATTGAAAAGGGCGTATTTGCACAAGCTGTTTATGCCGAAGACGGCCTTATTAAAGCAGTTGGCACCAACGAGGAAATTTTGGCAGTAGCCCCTGCCGGCGCTACCCGTTTTGATGCCGCAGGGCGCACCGTTATTCCGGGTTTTAATGACAGCCATATGCACCTTTATAAATTTGGTGAATTGTTGCAAAACATTGACTTGCATGACGCTACCTCTAAAGCAGATGTAATGCGCATGGCGAAAGAATTTCTTGCCCGTACCAACCCAAAGCCAGGCACTATTATAAACGGCTGGGGCTGGAACCAAGACTATTTCACCGATGATGGCACCATGTTAAACCGTTATGACCTTGATGAAATTACTACCGACTACCCGCTTATTTTCACACGTGCATGTGGGCATATTGTTGCCATTAACACACCTGCCCTTGCCATTACTGGCGTTACCGAAAACACCCCGCCTGTTGACGGCATGGAGTTTGACCTTGGGGAAGACGGCACGCCAAACGGTATTTTCCGTGAGGCTGACGAGCGCTTACTTGGCGGCCTAAGAGGGCAAACCCTCACCGTTGATGACATGGTTCCTGTTCTGCGTGCTGCCATGAACGTTGCTGCACAAAACGGTATCACGTCTATTCACACCAATGACATTCGTGAAGACAACTGGCAGGTTATGCAGCCACTGTACGAAAAGGTACAAGCTGAAAACCCAACTGTACGTGTTTACCACCAATGTAAATTTATGGACCCCACCACTTACCAAGCATTTTTAGATGCAGGAAACGTTACTGGCAAAGGAGATGCTTTCAACAAAATTGGCCCGTTGAAACTATTTGTTGATGGCTCTTTAGGGGGGCGTACTGCCACCCTGCGTGGAAAATATTATGATGACCCTGACGCTGTTGGTGTACAAACATTAACACAAGCGCAAAGTGATGCTTTGGTGCAAATGGCCGATGCCTATAACAGCCAAGTAGTTGCCCATGCCATAGGCGATGCCGCCATTCAACAAATGCTTGACAGTTATGACACTGTTATTGGTGATGAAAACACAAATCGCCACGGTGTTGTGCATGTACAAATTACAGACATGCCTTTGCTAGAACGCTTTGCAGAAAAAGACATTTTGGCACTAGTACAACCCATCTTCATTCATTATGACATGACCGTTTTAGAAGACCGTGTTGGCAAAGAACTTGCCTCTACCAGTTACGCTTTTGAAACACTGCGTAAAATGGGTGTACATGTCAGCTTTGGCACTGACTGTCCTGTTGAATTCCTTGGCACCATTAACAACCTTCATTGCGCTGTTACCCGTAAAGACCTTAAAGGCGAGCCTGAAGGTGGCTTTTATGCTGAGCAATGTATGGACGTTGCAGATGCTGTTGATTGTTACACCCTTGGTAGTTCTTACACCAGCTTTGAAGAAGATGTAAAAGGGCGCATAAAACCTGGCTATTATGCTGACTTTACCGTACTTAGCCAAAACATTTTCACCATCAACCCTGATGATATTATCAACACAGAAATTGATGCAACCATTGTAGACGGACGTGTTGTTTACACAAAATAATCTACCTTTGCATAACAAAAGAACCTTGCGGTTAAAAGCAAGGTTCTTTTGTTTGCTCTCATATCATCTATTTTAAAAACCCTAAAAAGTATTGCACCACCGCTGTAAGCCCTATGGAATATAAAAAGATAGAGGCAGGCTTACCAAGCAAAATAATGGTCGCAAACTTTTTCAAGGTCATTTGCGTTAGCCCTGCTAACATACATAAAAAGTCATCTGGGGCAACAGGTAAAAAAATGGCAACGGCAAACATTTTGTCAAAGCGGTCTTTTTCATCAAGCCAGCCAATATATTTGCCAAATACTTTTTCACCCACCATACTTTGCACAAACGGCTTTCCGTAATTTCGTGCTAGCAAAAAGTTGAAGATTGACCCAATACAAATACCAATGTAATTATACAAAAACCCAAACCACGGGCCAAACAGTAACACCCCGCCTGCCAGCGTAATACCACCAGGAATGATTGGCACAACCACCTGTACAATTTGTATGAGTATAAACAGCACGGGCGCCCATATGCCCCAGTGTGTTAAAAACTGGCGCAGTGCATCTTCAGAGGTAAAAAGCCCTTGTTTATAACCAACTACCATCATTACTACCGAAAACGCAATGCCTATAACAGACAATATATTCCAAACTGCTTTCGGATATTTTTTCGTCACGTCCATAATTCCCCTTTTTCACCTTATAAATGCAACACATTGGTTGCTTTGCGTAATAATTTTTTATGAAACCTTTCTGGTGCAGGTGCTTTTTGCACCGCTGTGTAAAAGTTACGCCACATGCTCAGTACACGGTCTTCGCTGTAATGCAAATTCCCTTTTTTTGAAAGTGCGCTTGCGGCTGTGCGTGTTTCTTCGTTTTCTAATGCTTGCAACATATTTTCAAAGTCATCATTGCTGTGCCCTTGTAAATAATAACCACCTAAAATACCTTCATACAATGGTAAATCTCGCAGTAGCAAGGGTAGTTCACAGCACATGGCTTCTAAAATCGTCATTGGAAATAGCTCTTCATAAGAGGGCTGAAACAATACATCTGCTAGGTTGTAAATGTCATTCATTTCGTCCCGCTCTACCAGCCCTAAAAAGGTTAAGTTTTTTGGTGGGTCTTTCATCAGCTCTTTTATTTCATCGTATCCGTTTGATATTTTCCCGAATGAAAACCCGCCTGCCCAGGCAAACTGCATGTGGGGTAGCCGTTTTGCAAGTTCGGCAAAGTCTAACACGCCTTTGCGGTGCTGCAGTTGCCCTACACCCAGCACGGTAAATTTGTCTGCTTGCAGCCCGTACTTTTCACGTAGTTCTGCTTTGTTTTCAGTTTTATAAAATTTATCATTTGCTACAAAATTTGGTATGTATACTATTTTTTCACGGGGTATGCCATACTGTTGCATTAACGGTATAAAACAAGGGTTTACTGTTACCAAATAGTCGCACGCATTATAAAACGCAATGATATATTTATAAAAGATCCATTTAGAAAATGGTGGTAAGTGTAAACTTTTTTCCATTGTTTCAGGTAAAAAATGCACATACCCTACCGACGCCGTGTGTTTACTTTTTAACTTGTTTTGTATGAAGAACGACGGGTTTACCGTATGTATGTGTAGAATGTCTGCTTTGCTAAGGCTATTTTCTCGTACTGTAAATGTGGGTTCTAACCCTTTTTTCACAAGCGCAACTTGCTCTTGGTAGGCAGATAATACACCTTGCCCTTTTACACTGTCAGCGTGTGAAAGCATATTGATGATTGCCATACTTGATCACCTTTCAAAAAATTAACCGGTTGCCTATATTACGACGAAGTATATCGTTACACTTCACTTTTCGGTTTAAACATACTGTAGCATGGCACAGGAAAGGAAGCGGTAAACGAAACAGGAAAGAAATAGGAAAGATTTGCTTCATATTTTCTTTTTGTATTATTGTACTGATGAACTAACACAATAATACATCAATAAATATTGTTTGTCAATCTTTTATCACAATTTTATTGTAACACTTTCATCACATTTATATATGCATTTTTTATGAACATGTTATAAAGAATTGCAACATATGCGCAAACAAAAACCAGCGAAGTTGCTTCCGCTCTTCGCTGGTTTATTGCTTTATTATAATTTTACCCAAATGCACGTGTTGCCACATTCGGTTATTAGTTTTTCTAGGCTTGCCACTGCAAACCATACCGTTGCTGTGTTCACATTTGGGTGTACTGCCACTTGTGTTTGTTTTTTTATATCTTCATCTAGCACAACCGTTACTTTATGCTGTGCGTCGTTCAAAATGCCAAGTGGTGTTACTGCGCCTTTTTTTAGCCCTAAATACCTTTGCAAATCTTCTTCACAGGCAAAGGTTAGGCGGCGGCTTTGCAGTGTGTTTTGCAGTTCTTTCAGGTTGGCATGTTTGTTTTTTTGCAGCACCACAAGGTAATAGTTTTGCTTTTTATCATCACGTACAAACAAGTTTTTTACAACATCATCTATTCCTGCAAGTTGTAAGTTTTCCATTTCTTCAATGGTGTAAACCGCAGGGTGCCGC
>CAZWXJ010000010.1:21267-28729 GCA_964637735.1 uncultured Oscillospiraceae bacterium | reverse complement strand
GGTAAGTTTCCATTTCTTGTACGTATGGCATCTAAAAATACTTTTTCGGACTGCCCTTTTTTCAAAACAATTTGGTATTGTAGTTCATAAAGGCTGCCCATATTGGTGGTGCGTACTTTTATAAGTTCTTGTGTAGATGCATATTCTTCAAAAACATCTGCAAATAAGTCGGTATAATCTAAGTTTTCGGGAATGGTAATTTTCAAAGACTTTTCAGTATGTTTATCTTCGCCGAAAGACGTTGACATGAACAGAAGATTTACTAAGGCAATGATAACAAAGAAAATGACTGCAACGCCAATATACCCTGTTCCGGTTGCAAGCCCAATGGCCATGGCGAAGAAAATACTGGAAATATCACGGGCGTTTCCGGCTATAGACCGGAAACGGATGAGGCTGAATGCACCTGCCACGGCAACGCCTGTACCTAGGTTTCCATTCACAAGAAGAATGACAAGTTGTACAAGCGTTGGTAGTAGTACTAATGTAAGTACAAAGCTTTTGCTATATGTGTTTTTGTACATATAAACAAACGCTATACCAACACCAAGCAAAATAGAGGTAGCGGTAGCAAGTAGTAAAGTTTGAATAGACATATTTAGTTCAGCTAATGTAAATATATTATGAAGCACGATTTTCTCTCTCCTTGTGTGGTGGTGTTAAAACTTGTAATTTGTAGTAAGTGCCATATTTTGAAAAAGAAGACGGGTATATTTCTAAACTGTTTAATGCCCGTGCTAGCCAAAAGGGCATGCCGCCCAGTGCTTTTACTTCCATTAAAACAAAGTCATCGTCAACAAGCGGAATATTCATTTCTTTGGCGCTAAGCCGCAGGTGGGTTTCACGGTATACAATGTCTTTGTCAAACGTAATGCGCAACGCAGGGTCATCTTTCCCGCAAAATGCAAGCCTGTTGTATGAAAGGAAAACTTTTGGCTCTAAATTACCATATAACCGTAACATCCATTCAATCTCTGCAGAAATTTGCTTTGATTCAGATGGGATCGGAACATCTTTTGATTGCGATAAAAACAATTGCGCTTGGTTTTCAGGTAGTACAATTCTTCTTTTGTAAACAATGCCATCGCACTTTTTCTTCATTTCCACGAAGACATCATCTTCAGCAGAAACTGTATTATAACTGCGCAACCGCAGTTTTTCTTTATAAAAAGGTTTGTCTATTGAGATTTGCGCCAAGCGAAAATCGGGCGTGTCATAGTATATATTATTAATGGTGTAAGCATGGTGTTCATCAGGCACAATATTGCCAGCCAACACGCTTTGAAGAAGGTGGTATTGATGAACACTCAGTACCTATTTTTTTTCATATCGCTCAAAAGCATGCTTTAACTTCATGCCACCCTCCTTTTTATCAATCATATATTTATTATTGTATTTCATTTCGCAAAAAATAAAACAATGTACTTGACTATTATATAGTAAATTTCACAATAATTAAAGAAGAATAATTGCAATTATAGTTTTGAATATGTACAAAGAATAGCTAAATTCAATTTTTTGTTTCAATAACTTGATTTTTTACATGGTTTAAGCGTAAACTTAAACCATGTATTTTTTGAAAGAAGGACTTTTATGGACAAGCGAAAACGAATGATTTTATTTTTTTGTGTATGTATATTATTAAATATGGCATCTGGCTTTGCGCACCCTGTTACCCCAACATTGTTTAAAACCCTGCAACTAGGAGACTACATGTTCGGTTATGCCCTTGCTGCCATGATGACCATGAATTTTCTGTTCTCCCCCTTTTGGGGCAAGTTGAACGGCTTTCTTTCTAGCCGTATTATTTTGCTGATAGGTTGTGGAGGGTATGCTGTAGGACAAATATTTTTCACCCTTGCAAAAACAGAATTAGAGATTATTATTGCACGTGTTTTTGCAGGTGTTTTCCTGTCTGCCATATTTGTAACCATATTAAACTACATTATTAACATGGCGCCCGATGAAACCCAGCGTGGTGTTTGGCTTACGACTAGTGCAACCATACAGTCAGTTGCGGGGGCATTTGGCTTTTTTATAGGTGGCATGCTTGGCGCATTGAAAACAGAATATGCACTTATAGCGCAAATTATTGTGCTTGCTATATGCGGTGTATTATTTTATGCAGTTTGTGAAAACGATGCAAAAGTACCATTGAAAGAGCTAAAAATGAAAGAATTGGCGCGTGAGGCAAACCCCTTTATGGCTTTTGTAGAAAGCCGTAAGTTTATGACGGCACTACTTGCGACTTTATTTGTTGTTTGTGCGCTACATAGCTTGGGTTCTACTGTGTTTGACCAATCCTTCAATTACTATATCAAAGACCAATTCGATTTTTCATCTGCCTATAATGGCATTTTAAAAGCAGCAATGGGTTTTATTACGCTTATGGCAAACAGCACCATTTGCGTATATCTCATTAAAAAGACAGATGTGAGAAAGTCAGTAATAGGGGTGCTTAGCCTTTGTACTGTTACTATGCTGTCTATCATCCTCATGACGAAGATTGTTCCATTTTTGGTAGTCAACGTGTTTTTCTATGCCTTTACTGCAATATGCTTACCGCTTTTGCAAAGCATTGTGGCAGACAATGCCCGTGGCGAAAACAGTTCGCTTATTATGGGTTTTTACAATGCGGTAAAAGGGCTTGGCGGTATATTCGGTGCACTTGCTGCGGGTTCACTTTATACACATAACCCGAAGTACCCGTTTGTTTGCGGTATGGTTGCATTTGCACTGGCCGCAGGGTTTGCCTTTGCCTTTTATACAGGGTCAAAAAGAAAAGAAACGCAAGTTGCAGAATAAAATAGGAAGGCGTGCACTTATGGCACGCCTTTTATGTTTACAAAATGTGAAATAATAAGTAGATACTTGAGAGTGCCGCCTTTTTTTGTTATGATATTGTATGTTTTTGAATATTAAATTTTTGAGGGGTATATGATTAATTTAGGGGAATCAGTAAAAATAGTGGCAATTGGGCTATTTGTGCTAACATATGTGCTGCTTTTAGCACTTCCGAAATACAGGGCGCATGTGGCAGTGGCATCTGCCTTTTTGTTTGTGCTACTTGGCATTGTACCAGTGGGCGAAGTATTTCAGCTGGTAGAATGGAATGTTATTATGATGATTGCTGGCACGATGGGAATTGTAACATTGTTTATTGAGTCTAAAATGCCAGCCTTAATGGGAGACTGGATTTTATGCCACGTACCCAATGTGAAATGGGCAATTGTGGCACTTGCTTTGTTTGCGGGTATTATTTCTGCCTTTGTTGACAATGTTGCAACGGTATTGATGATTGCGCCCGTGGCAATTGTCATTGCCAAAAAGCTTGAAATATCACCTGTTCCAATTGTTATTTCCATTGCGGTTGCGTCTAACTTGCAAGGCGCCGCAACATTGGTAGGAGACACCACCGCCATTTTACTTGGCGCACAGGCGAACTTAGACTTTGCTGATTTTTTTGTGTTTGAAGGAAAACCTGGTATGTTTTGGGTGGTACAAGCGGGTGCTATCGCATCTACCTTTGTGTTACTTATTATTTTCCGCAAATACACGCAAAGCATCTGTGAAGTTGAAAAAACAGAAGTGACGGATTATTTTCCGACATGGTTATTACTAGGCACCATTGTTTTACTAATTGCTGCATCTTTCATTCCTGCAGGTAGTAAACCTGCCAACACCAATGGCTATATATGCATGGCGCTATTACTGATAGGCATTGTGCGTACCCTTGTGAAAAAGAAAGACAAAGCGCTTGTAAAACAAGTGTTTACTGAAATGGACTATTTTACACTGGTGCTGCTTTCAGGGTTATTTGTAGTGGTAGGTGGTATTGCGAATGCTGGCGTTATTGAAGATATTAGCCGTTTGTTTGTAAGCATTACAGGAGACAACTTATTCTTAATTTATAGTTTGCTAGTTTGGTTTTCTGTTTTCATCTCTGCTTTTATTGACAATATACCGTATGTTGCTACCATGTTGCCAGTGGTAGCTGGTATTGCAACTATTATGAATGTGTCTCCCAATTTACTTTACTTCGGCTTGCTAACAGGTGCTACCCTTGGCGGAAACTTAACACCAATTGGGGCTTCTGCCAACATTACAGGGCTTGGTATTTTGCGTAAAGAAGGCTATGAAGTAAAAGCAAAAGACTTTATGAAAATTAGCGTACCGTTTACACTTTCTGCGGTAATTACAGGGTATGTGCTTATTTGGTTTATTTGGCGCTAATATTTCTTGTAGAATAATAGGCTACGATGTGGCCTATTATTTTTGGTTACTTGCATTTAGCATATTCAAATTATACAATATAAAAAAGCTTATGATGAAAAGAGGGCAGACATATGCAGTTGTTAAAAACAAAAGAAACAAAAAAACATATTGTAATTGCTAGCCTGTTTTTTTTGCTTGCATGGCTTTTGTTCGCCCACCCAGATATTTTAGAAACAGCAAACCACAGTTATTTGTTATTGGAGAATTTATGTAGTGGGCAATTTTTTAATTTTTATGAAAACGTGATGCTGCACGAGAACACACTATACTACATAAATAATGCACATTACAATATTTTTGTATATGTCATTTTTGCACTGTTTGAACTACCCGTTTTTATAATAAATAAGTTGTTCGGTTTTGCAGTGCAAGAAGTGCTTTTGTACTTTATTGCCAAACTTGTGGCAATTGGCTTTTACTTTGGGTGCACTTACCTTGTTTACCTTATTGCGAAAGAACTAAGCTTCACGAATGAAAAGAGTGCATGGACAAGCCTGCACACAGCATTATGGGCACCTGCCTTTTTTGCGGTTGCCATTATGGGCCAGTATGACAGTATCTGTCTCTTCTTCATGTTACTTGGTATTTTGTTCTGGATGCGAGGTAAATTAACTATTTCGGCCTTGTGGTTTGGTGTAGGGGCGGCATGCAAATTTTTCCCGTTGCTACTGTTTGCACCACTTGTTTTGCTGAAAGAAAAACGCCCATTATATATTTTAAAATATGGAGCCCTTTCTTTATGGCTTGTGGTGCCTACGGCACTTTTGTTTCACGGAAGAACAGGCGATATGCAAGTGTTTAATGACTTGATGATGGACCGTGTATTTGCCGCCAAATTTTTAGGCGGGGTAGAAGTTGCTATTTTACCAACCCTTATTTTGTTAATATGTGTTGTAATGTATTTTTACCAACCCAAAGAAGCGCAACTGAATAAAATAGCAATTTGGCTTGGGCTGTGCGTGTTCACCCTCATTTTTTTATTGGTTGACTGGCACCCACAATGGATTGCCTTAATTGCCCCATTTGTTGTGCTTACTACATTTGGCGAAGACAAAAAGTTTGTGTGGTATGTATTAGACATTGTGTTAGCGGCGGGGTTTTTCTTGTTATGCGCCATATACTACCCAGGCATGTTAGAAGCCAACTTGCTTGATTTTGGCCTTGTTGGTATTTTTACAACATTCAATTCTTTTACAGCGGGAACTTACAACACCATTAGTTTTTACTATACACAGCTGGCACCCGTGTTTATAGAAATTGCGCCTATTCTTTTTGCAGTTCCATTGCTTGCAAATGTGTTGCTTAAAATGCCATATCAAGAAAGCACGTTGGCAGCAAAGCTCTCTGCAAAAAGTGCGCCTATTAAAGAAGAAACATGGAAACAACCTGTATACTTGTGGGGCATCTTTTTTATCAGCGTGGCATTTTGGGCTTTGCCCGTGGTGTTCACTTGGCTTAAACGGTTTGGTATTCTATAAAAAAGAAGCATTGACATTTCGTCAATGCTTCTTTTTTACAGAAACTGAATTTATTCTACATGGGTTTTAATCATTTGCAAAACAGTATTTAAAGCAACTTGGTTTTGCCCACCACGGGGAACAATTAAATCAGCGTAACGTTTGCTGGGTTCAATAAATTGTTCGTGCATTGGTTTTACGGTGGCAAGGTATTGGTTAATAACTGAGTCAACACTGCGCTCACGGGTTTTCATGTCACGGTTTAAACGGCGAATAAAGCGCACGTCAGCGTCAGTATCAATGAATAATTTTAAATCAAACAAATCTCGTAGCTCTGTGTTCTCAAGCACTAACAAGCCTTCTACAATTATAAGGGCTGTCGGGTGTACAGTTTCAGTTTGCGGCATACGGGTGAATTCTGTATAAGAATAAACAGGGCGCTGAACAGTATGCCCTTGTTTTAGCTGTGTTAATTGCTGTGCCATCAGCGTAGTGTCAAAAGAAGAAGGGTGGTCAAAATTTTGCTGTTTTCGTTCTTCTAAAGAAAGCGCAGTAAAAGGTACGTAATAATAGTCATGCGCAAGCATGGTGGCACATTGCGGAAAGGCATTTGCTATGTTTTGTGCAAATGTTGTTTTACCAGAACCTGAACCCCCAGCGATACCTACAATAAAGGGCTGCATAAAATCACCTCATCATAATATGAATGCTATACACTAAACTGGCGCACAAGCCAGTAATGAATGACGGCAACAGTTTCACGAAAATAACAGGGAAGCACCATAGAAACAGGTAAAGAAGAAGCAAGCGCAGTTGTGTTTGTAAAACCTGCTTTTTGTGCATATAACCCCGCCCTGTAATTATGAAAACGGTTAGAGACAAACACAATAGCATCAGAGGTGGAAATGCCTTTTTCTTCTAGTAAAGCTATTGCAAATAAAAAGTTTTCATGGGTGTTGGTTGACTGATCTTCTACTAAAATAAGCGCAGGCGGCACGCCTTTTGCCAGCAAGTAGTTTTTCATAGCAATGGCCTCAGGTATTATTTCGGTAGGGCCTTGCCCGCCTGTTACAATAATGTATGCGGTAGGGTTTTGTAAATGGTAAAGGTAGGCAGCATCTAGGCGGTGGCGCAAGGTAGAACTCACATCTTCACCGTTTAAGCCAGCCCCTAATACAACAATGGCTTTTTCATGGCAGGTAATGTTGCCACTTTTTCCTAAAATTCCAATAAGAATATTCAGCGCAAAGAATGCGGCAAAGCCAATTTGCAAACAACGCTTTATGAAAAACCCAACCCCTTTTTCATAAAAGGTAGCTAGTTGTGGGTAAAAAATGCCAGAACATAAAAAGAAAAACCCAAAGGCATACACCAAAAAAAGCCCAACAGAAAAACGCATTGTAAAACTGACAGACACTGCGTTGAAAAGAAAAAGTGCAGACAAGAAAAAGAAAACAATGCGCATAAAAACCCTCTTTAAATATATTCTTACAAGTAGTATAACAAAACAAGCATGCCACGTGCAATATTTGCATGTGCTGTAAAAGTAAAAAATGTATAAAATGACCTCTTTTACTAAAAATAGTAAAAGAGGTGGTTTTATGATTAATTTTAATACAGATTTAGCGGATGAAAGATATAATATTTATAAAAAAGCAAATAAAATAGAAAATAATATTCCAGGAGTAGAAACAGAAGAAATTAAAGAAGGAGAGGATATTAGTACTTCA
>CAZWXJ010000010.1:12993-21257 GCA_964637735.1 uncultured Oscillospiraceae bacterium | reverse complement strand
TGTAAAAGTAAAAAATGTATAAAGATTATTATATAGAAAATAAAGAATATTCTAACCGCATGTTCATAATTTTTGAGTTGTGAATAAGATGTGATAGTGTTAGAATGATTAGGAAAACGATTTGCATTTTATTTCAAAAATGTTTGGTGGTGAAAACTGGTTGGCTACAATTGTAAAAGCAACAAATTTGCGAAAAGTATACAAAGTTGGCAAGGAAAAAGTAGTAGCGCTTAGCAATGTTAACTTTGAAATTGAAACGGGTGAAATAGTAGCCATTGTTGGGCCGTCTGGTTCGGGGAAGTCTACATTGCTAAACCAGCTTGCAGGGCTTGAAAAACCTACAAAAGGCAACGTGTTTATAGGTAAACATAATATTTCGAAGATGACCGAAAACGAGCTCGCTACCTTTCGGCAAAAATATTTAGGGTTTGTGTTTCAGTCATACAACTTATTGCCCGCACTAACGGCAGAAGAAAATGTTGCCCTACCACTGATGTTTCAAGGGGTGGACAAAGCCACCCGCAGCAAAGCAGCACGCAAACAGCTGAAACTAATGGGCCTACTTGACAGAGCAGACCATAAACCGACGGAAATGTCTGGCGGGCAGCAACAAAGAGTAGGCATTGCCCGTGCCTTTGTGGGTAGCCCGAAGGTGATTTTTGCAGACGAGCCAACGGGCAACCTTGACTCAAAGACAACCAAAACAGTTATTGAAGCCATGATAAGCCACGCAAAAGAAAATGAAATAACGTTTATTATGGTTACGCATGACGTACACCTTGCCGAAATGGCAGACAGGGTGATTTCTATTTTAGACGGTGAGATTTTAAGTAACACATTGCAAGAACGCAGGATGTCTCTTGGGGAGGCAGAAAGTGTTACAGAAGAACTGGAAACGCTGAAAGAAAAAGATGAAGGGCATATGCCTGATGATATAGATGTACATGAAAAGCCAAATGAGATAGAAGAAGCGGAGGAATAAGAAGTGAGAAAGAGGATGAAAAGCTGCATTGTTAGCTTATTGATGCTGATTACTACTATAAATAGTGGATTTAGTCAAATGACTTTTGCGGCAAGTGTTAGTGATTTGTATGTTGCTAATTATGCGGTTGTAAGCTTAACGGGAACTGAGCTATCATCAATTAAACCTGGGGATACTTGTACAATAGCTGTAACATTAATTGATGCACGTGTACCCATTGGAAGTGATGCATCTTCAAGCATTTCCAGTATAGATGATATTAACGATGTAAGAATTAGGCTAAATGCTGGATCATTTTCAATACCTTCGGATTCATATATTAGTTACGTCGAAAGAGATGATTTAACAGGTTATTTTAGTTATACAGTTACATTTAATAATATTACATACCTTGGAGGAACACCTGACTTATCTTTTGATGTGACATATGTAAACGCATCTAATGATCCTGTGGGATATCCTCTTGCAACTGTTGTTCAAAAAATCGGTCAAGCTTCTGACACATCTATACAACCAGAAGTCATTTTGAAAAACAGTTCATTTGGTGGCGGCAGTGTTGCAGCAGGGCAAAACTTTACACTAAACACCAACGCATATAACACCAGCACCAATTTAGAAATTGAAAATGTAATAGCAACTGTGAAATTGCCTGACAGCATTGTTGTGGCAAGCGGGTCAAGTTCAGTGGTGGTTGGTAATGTAGGGCCAAACGGTGGCATTAATGCCAGCTTTGCGCTACAAGCAAAACCTGGTGCCGAAGCCGGTACCGCCGCCATTGTTGTAGAATACACCTATTATGCAACGGTACAAGGGCAAAAACAACAATATACGTCTTCACAAAGCATTTCTGTGCCCATTACCCAGAAAGACCGTTTTGAAGTTTATGATATTTCCGCTCCTGAAATTGTTTCCATGGGGGACGAAGCATATATTAGTTTAGGGTTTGCCAACAAAGGGAAGGGCATTATTTATAACCTCTCTGCTTCAATAGAAGGTACAAACTTCACCACAACTGAAAAGCAACAGTATATTGGTAATATTGCGGCTGGCACTGAAAACTCAGTTGATTTTTACATTTACCCTGAAGAAATGGGTGAAATAGAAGGCACTTTAAAATTAACTTATGAAGACGCAAACGGAACAGAAACAGTAGTGCGTGTGCCGTTTTCTATTACCGTAGAAGAAGGCTTTATACCCGAATACCCTGGCATTGACCCTGAACTGCCTGAAGAGCCAACCAGCGGAGGCGGTGCATGGAAATGGGTTGTAGGTTTGGTTGTATTAGCGGCGGCAGGCGCAGGCGGGTTCTGGTTCTATAAAAAGAAAAAAACACAGAAAGATGAAGCGGAGGACGAAGATGAAGATTTCTGATCTGCTTAGAATGTGCGCCGACAATTTACGCCGCAGAAAAGCAAGATCAATTCTGACGATTATTGGGGTGGTGGTAGGCACTTGCTCTATTGTCGTCATGATTTCTTTCGGTGTTGCCATTGACAAACAGCAAGAAGAGATGATGGCAGGCATGGGAGACCTTACGCAAATTGAAGTGTATAACTGGAACAGTGGCGGAGACACCCCTGCCCTTGATGACTCGCAGGTTGCAACCATTCGTGCTATTAACAATGTGGTGGTAGCAACGCCTGTTTATTACCCTCGCTACTTAAATGCGCAAATATTTGCTGGCAGAAACGATAGATACTCAACCTATGCTTACAATTTGGTAGGCATGTACCCAGACGCTGTGGAAGCCCTTGGGTATGAACTGATTAGCGGAGACTACTTTTCTGACACAACGGGAAGCGCAAAAGTAATTCCCGTGCTTGCAGGGCAATATGCGGCATATTCTTTTCAAGACAACCGCCGTACCAGCAATAACATGATTTGGCCCCAACCAGATGCAAGTGGCAATATTCCTGACCCTTATTTTGACATCACCAGAGAAGTGCTTACCCTTCGCACAGATGATGGCAGCAATACGGGAATGGGAGGCACGGTAAAAGTAATAGAAGTGGAACTGCGTGTGGTGGGTGTTCTGTTAGAAGATTACAGCAAAGGCTATTATACATCTCAAGGCATGATTGTTGACATTAACCTTTTGAAAAAGCTTGAAGAAGACTACATGAAGGCAAATAATATAAAAGTAGTTGGGCAAACAACAGGGTATGACAATATTATTGTAAAAGTAACCGATGTTGATGCAGTGGCTGACGTGGAAGCGCAAATTAAAGCCATGGGGTATGAAACATGGTCTATGCAGTCAATGCGGGAACAACTGAAAGAAAGCACCCGTATGATACAAATGATACTGGGTGGGCTTGGCGCTATTTCTATGTTTGTTGCAGCACTTAGCATTATGAACACTATGACGATGGCTATATACGAGCGCACCAAAGAAATTGGCGTTATGAAAGTGCTGGGGTGCAAAATTGGGAATATTCGCACCATGTTTTTAATTGAAGCAGGCATGATTGGCTTGTTAGGTGGCATAGTAGGCATTGTGCTAAGTTACCTTATTTCACTTGGGTTAAACCAGCTTGGCAACATTATGAATGGTGGAAGCAGTTTGTCCATCATACCGCCGTGGCTTGTGTTATTAGGGCTTGGGTTTTCAACCATTGTTGGTTTGCTTTCTGGCTGGGCGCCTGCCAACAGGGCAGTTAAAATATCGGCACTTGAAGCCATTCGGCATGATTAATATGGATGATGTAAATAAAGAAACGACTTGCTTATTTGCAGGTCGTTTTTTCTGTTTGAAAATAAAAATAAAAAATTTTAAAAAACCTGTTGACATTTTTATAATGTGGTTGTATAGTTAGTTACATAAGTAATGAACCAAAGAACGAAAGAACGAAAGAAGGTGAAATGATTGAAACCAAGTTTAACAAGTGAAACATCTATCTACTTACAAATTAGCCAAATGATAGAAAACGACATTCTGCGAGATATTCTGCGTGAAGAGGAAAGAGTACCCAGCACAAACGAGCTTGCGAAGATGTATTCCATCAACCCAGCAACGGCAGCGAAAGGAATTAACTTACTGGTAGACAAAGGCATTTTATACAAGAAAAGAGGCGTTGGTATGTTTGTGCAAGAAGGAAGTAAAGAAACAATTATTGCGGAGCGGAAAACCAGTTTTTATAGTGACTTTGTTGTTTCTCTTGTACAAGAAGCAAAGAACCTGCAAATAAAAGAACAAGAACTGGTAAGCATGATACAAAAAGCTGAAAAAGAACAGTTATAGAAAAGACGGAGGAAGAAAAATGTCAAATACGAAAGACTTGGTTTGTAAAAACCTTATAAAAAATTACGGTGATGTTGCCGCCGTGAACGATATATCTCTTACCATTGAACCAAATAAAATTTACGGGTTAATTGGTAGAAACGGCGCAGGGAAAACAACCTTATTAAGCTTGCTTACTGCACAAAACCCCGCCACAAGCGGAGAGATTACCCTTGGTGGTGAGCCAGTTTGGGAAAACCAAAATGTACTTGACCATTTATGCTTTTCACGTGAGTTGAACGTGAACCCGAATGCCATGCTTGGTGCTTATAAAGTGAAAGAATATTTACGCATAGCATCTATTTACTACCCGAATTGGGACAAGGCATACGCAGACAGGCTCATCAATATTTTCGAGCTTGATGTAAAAAAGAAATTGATAAAACTCAGCAAAGGCATGCTGTCTATGGTAACCATTATTGTTGCACTTGCCTTTAAGGCGGACATTACCATTTTAGACGAACCTGTTGCAGGGCTGGACGTAGTGGCTAGGGAACAATTTTACGAACTATTGCTAGAAGAATACACAGAAACAGGCAGAACATTTATTATTTCTACCCATATTATTGAAGAGGCTGCAAAAGTGTTTGAAGAAGTGATTATGATTGACAAAGGCAAAGTGCTTTTGAAAGAGGACACTGACGAATTGATAAGCAGTTTTTACCACATTAGTGGCAGAGAAGAAGATGTACAAGAAATTGCAAAAGGGCAAACCGTTGTGCACACTGAAAAACTGGGTAGAAGCAACGCTATTTGCGTACGCTTAGCACCAGGGCAAGCTATTTCTGATTTGGTGAATGGTAAAGATGTGGATGTAGAACCTGTGTCTCTGCAGAAAATTTTTGTATACTTAACAGGCGCCTTGAAAGAAGAACAGGTGGCATAATGGGAAACGGAATAGCAAGAAACTTTAAGTTTTTTACAAAAGCTGCGTTTACCAGCATTGTAAGCATGAACGCAGTGCTAGCACTTGTTATACTTTTTCAAGTAACAGGTGGCATATATACACAGGCGGAAGGCTTGGCAGAAACATTATCGGGAGTGTACTTTTTCATGGGTGGCGTTGTCATGAATTTTGTTCTGTTTTTGCAATGGCATACATCTGTTATACCTATGGCAATTGGGTTTAACACTACCCGCAAAGCTGTTTTTCTGGTAGATATGTTTGAAAAAGTGTTGGTTACAGTTTTACAAACCGTTATTATTTTAGGAATTGTTTATTTCGCCATACAAAGGGCAGGAAATGCAGAAGCTTTTCAAGTAAACATGCCACCGTTTTCATTAGCGGTTACTATTATTACTGTTTTGTTTTTTGCTGCATGCGCAGGTGCTTTTTTTGGCGGGCTTATGCAGCTGTTTCAAAAATGGGGCGTTGCAGCGTTGGTGTTATTTATAATATGCGCCGTAGTTGGTATTTTCTTATTCCTTTTAAGTTCTGTAGGGAATGAAGCAATGGGCCTTTCAACATTTGGTAAAACAAGTTTAATGGGCATGTGGTTGTTAAATGTGCTGTTTTGCGGTGGCAATTATGTCATGTGCAAAAAATATACGGCTAAGGGGTAAAGAGGTGATTTTATGGACGCATTAAAAAAAGAATTTCAAGTAACAAAATTTAATTTTTTACAAATGATACTGATTACAATAGGCATGTATGGGTTTGGTACAATGGTTTCAACAAGCATTGTCTTACTGTCTGAAAGTACGGAATATGTTTCAGTTGGGTTAATACTTGCTTTTGCGGGCTGTTTTGTGTGTACATTGGTTGCGGGTGCACAGTTAATTGTTGGGTTTGACATGGCTGTCGGCATGAGCGTCAACAGAAAACGGTACTTTATATCTTCTTATGTAAACAACTACGCATTGCTATTGGTTTGTTTTATAACAGCAGGGCTGCTTTCTCTTTTTGACAAGTTTTTTGCAGGTGTGGTTGTGCCTGAAGCAGAATATATTATGAATGTAAGCGCACTTGGGCTTGGCAATTTTATATTGCTTATGGTGTTTATTAGCCTTACACTAACAGCAATGGCAATGTTTGTGGGGGCGCTATTACACAAATGGGGCATGAAAGCTTTCTGGACGCTTTGGGTTATTTGGATGGTAGGGTCTATAGGTATACCGCAATTTTTTAGCGGCAGAGAAGAAAGCGCTATAGGTAAGGCAATTCAAAGTTTTTTTGCAAGGCTCTTTCAAATGGCGGCGTGGCAGTGGGGCATGCTTGCAATTGTTCTTTCAGGGGTACTTACAGTAATTGCGTGGCTTATTTTGCGCAAAGAAAAAGTTGCTTAACCCACATTATAAACTTAAAACAACGCAGTGGTGCTCATATGCCATTGCGTTTGACTTTTTTTAGCAAACCGTATATGATAAATACGAAATTTACAAAAGGGGGCCAAAGCATGCGCAATATTTCCTGCTAATTTTTTACACAATAAAGCACCTACATGGTAGGCATTTTTGTTGTGTTTGCAGGAATATATTCATGCTGTGCCTTGTTATATTTAGGTTGCTTTGTGCAACTTAGAATGTATTGGCTGCGGAGTATTCCTGCGGCTAATTTTTTTGTTAAAGGAGAGACAAAATGTCTTTAATAAATGTAACAGGGCTTACCTTTGGGTACGAGGGAAGTTATGACAATGTGTTTGAAAATGTGTCCTTTCAAATAGACACTGACTGGAAGCTAGGCTTTATTGGCAGAAACGGCAGAGGGAAAACCACATTTTTAAAGCTATTGCTTGGTGAATATGAATACATAGGCAGCATTAGCAAACAGGTAGATTTTGCTTATTTCCCCTTCGAAGTACCTGACAAAACACAGCTTACGCTTGCAGTAATAGAAGCACTTGTGCCAAGCCGTTTGCAGTGGGAAATAGAGAAGGAGCTTTCTTTATTGCAAGTAGAAAATGATGTACTGTACCGCCCATTTGAAACACTGAGCAATGGAGAGCAAACCAAAGTGCTTTTGGCAAGTTTGTTTTTACGTGAAAACAGCTTTTTACTAATAGATGAACCGACCAACCATTTAGACATGGAAGCATGGCAAACAGTGGGCACTTACTTAAATAACAAAAAAGGGTTTATTTTGGTCTCACATGACAGAAACTTGCTGAATACCTGTATTGACCATGTGCTGTCTATTAACAAAGCGAATATAGAGGTACAAAAGGGTAATTATGACACATGGCATGAAAACAGAGAGCGGCAGAACAGCTTTGAATTTTCAGAAAATGAAAAGCTGCGCAAAGAAGCAAAAAAGCTCGAAACGGCAATGCGGCAAACGGCAGATTGGTCAGACAAAGTGGAGAAGACCAAAAAAGGAACACGTGTTGCAGGCTTGCGCCCTGATAGAGGCGCCATTGGGCATAAAGCTGCTAAAATGATGAAACGGTCAAAGGTAATTGAAACAAGGCGTGAAAAAGCACTGGAAGATACGGCAGCCCTGCTAAAGAATGTGGAAGAAAATGAGCCGCTGTTTTTGCAGCCTTTTACATACCCCAAAAAAGTTTTGGCACTGTTTAGCAATGTGCAAGTGCAATATGAAAACGGCGCTAAACTCTCACCTGTTTCTTTTGTGGTAGAACGCGGCGACAAAATTTTGCTACAAGGTAAAAACGGTAGTGGCAAAAGCAGCATTTTGAAAATGCTAATAGGCGAAAATGTTCCGCATAGTGGCACTGTACAAATGGGAACAGGGCTTACTATTTCATACGTACCGCAAGACGCTTCGTTTTTAACAGGAAGTTTGAAAGCGTTTATTGAGGAACATGCATTAGACGAATCGCTTTTCAAATCTGTTTTGCGCAAGTTTGGGTTTGAGCGGGTGCAGTTTGAAAAAGTAATGGATGAGTATAGCGCAGGGCAAAAAAAGAAAGTACTTTTGGCAAAAAGCCTTTGTGAACAGGCGCATTTGTATGTATGGGATGAACCTTTGAATTATATTGATTTACTATCTCGTGAGCAAATTGAGCAAGCGGTGATAGACAGCGATGCTACCATTGTTTTGGT
>CAZWXJ010000010.1:2585-12983 GCA_964637735.1 uncultured Oscillospiraceae bacterium | reverse complement strand
AATTATAATAGATATATAGGATTTGGGAATATACTAGATATAAGTATGATTATTATGTTTATAATAGGTACTATTGTATTTATATTATTAGTTATTAAGTTTAATAGTTATAGGCACAAATGTTGTAAAATAAAAATAAATCGACAAAGGGGGATGTAAAAGGAAAAAATCAATTTTAGCACTGCTACTTGCTGGTATGCTGTTTTTCACTGCTTGTGGTGGTGGAAAAGAAGATGAATCTTCTCAAGTAGAAGAAACATCTGGTGTTATTGTAACGGACGGTGTACCCATGGTGGTACAAATGTTTGGGCAAGAAGCTACCCACATAAAAATGCGTATGTATGGCGTTGCAGAAGGCGTAGAAGAAACGGTTGATATAACCCTTGCTATACGTGGAAGTGAATATGTGTACTTTATGGAATATGAAGGCATGCAAGTGCGCATGATTCTGAAAAACGACACCCTTTACATTGTAAGCGACAATGAGAAACTAGCTATGAATGTAAGTGCACTTGGCATTCCTATGAATATTACAGACAATGCAGTGCCTGTTTTTACGGGTGGTATGTACAATGCAAAAGGTACTGGTGAAGTACGTGGCGAAACATTGCCATACTTTGAATATAATGTAGACAATGCAAGTGTGCGTTACTATGTGAGTGGAGATAACATTAAATACATTACATTTACACAAGGCGCAGAAGAAGTGGTTATGGAAATTTTAGAATTTTCAACCAATATAGATGACAGCTTGTTTGACATTCCTGCTGATTATACTGTGATAGAATCGATGACGGATTTTATGAATTTAGCAGAATAATGATATAGAAAGCTATATATGAAAAGAGGTACCCTTTTGGGGATACCTCTTTTTCATATCAATGTATATAGAAATATTTCTTATATGGTATAATGCAAATATATAGTGAACAGGTAATGGGGTGTAAAAGTGCGGTATGCAAATGTTTTAATTCACGATATAGAAGAAGAGCGGGTTCTGCAGCAAATATCTTTAGCTGAAAACTGGCTGGTGATACCTGCAAAGCAAATAAAGGCAGCTACTTGCATAGGGTGTTTTGGCTGCTGGCTAAAAACGCCAGGAGTGTGTATTCTGCCAGACATATTGCAAAACATGGGCGCCATTTTGGCGCAGGCAGAAAGGGTAGCAATCATTTCGCAGAACTGGTATGGTGGGTATAGTGTATACATAAAAAAAGTGTTAGATCGTTCAATTTCGTCTAACTTACCACTTTTTACGTACCGTAATAAAGAAATACACCACCCTATGCGTTACAAAAATAGGGTGAATTTCACTTCATATTTTTACGGAGATACCAATGATTTTGAAAAAGAAATTGCACAGGAACTGGTGCAGGCAAACGCATTAAATTTGGGGCAGAAGAACGCAAAGGCGGTTTTTGTAGAAGACATTACTAGGTTGAAAGAGGTGTGGCAATGAATATACTTGTTTTAAACGCCAGCCCTAAGAAAAAGGGTGGTGCATCTCGGCTTTTTTCTCGCCTTATAAAGGGTATGCTTTTTGGTTGCCAAATAACCACTTGCGACATTTTTAATAAAGCAGGGCGGGAAGAAGCTTTGCAGTACTTCACAAAAGTGGATGCAGTGATCATGTCAGTTCCGTTATATGTTGATGGCATTCCTGCACATTTGCTTCCTTTTTTCAAACAGGCAGAAGAGATATGCAAGCAAAATAAATGTCAGTTTAAGCTATATGTAATTTCAAACAATGGGTTTGTAGAAGGCAAACAGAACACTTTGCATTTGAAAATGTATGAAGCGTGGTGCGGCCGTGCGGGTGTAACATGGGGCGGTGGGCTTGGCATAGGTGGCGGCGTTATGCTACACGTGTTGTTCATACTACTTCCGTTTGAAATTTTACTTCGGTGTGTACAAATTGGGATGGCTCTTTTCAAAGGTGTACTTACAGCTGGGGTGCTTTTGCAGTATGCAATAAGGCTTGCCATAACGCTTTTCTTTTTAATGGGTGCACTGGTGTGTATTGGCAAAATGGCACGTGCTGTAAAACAAGGAAAATGTATAAAAAATATGTATACACGCCCGTTGGTGCCTTCTTTTGTGTTTGTATTTTTTGCAAGTGCATTTATGCTTTTAGCAGCACTTTTACAAGGCGTATTACCACATAAAGTGTTTCATAAAGTGGAAGATATACCCCCTTTTGAAATGGCATAGCAACATACTAATATGTGAAAGCAAATCCCACTGACAAGGTTGTCGGTTGGGTTTTTTATCTGTACAAGCTCAATGTAATTATGCAAAAATTTCTGCAATGGTTTCGTCGTTCAAAGATTTAATGATTTCAACAGCTAAGTCAATGGCAGCGTCAACGTCTTGCGTAGCGCAATAGCAATAATGGGTGTGCGCATAGCGTGTAGGTATGCCAAGTACAATAGTTGGTATGCCTTCGCCGCTGGTATGAATAGAGGCACCATTCGTGCTGCCGCCTGTGCGAACAGTTACTTGATATTTAACACCCGCTTTGTCAGCCATGTCCCGGGCATATTTCATAAAGCCGGGGTGAGCAATCATGCCATTGTCTCGGTAGCGCAGTTGTACACCGCCTTTTAAAGCACATTGTGTTTCTTCAGGCGGGTAGATGAAGTCATCAGATGGGCTGCCTTCAAACAAAATAGCAAGTTTTGGGTTTACAGTTCTTGCAGTTACAATGGCACCCCGTAAACCAACTTCTTCCTGAGAGGCAAAAGCGCCAACAAGGTTTACATCTAAGTTGGCATCTTTTAATTTCTTCATGGTTTCAATAATACATAGGCAACCAATGCGGTTGTCAAATGCTTTGCCCATCATTACACCTGTTTTTTCATTGTAAACAAGGTCTACTTCGGGGCCAACAGGGCAGCCAACATCAACACCCATAGCAAGCACTTCTTCACGGCTGGTAACGCCAAGGTCAATGGTAATGTCATCAAGCGTCAGTGGTTTTGCCCGTTCTGCAGCGCTCATGAAATGGGGTGGTTTTGAAGAGGTAACACCACGCACAAGGTCTCCGTTTTTGGTTTGTACCCATACGGTATGCGCAGGAATGTTGCTTTCAACCCAGCCACCAATCATCACAATTTTCAAAAGCCCATTTGCTTTTATAGACTGTACCATAAACCCAACTTCATCGGTGTGGGCATCAAGCATTACAGTCGGTTTAGAAGTGTCAGCATTTTTATAACGTGCATAAACGTTTTGCAAGCTGTCTTTACTGGTGTCAAACTCGGTCATGTTGTCCATAATCAGCTTTGTAACAGCGTGTTCATACCCAGAAGGCCCAAACACATCACATAGTTCTTTTGCCAATTTTACATCTGCCATACATAAAACTCCTTTTTATAAAATATATTTTTGTGTATAACGGTTATATGTTGGTGGTTGTTTGAACATACGTTTTGCCTTGATGCAAAACACCACGCACAAACTACCAAAAACAGCAATGAATAATTCGGTAACGAACATATTGCCTGTGTTTGCAAGAAGCACCCCGAAAAAGTCAAGCGCAGTATGCAAACCAAGTACAAACAAAAAGCCACGTATAGTTTGCTTTTTTTGTATAAAATAAAATAGCAGTAAACTAAAAGCCGCATGTGCACACATGGTGAACAAACGTTCAAACCCTGCCGCCCAAAAATGAGAAACAGGTGTAGCATTTAATGTTTGTATAAGGCCTTGTGCACCTGTAGCAGAAATAGGCAAGTATTTTGCAACAAGAGACGACCCGCCTATTTGGAAAAGAATAAGAGCAGTAGCATTTAGAACATTATTGATGCCTACAATAATAGCAGCTTCTGACCAGCCATGCCCAATGCCTGCGGCAAGCCCATCTTCATAAGAAGTTCGTTTACGCAAAGGCAGTTTGAAGATAAGCAGACGCCCAGCAGTTTCAAACAAACCAGCTGTAAAAGCAAGTAAAAAATATTGTAAAAGCACAGGCGCTTTTGCCAAATAAAATTGTACACGTGCTGTTTGCAAAAGAGGGATGCGTATAATTAATTGCAATACAACAAACCCTACTGCACCCCAAAACGTCGCTGACCAAACTTTTCCGCCAGTTTGCTTTTTTAATAAAGCAAGCACAACAATTGGCAATGCAAAACAAACAACTATAATGAAGAAAAGAGCAATGTATTTGAACATATGAACGCTCCTTTTATGTGAGCTGCGCCAAAAGTTCTGCTACAACGGCACATACTTTGTTAGCAGAATGGCGTATATAACCATCTTGCGTAGAAATTAAGTCTCGCTTTAAAACCTGGTAGGGGTGTGTATCTTCTTTGCAAATAACAGGAACACTTCCCTCAGCTTTATAGCGTGCCAAAATCCCATTCGGCAGAGCGTTATCAAAGGTGATAACAGTGTCGACTGCGGAAGGGAAGGAATGCGCCTGCAGGGCCTCAACATGGTCTTCCAAGGAATAGCCAGTGGTCTCGCCAGGCTGTGTCATGGTATTACAAAAATAAATTTTTGGTGCAGTGCTTTCTTGCAATGCATGCAAAAGGTCTTCAATAATTAAATTAGGTACAATACTTGTATATAAGCTGCCAATGCCGTAAATGATGATATCTGCTTCTCGAATAGCTCGTAGCGCATCATCGGTGGCATGCACCTTTTCATGGTAAGTAATGCGCCGAATGCGGTTGTTGGTAGATGGTATATTGCTTTCGCCACGCACAACAGTGCCGTCTTCCATTTCGGCGTATAGGGTTACGGTTTGCAAAGTGCTGGGTATAATTTCACCTTTTACGTTTAACACTTTTGAAAGCGTTTGAATTGCTGCTAAAAAGCTACCTCGTGTTTCGGTTAACGCAGTAAGCAGTAAATTGCCAAAACTATGCCCGCCAACGTCTTGGTCTGAACCTTTGAATCGAAAATTCATAAGCTCGGTGAACAAGGTCTCTTCCTCTGCCAAAGCATACATAACGTTGCGTACATCTCCCATAGCGGGTATGTGAAATTGCTCACGCAAGCGGCCCGTGCTACCTCCGTCATCTGCAACGGTAACAATGGCAGAAAGTTTTGTATCATCAAGTTGCTTTATACCACGCAACATGCGTGAAAGCCCTGTGCCACCACCAATTACTACTACATTTTTCAAATAATCACGCTTCCTACAAAGTTTGCAGTGTTGTTAAAATAAATCAAACGTCATTTCAGGGTTTTCGGCATCAACATAACCAGTTTCAACTTCGCAGCCAAAAATTTCTTTTATTAGCTCGCATAGTTCATCACGTGCAATAAGAACAGTTTCTTTGTTAATATCTGTGAATCCATCAATTGGAAAGAAGATGTCTGCTGAAGTGTTTGATATTTTACCATGCTCGCTTTGGCGCCATGTCCAGCGGCGTGTACGTACTTGGTTTCCAACGGCATAAATTAGCTCATCTGCATCAGGCGTTTCTGCTTGGTCAGCCCCAAACGGCACAAAAGTGTCATCTGGCTTTGAAAAACGGACAGCCATATCTGCAGCAGCGCCGCCAATGTCATGTGCACCCATAGGCAAGGTGTATTTTAAAGACACTGCATTACCAAGGTCAACAATGGGGTTAATGTGGGGCATGCCTTTTCCTTTTGCTATGCGAGTGAATAACGCTTCAATAGAGCACATATATTTGTTTGGGTTCATGCCAAGTGCTTGAAAAGCTGCACGGTAAGGAAGGATAGCCTCTTCCTCTTTTACATGCTTTCCGTCATATTTGGTGAATGCCATATGGATGCTTTCATCTAATAAAGCATCAATTTGCGGGTAAGTTTTGGCATTGTTCATTCCCTTTGCAACTACTACACCAAAGCAGGCTGTTGGTAGTTTTTCAAATACAGCGTTGTCAACAATAAATTTCATATTGCGTCCCCTTTTTGTTGTAAGTTTTATATATTATCAAAAAATTGTGCATGCTTTACATATTTCTACAATATTCTTTATGTCTGCTTAGGGCAACCATGTTTGGGTTTACCTTGAATATCTTGTAAAAATATTGTAATATATAACAGCTAAGAAGTAAAACGTTTTTAACTATAAAGGATGATAAAATGCCTGAAAGTTTAACAAAATTGATGAAGCGATACCGTAAACAGGCATTGCTTTTAATAGATATTCTTCTGGTAACGGGCGCTTACTTGTTAACATGGCTGATGATAGCAGGCCGTGCAAACATGGACAAGTATTACAGTTTGCTGGTTGCTAGCTGTTTCTTTTTTGTGTGCTGTTACACCATTGTTTATGTTGTTATGGGCATGTATGACAGCCTTTGGCGGTACGCTGAAATTGTTGAGTTTTTCCGCTGCTGCGTCGCCTCGGGTATAGCACTGGCTGTGTTTACAGCGTTTACACTTGTTATTTTTAAAGACTTACGCATTCCTATTTCAGTATATGTTTTGTCGGCCATGTTTGCTTCTATTATGACGCTAGTGGTACGGCTTGTATACCGCATGTATCGCAATACAAAATTTCAAAACCTTGGCATTAAACGTACCCGTGTGCTTTTGGTAGGCGCAGGTGATGCGGCTTCTACCATATTACATGAAATACAAAAAACACCAGGGCAAGAGTTAAACATTATTGCCGCTGTTGATGATGATGCAGGGAAAACAGGGCGCCGTATAATGGGCGTTGCCATTATGGGGCAAACGAAAGATATACCTGAATTGGTTGAAGAATGTGAAATAGAAACTATTTTGATTGCCATACCCACTTTAACAGAAGAAGACAAAAAGCGCATTTTAGCGATATGCGCAAAAACCAGTTGTAATATTCGTATTCTGCCAGACATTGTAAAACTAATTTCTGACGGGAGTGACCTCGTTTCTCGGATTCGAGACGTAAGAGTGGAAGATTTGCTTGGGCGGCAAGAAGTAGAATTAACGCTTGCTACCAATGAACTATTGACTGGGAAAGTAGTACTTGTAACAGGCGGCGGCGGGTCAATTGGGTCAGAATTATGCAAACAAATTGCTGTATGCCAACCCTTGTGCTTAATTATTTTAGACATTTACGAAAACAGTGCTTATGCCATTCAGCAAGAACTAAAGCGTATACACGGTGATACACTTTGTATGAAGGTGCTTATAGCATCTGTGCGTGACGCTGATAAAATGAACTTGATTTTTAAAGAATATAAACCGCAAATTGTATTCCATGCGGCGGCGCATAAGCATGTACCACTTATGGAAGATGCCCCTGAAGAAGCAGTGAAAAACAATGTGTTCGGCACTTATAATGTGGCGGCAGCTGCAGAGATGTTTGGTGCAGAAAAATTTGTTTTGATTTCTACTGACAAAGCGGTAAACCCTACCAATGTTATGGGTGCCACCAAGCGCATTTGCGAAATGGTGGTGCAAAGTATGGCAACATCAAGCAAAACAACATTTGTGGCTGTGCGCTTTGGCAATGTGCTTGGGTCAAATGGGTCGGTATTACCTTTGTTCAAGCAACAAGTGGCCGAAGGCGGCCCTGTTACTGTAACCCACCGTGATATTGTGCGTTATTTTATGACGATACCCGAAGCAACACGTTTAGTGCTAGAAGCCGCCAGCATGGCAACAGACGGTAAAATTTTTGTACTAGACATGGGAGACCCTGTGCGCATACTAGACCTTGCAGAAAACTTAATTAAATTAGCAGGGTTTACCCCGTACAGAGATATCGAGATAAAATTTACAGGGCTTCGCCCTGGTGAAAAATTGTACGAAGAATTATTGCTTGATGAAGAGGGTATTGAAAAAACCGCAAATGCACAAATTTATGTTGGTGCGCCAATCAAAATGAATCAAGAATTGTTCTTTGAACAACTGGAAGAACTTGGCATGATTGCTGAAAACAACAAGACGGATGAAGTTTTGAAAAAGCTAAAAGAAATTGTGCCTACCTTTAACCACATGGTAACAGAGGCAGATGCCGAATATTAGTTTTTGAAAGGGGAAACAGAAACATGTATAAAACTATTTTTAAACGTGTTTTGGGTTTTCTTTTTTCATTACTGGGTATTGTGTTATTGTCGCCTATATTACTACTTTTGGTAATCTGTATTAAAGTTGACTCAAAAGGGCCTGTGCTGTTCAAACAAAAGCGTGTAGGGAAAGATAAAACGCATTTTTATATTTTAAAATTTCGCACCATGTATACAGACACCCCGCAAGATGTGCCGACCCATTTACTACAAAACCCTGAAAAGAATATTACAAAGGTGGGGCGCTTTTTGCGCAAAACCAGCCTAGACGAATTACCGCAAATGTTTAACATTTTAAAAGGAGAAATGTGCATTGTTGGACCTCGGCCTGCACTGTGGAACCAGTATGACTTAATTGAAGAACGTGACAAATATAATGCGAATGATATTACACCTGGGCTAACTGGGTGGGCGCAGGTGAACGGGCGTGATGAATTACCTATACCTTTGAAGGCTGAACTTGACGGTTATTATGCACAGCACATAAGCCTTTGGCTTGATATTAAAATTATTTTCATGACAATTTCTAATGTGCTAGGGGGAAAAGGTATTATAGAGGGGCGAAAATAATTGTTTGCTTGAAGCAAAAAACGGATGCAGTATTTCGCTGCATCCGTTTTATAATTTACAATATGTTTATTTTAAAGAAGTGACAATGTCATCGGCTAATTTTTCAAACAAAGGCAGCTGCTCTTCTTTCACAGCAGAGGTAATGTCAAGCACGTTGCCAATGATGGTTGTGTTTTTCATGGCAGAAACCAGTTCGGTCATCTTCTTCGCAGAAGCAGGCGCCCAAGACCCATTGCCAATGATAGAAACCTTGCGGTTTTGAATACCCAAAGCGCTTACCTCATTTAGCAAAGCGTCCATGCCGTAATATAACCCCATGTTGTAAGTAGGGCTTGCCACAACCAAGTTGCTATATTTAAAAATGTCACCCACTATGTAAGACGGATGTGTTTTAGAAACATCAAACATGCGAATATCTTGCACACCTTTTTCTGACAGCATTTTTGCAAGAATGTTCACAGCGTTTTCCGTATTGCCATACATAGAAGCATATGCAATAACGACGCCCTGTTTTTCAGGGGTATAAGTGCTCCAGTGTTGGTACTTGCCTAACATAAGGGCAATGCCTTCTTCGGTGCGGAAGATAGGACCATGCAATGCAGCAATTATGCTGATAGGGGTATCTGCAAGTTTTTTCAAAATAGCTTGCACGGGTGCGCCAAACTTGCCAACAATATTCCCGTAATAACGGCGTGCTTCATTTAAATAGAAATCGGCATAGTCAGTCTCATCTGCAAAAAGGTTACCTTGTATATTGCCAAATGTGCCAAATGCGTCAGCAGAAAAAAGAATTTGCTCGGTGCTTTCATAAGTGAACATAACTTCAGGCCAGTGTACCATAGGTGCAAAAATGAATTTTAAGGTGTGCGAGCCAAGTGACAATTCATCGCCATCTTTTACTTCATAGTAGTGGCTTTTCAAATCACCGTCATAAAATTGCTCAAACAACTGAAATGTTTTAGCATTGCCGACTAATTTTATATTTGGGTAGTGGGCAACTACATTCTCAATACCGTCGCAGTGGTCAGGTTCCATATGGCTTAGAATGAGATAGTCAAGCTGTTTACCATTCAAAGTGTATATTATATTTTCTATATATTGGCGGTGAACAGAGCGATCAACGGTGTCAAACAAAGCAATTTTCTCATCTTCAATAATAAAAGAGTTGTAAGAAATGCCATTTGCAAGCGGAAACATATTTTCAAAAAGGGCAAGGCGCACGTCTCCTGCACCAACCCATGTAACGCTATTGCTTAGTTTTTGTGTGTTGTGCATTGTGTAAAAAACCTTCTTTCATTTCATTTTCCATGGTTTATTATAGGCTCTTTTTTTAAGAATGTAAAGGCTATACAAAATTTGTATAGTTATAAATTGAGCGAAGGATTTACATGGCTACAAAAGAATGTGATAAAAGAAAAAACTGCTTGCCATGGCAAACAGTTTTATTCTTTTGTAGGGGTTTTAGGCTGTAAGGTTTGTAAGGCATCACACGCAGCAGGTACATTACCAATAATGGCATGTAGCATAGTTTGAAAATAAATATCTCCGTTTTCAACAAATTGCTTTTTCACTTTTTCCGCCGTTAATTTGTCTGGCATAACAATGGTGAAAGAGAATACAGGCCCCTGTATGTCAGCAATGGAGCATTCTACAAGGTATGTACCGTCAGGTTGTTTTCTATAAGCTGCTTTATTTTGCTGTTGTTTTTTGTTGAATTGTATGGCATGAATAGCCGCACTAGCCGCACGCTCTTTTACGGAATAAGGCAAAGAGGATTCCAGCGTTTGGGCAATTTCTGTGCCTGTTTCAGTAAGGGAATATTGGTCATTTGTAAGGGTAATATGTT
>CAZWXJ010000010.1:0-2575 GCA_964637735.1 uncultured Oscillospiraceae bacterium | reverse complement strand
TCGCCGCAAGAAGAGGATCAACGAAGCCATGTTGACTATCCGCGAGCGTTAATTTTTGATTCTAAATATGATACTTATCGCGGCGTAGTTGCCTATGTTCGAGTTTTTAGCGGCACCATTAAGAAAGGTGATCGGATTAGATTGCTTTCAATGAGGGTGGAAAGTGCGCCCGAAAGCTCAAAATAATTGACAAGTTCTTCCCCAATAACAGCAGCTTCCAACTCTTGTAATGAAAGGGACCCACCACTTGCAAAAAGTAGGTAGCAAATTAAAATACGTATTTCTGTGGGCGAGGTTAACCCACCAGGTTTTACACCACCAGAAAATACAAATTCAGTCACAAAACCCCACCCCCGCATAAAATGTAGTTAATAGATATACCTATCATACAAATTTTTCGGGAAAATGTAAAGCAAACCCGCCTTATTTCATTGAAAATGCGGTGTGGTTATGGTACATTTATAGCAACATAAAAAAGGAGAATGACAATGAAATTATTTATTGATACCGCCAATGTGGAAGAAATAAAAGAAATAGCAGCCCTTGGCGTTATTTGCGGTGTAACTACCAATCCTTCGCTTATTGCCAAAGAAGGGCGTGACTTTAAAGAAGTGGTACAAGAAATTACTACTATTGTTGATGGACCCATTTCTGCCGAAGTGATCTCTTTACAAGCAGATGAAATGGTGAAAGAAGCCATGGAGCTTGTGAAAATTCACCCGAATATTGTTATTAAAATACCAATGTGTGCAGAAGGTTTGAAAGCGGCACATATTTTAGCAGAGCGAAAAATACCTACAAATGTAACGCTTATTTTTTCAGCGGCACAAGCGTTACTTGCTGCAAAAGCGGGTGCAACATATGTCAGCCCGTTTGTTGGCAGGCTTGATGACATTGACTTTGATGGTTTACAACTGATTAGTGAAATTGCAGAGATTTTTTCTATACATGTCATTGACACAGAAATTATTTCAGCTTCGATAAGAGGACCCTTGCATGTTACAGAAAGCGCACGTGCAGGAGCACATATTGCCACTGTGCCATATAAAGTTTTTAAACAGATGATTGACCACCCGCTCACGACAATTGGCATTGATCGTTTTTTGAAAGATTGGGAAAGTGTTGCAAATGGCAATAATTAACCCATAAATTTATGAAATAGTTACAGAAATAATTAAAAAAGCTGTAAAGGCTTGCAAAAAAATGCGTTATAAAATAAACTATTGATGTATTTAAAAATACAAAATAGAGAGGTTGATTATATTATGAAAAAATTGAGTTCTATGTTATTAAGCTTGGTGCTCCTATTTTCATTAACAGCTTGCGGCTCTTTACCAGGGGTAGAAAGTGGTAATAGTGATGATAGTGGTGGTAGTACAGGAAATGAATATGAAGATAATGCTGTGCAATTAAGCACTGCAACTACATATTCAATGAGTACCTTGGCATTGCTTTCACTGTAGATTCTGGCTGGTGGGTTTTTGACATGGACAGCGAAAACATGAGCGAAAACACAGGTTTTACTGATTCTGCATCAAAACTTGCCATTAGCCTTGGTGTTGAATCACTTGCATCAGGTGATTATAATTATGAATATATGTTCCTTTTTGATGTAGGGAACTTACAATATTTCTCAAAAAGCAATCAAGTATACCTTCTTGGTACTGCAGAAAAAGTAGAAGGTCTTACATCTTTAGATGTTTATGCTGATTATTATGTTGAATATTATGAAATTCCAGAAGAAACCGATGAAAGCTGGGCAAGAATTTTTGACTCTATGGAAACAGTTACCATTAATGGTAAAACGTTTAAAAAATTAACATTCCGTGTTGAAGCAACAACCCCTTACAGCAAAGCTATTTATATTACCGAAGTAGATAATGGCTATATGTTGGTTATTAACGGAAACTATTGGGATGCCAACACAGATGGCGTGAGCATTACAGAAGAAGCTATTGAAAGCGGATTACGTTTTATCTAAAATTAATCTCCTTAAAAAGCATTGGCATTTGCCAATGCTTTTTCTTTTATTGCCTTTTAAAAATATATAAAATACGGTACAATAATAGAAAGTGTTTAGGAAAGGAAGCGTGCAAATGAGCCAACAATCTTTTTTTGAAAACCGCTCTTTTTCAGTGCCGCTTGCAAGCAGGCTTCGCCCTGAAAATTTAGATGAATTTGTAGGGCAAAAGCAGCTAGTGGGTGAGGGCAAAATTTTGCGCCGCCTCATTGAAAAAGACCAAATATCATCTATGATATTTTGGGGACCACCCGGTGTTGGGAAAACGACGCTTGCACGTATTATTGCAAAACAAACCAATGCAAATTTTATTGACTTTAGTGCGGTTACAAGTGGCATAAAAGAAATAAAAGAAGTGATGCAACAGGCAGAAAAAAGTAGGCTTCTTGGCGAAAAAACCATTTTGTTTATTGATGAAATTCACCGCTTTAACAAAGCGCAGCAAGATGCTTTTTTACCCTTTGTTGAAAAGGGGAGTATTACCTTAATTGGCGCCACTACTGAAAACCCTTCTTTTGAGATAAATGCGGCGCTTTTATCTCGGTGTAAGGTGTT